>PADI01000035.1 GCA_002702985.1 Methanobacteriota archaeon
CCAAGATAATACTCATCTTAGACAATGGTATATTCCTTCATCAATGATTGAATATAACACTAAAATTACCCTAAATAAATTAGAATTGGTTTCTGACATAAGGGCTGAATGGCAGAGTAAGATTTGTGAATTAATCAATCTTGAAAATACTACAATCCGAATACGACTAGATAACGAGGATGCAATTCTATGTATCAAAGGAAAATCAAATGGAATTTCTAGAATAGAATTTGAATGGGAGTTACAAAATTATCGGTTGGTTGAGGAATTACTTGTGGAATCAAATTGGCCTATGGTGGAAAAACGGCGATGGAAAATTATGGCAGAAGATGGGTATTTGTGGGAATTAGATCAATTTCTGGGATTGAATGAGGGGTTATGGCTCACAGAAATTGAACTTGGTGATGAAAATGATGAATTCTTATGTCCTAGTTGGGTTGGAGAAGAGGTTTCTCATGATAGAAGATTTTCATCAAAACGGTTAGCTAAAACTCCGTATATTGAATTCAACGAAGACCAATTAAGACCATTAAGAAAATGTTAATTTTGAAGGGTTTAAATACTCTCGATGCTAAGTTACATTCCTGTTGAGAACTAATCGATTTCTAGAGAAATTGTAAGAAATTGGATTAGAAATTAAGATTCAAGGGAAAAGTTCAAGCACCTTACTCATCTGAATCCAATTTCCCGGCGGCCAAAAGAGGTGAACATATGGAGATGAAAGAGAATTGTGTAGAATGTGGTAGTAATGAATTTGAGCACGATGATGTAAGGGCCGAGTATCATTGCACTATTTGTGGATGTATTGTTGAAGACCAATTAGACGATAATGTCACTCAATTCATGAATAGTGAAGGTCAGATAGAGAGAGAAATGAATTCTAACAGACTCGGTAGTGATGAAAGTAAAACATGGGGCTCCACTAGAGATGCTGCGGGCAGACCTGTTGTATACAATAGACAAGAGAGATTGAGAAATAGCAGATTTGATAGAAATTCAAGAGCCGAAAGAACTTGGTTGAAAACTGATGTTGAGCGTTTCATCGAGAATAATATGGCGGGTTCTAGAGTAATGAAGACTTTGGCAAAGAAGATTCTAGCTCAAACTCACTCTACAGAGGAACACGAGAAAAGAAGAGGTAATTCTGTGATGTGGGAAGCAATGAAACAGATGAATAATGGAGAAGATGTTCCTCTACCACTCAACCAAACTAGACATGCTCAGAAAACTGGCGATGACGATACTAGAAACGGAAATTATTCAACAAGAATGGTGGCAATAGCTGTAATGAATATAGCTGCTAGAATAATGGGAGTCGCACTACCAACAAAACAATTAGCCACTGCATTAGATGTTCATCATGATCATCTGATTAGAGAGTCAATGAATATCAAGAAGTATCTTACAATTATTTGGAAAGCTGAAGATTTGATTATTGAACAAGGAAATCAGAGTCAATCAGTGCCTAGAATGGGAATTTCACCAGGGAGGCTCAGTGAAGGAAGAACATGGAGTGAAGCGGATATTCGTGCTGCTATTGATGATTTAAGACCTTCATTAGAAGAGAAATTTGGAACAATGAATGCTAGGATGATGATTACAGAGATTTGGGCAATGCTAGAAGAAGCGAGAGGACATGCCTATCTATCTGGACAAAATATCAGGTTAGTGACTGCAGGTCTAACTGTACGTTCAACGAAAGCGAGAGGACAATCAAGACTTAAGCAAAGAATTGCAGACTGGTTAGGAATTACCACAAACAGACTGAAAAGACTTGAGAAAGATTACAGTTTAGTCATTGATGATATTTTCAACAATCACCACAGATCAACTGATGCATAAGATTTGGTTGATATACTCTGGACATGTTACACTATTGTCTTAGGACGTAAAACGAACGATTTCGAACGCTAACAAAGGAGGAAGAATACATGAGTAATATTACATTGCGCATCGTTAACGAATCTGGTGATACAATAATGAATTCTCTAAGTGAAGCACAACTTCGCCAAGAGATTTCTACACTCGACAATGAAAAGTGGATTTTTGTGGATGGTCGCATGGTCAACCGCAGTGAATTGGCTAATGTCGAGGTAGCAGACAATGCTACAGTAATCGTAACACCAAAGATTGTTGCCGGGCGTGCCTGAACATCAATCTAAGCCCCTTAGGGCACATGGGCTTGTCCCAGTCCTCGATCAAGAAATCGATATTTCCTTTTCTTTGGTCGAATCCTTTCGATTATTTTCTAAGAAGATATCTGTAATAACCTAAATCTCCTTTGATAAAAGAGTCATATACAGGGGTATCGCGAACTCCTGCAAATGTCTCAAAGCTGCGTCTAATTATTATGCCAGTTCCACTTTTAATTCGAGATTGTTTATCATCACTTATTTGATCTAATGCTGCAATTACCTCTTCAGTTATATCAGACTGTGACTCTATTTCAAATCCTGATGAAAGGAATAATTTGTGTATGGATTCTATTGTTTTCTTATCTCTAAAATCGGTCCAAGCAAAATATCCTCCTGGTTTTAATATTCGATATACTTCTAAGATGAATTGAGACATGTTGCTGTAACAATGGCTAGATTCTACATTGTAAATTATGTCATATGATTCATCCTCAAAAGAAAGAGACATTGCATTTCCTTCAACGAATTGTAAATTTTTTTGGCGGCCATACATTCGATTACACAAATTAACTGCAGCTCCTGAATAATCTAAAGCTGTCAGAGATTGAGGGGAATAGGTTCTTGCAATCCAACTCGCACCGCCTCCTCTACCTGAACCTATTTCTAATACTTCTTTACCATTCAATTCAATATCTCGAATATTCATATGATATAATTGAATGAACAATCTATCTGATTCGTCTTCTGGATCTAATACGGGTGGATTTTCGTCAATAAATCCATAATTCATGAATCCAAAATCTCCCCATGCTTTAGATTTAGCAAGACGTTGGTACCACCAACGCCACATACGATCTCCAATCTTACTCGGAAATACCTTCAACAATGTTGCAAAAATTCGAGCAGGGAGGCCTAAACGCATCCTTATTCCTTCCACTTTACTGAACAACCTATAGGATCTGTTCGATTAATTCCAATGGGGCTGTTAGAAAGTGTTGAATTAATTGCATCAACTAATTCACTAGTCGTTGCTTTAGTAGGATCTTTAGGCGAATCATCGAGACGGCCCCTGTAAACAATGATTCCATTTCCATTAATTAGAAAAAATTCAGGGGTCCGTTCAGCCCCATATGCACGTGCAATTGATTGATCAGAGTCATGCAAATATGGATATGTCATATCTCTAGCCCGAATTATCATATTATCCCAGTTGTCACTAGAATAAACAATGGGATCATTGGAATTTATACCAACAAAGCCTAATCCATTCTCTCGACATAAGGATGCAATGGACTCTATTCTTTCCTCACTGGCAACAACATATGGGCAATGATTGCAAGTAAACATAATCACTCCCCCAGTTTCACCAATTGTTTGTTCAAGTGTCATATGAATGGGTTTGAATAGACTTTTTGATTGATCGGAGTGTGTTTCATCCATTACAAATGAACGGGCATTTCGTAATTCAAAATCAGCAGCAGTATCGCCTGGCTCTAATCCTCTGGCAGAAGGCATGGTTAACGCAACATAAAGAACAAATTCAACCTAACGGATTAAACGACTTTTTTACTCAATAATTCTTCTAATCTAGTTCTTGCTATGTTATTAGTTGGATCTTCATTCAAAACTCTTCTCCAACATGATTCTGCTCTATCTAAAGGTCCAATTTCATGAGCAATCGCTGCTGCATGTAACAATGATTCCATATGTAATGGTTGGGCACGGATAGCCGATTCAAAATCTGCTAATGCTGCAGGTAATGCCCCTTGCTCCACGTAAAATTGAGCCCTCATATGCCAAGCATCTGGATTATCTGATTCTAATCGAATTGCCTCATCCAATGGAGGTAGTGCTTCTTCTGCTCTGTCTAAAGCACAGAGCGTTGCCCCCATGGAAATCAATGCTGGAACATGCCCGGGTTTTCTCTCAATAATCTCTCTCAATGCTACTTCTGCCCATTCCCATTTACCTAAACCCATGAGAGATTCTGCTCGTCTTAATCTTGCTAAATCAAGGTCAGGATATTGTTTGAGTAATAATTCTGAATCTTCAAGGGCCAAAGAATGATCATTCATCAAAACTGCTACAGTTGCACGATTTAAACGAGCACGTACATGTTTTGGATCTTGAACTAAAACTGTATCGAAACGTCGTCGGGCTTCTGGATAATTACCTAATTCTGCTGCAATTAAACCTCTAATATAATGTAAAACATCCTTGTCAGAGAGTGAGGTTTCAGCCTCATGGACTAATCTTTCTGCTTCAGAAATCTCTCCCTGATCTATTCTCAAAAGAGCATATTCGGCTAATATCATTGGATCTTCATTATCTAGACGTGATGCTCGAACAATCGATACTTCTGCTTCATCAAGTTCTCCTAGTTGGCGAAGTGTTCTAGCACGTCCTACCCATGCTAAAGCGGATTCCCTATCATAAGAAAGTGCGGTATCAAAAAATGTCAATGCACCTTTAACTAAGCCACGATCATGTAATCCTGTACCATCTCTAGCAACATCTGCTTCTCCAAGAACTAGTCTGCCTTTCTGAATATGCATTTCTGAACATTCCCATGCCTTTGAAGATGATTCAACAAGAATTTTTCTTGCAACCTCATTGTTATCATCTAACATATGCAATAGGGATAAATGGGCTCTCACTAATCCATTATCTGGATCTATATCCAATACTGATTGAAGTGAAGATATGGCTTCCTCAAATCGATCAAGTTGCATCAATAAATCTGCTTTTAAAATCCATTCAGATTCACCCAATGCAACAGCATGAGTGGCTGCCTTCAATGCATCTTCTAATCTATTAGGTTCATTTGATAACAATTTAGATTGTAATGCCCATGAAGGACCATGTTGTCTATCAAGACTAAACAACTGATCTAATGCATTAAGAGCTCTTCCAGGTTCATTTCGAATATAATGTAATTTGGCTTTAAGATACCAAGATTCTGAATCTTCTGGATTTTCTCGAAGAGCTTCATTTACCTCTTCAAGTGCTGAAGCTGGATCTCCTGCTCTCTCTCTTAATCCAGCCAATAGAGCTCGGTCTGCAGCATTTTGTAATCCTAAGGCTTCCAAGCGTCTAGAATCTAATTCTGCATCTGGATCTCCTATCCTGAATAATAGATGGGCTCTTTCTCTCAACAATTCAGGATCATCTGGATATAATTGAAGCAATCGATCTAAACGAGTTTTCAAGAATGTATCATCTCCACTTTCTCTAGCAATTGCTGCTAACCTTCGAAGAGTGTCTTCATGTCGTGGAGCAATACTCTCAGATTCAAGAAGGCTTGAAAGTGCAAGGTCTCGGAATCCAATATAATTACAAATAAAAGAAAAAATCCTACATTGGACGTCATTCCTTTCAAAGAGAGATTTCATTTCAACATTATTTTCTTGAATAATTTGTATATGATTAACTAAGAGTTCTCGACGTATTGGGTCCAATCTCTTCATGTCTTCTTCTAATGTCGATTCTTGAAATAATGAGAGAAGATTTCTTAGAGAAATGTTGAAACTAGAAATTTCAAATTTTGAACCTTCAGTCAAAGATTCAATTAGTTGTTGAGACCTCAGTAACGTATCTGATCCTGATAAGCGTCGACTTGCGTCAGCTTCATCGATTAATTCGTTCAGTGCATTGCTTAAAATCGTCATATCGTCTTCAATTGATGCATCATGTGAAGAAGAAGAAAATTGTAGTTGATTTATGCGTTCGTTCATTTGTTGTAATGCATAAACTGAACCGCCAATTACAATCGCGAGTAAAGCAATCAATCCACTAGTTAGAGGATCCATTGGTTCAGTTCGTACTTCACCACACTTAGCCACTTCCCTTTGAAAAGATAGTATAAGCCGATTTTATCAACTCGGACGATTGTCCAAACCCTTCTTCAGAGGATATATGGCAAGGAACAACACCATCCTTCAAATGGCGCGTATATGATTCAGGCATAAGGTGGATGCGTGACTGACTGGACCGGGTATCTACAACACTTCACTGAAGAAGGGTTTAGTGAAGAAGGAATTACAATCTTGTTGGGAGAAAATCCAGATAGTGATTCAGTATTATTCGTTCAAGAAACATTAGAAAATGCAAAAAAATTGATATCGATGTTAGATAGTGTTCCAAAATCACTAAGTGAAGCTGCAGAAGGTATGAAAAAGCGATTATTACAACATCCTTCCGAATTAGAAGATATTCGAGCAAGATACAATGTTATGATTGTTGCAACAACTCCTTGGATTGCATCTGCTGAAAAAATGAGAGATCAATGGTCAATGGAAGGTAGATCTATTGAATTGGCTGCATGGCTTAGACGATTGGGATCTATTGATCATAACCCTCCTAAAGAAACAAGAGAAGTGATTCAAGCAATTGAAAATATTGCGCCAAGAGATGAAGTAAGGAAAGCAATTGAAAATTTAGAAGCTAAACAAAGAGAAAGAAGAGTAATCCTTCAAGATATGAAGAATATTCTCAAACGAAAGGGATGGAAGTTAGAGTTTTCAGAGCATGCAAATCTTTCACAAAAGTTTGAAGAGGTTTCTGAATGGTTAGAATTAGAAGACCGAATTGAAGCATTGGAAAGAGATATTCTCCGATTTGAAGAGAGAAGACCAAATGAGGCTAAAATGGGATTGGAAATTATTGAAAATGCAAGACTTAATGGAAATAGCAGTCCAATAAAACAATTAGAATTGGATGTTAAAGATGAGATTCGAGATATTCTAGAAAGTAATGAAGAGATTAAACATCGATTGGATTATTGGTCTCAAAATGGTCTGATTATTACTGATTCAGAAATTCTAACAGACAATCAATTATGGGAGTTTGAAGAAAATTTAGAGGAACTTGAAAAACATTGGAATTTAGTCAAAGAAAAATCTATAATTTTACGTAATCTTCTGGATAAAGCAGGACGGAAACATCCAGATTGGATAGGGCGTGTTGATTCGTACGAAAAAATTCTAACTTTGATTGACGAATTAACTGATCAACAAAAACAAATAAGTGAAAATATACAAGTAGAGACTGAAGAATGGAAAAATTACGGACTGAATTTAGAATTAATTGGTGGACTTTCTGAAGGAAATAATATATGGGAATTGGATCAAAAGATTGACGGGTTACGATCATTGGCAGAAATAGCAATTTCAATTCTTAATTCAATTGATTATCTAGATCAATCAATAGACAGTGAAAGAATCAACGAAATTCAAGAAAGTGTAATTCAAGATTGGCATCTTCATAATACTCTCCAATTTGAAATGGAAGAAATTGACAAAATTTCTAGAAGGCAAGAACGCCATTTAATGATGTTATACCAACGTGCTGAATATCTAGGTATGGATGTCACTGATTCCAATGATTGGACTATTGGAGAATTTGAAGAAAAAATATTTGAGGAAGAATTAATACGAAATCTTGAAATTAAGAAACAAACTATTAGAAATACTGAATTAAGAAAAACTATTATTCAAACTAATGAAATGACTACTTTGAGACAAGAAATTGAATCATCCGAGAGTATTAGAGAGAATAAATGGGTAGAAAGAAAGGCAGCAGATGGGAGATTATTCTACTATAATGAAGAGACTAAAGAATCAACGTGGTCAAAGCCTAATTTCGATAATAAAATCATAATTTCCAATAATGAAGAAATGGATAATGAAGAAAATATAGATCAATCTGAAGAAATTATTGAAAATTATGTAGTAAGTGAAGATTTCATAGATATACCAAAAGTAAACAAAATTCAAGATGTCTCCTCAGATGAAATTCTAGATTTAGAAATTAACGAAGATGAAAATACGGAAATAGATACTAAAAGAGAAGAAATTTATGATGATAAAATTTCTAATCTTCCTCTTAGGAAAATACTTGGAGTAGGAAATAGAGATCCAGTAATTTTAGAATCTTCCCGCCCTCGTGATCTTAGAATTCAACGTATACTAAGATTAATGCCAATGATTGAATCTAAATTAAATCGAAAGGAACAGGAGGAAATAGTTGGCAAATTACTTCCTTTACTTGTGAATATCGAGAAATGGATTCGTGTAAGAAGTGAACATCGCCGGTGTTGGGATGATAATGGAGGAATTATCCAAAATATAGATCGTTTACAAGAGGTGTTAGATGATGTTCCTGGACCTGGAATTCAATTACCAATTGGGTTTGATAAAATGCCTTTACCATCTAAAACAGAAGATTTGATTGCAGAAATTAAGGAATTTTCAACTAATGCACTAGTTGCCACTTCTAGTGGAATTATCGAATTATAATCAAAGGTCACTTAATACAAAAACATCGATTCCTTCTAAGGTATCTTCATTCACTGATGATGCTAAAATCTGAGATATATTTGCAGTCTGGGCTATTTCGAGTGTTCTAGATGTTACCTTTCCATTGAACAGCATTCCTAATGCTCCAGATATATTTTCAGCCTCCGTAGCAAGTTTACTAGCACCTACGGGATCTGAAAGTTCTCCATTCTCTAGGACAAAACATGCTTTGTTCTTAGCCAAACTTTCAAAATTTTCTTTCCAATCTCGAACGTTATCTGGAACTTCGACTGGAGACAAATCTTCTTTTTTACCTAAGACTTCTGTGTCTTGCTTATCCAAATCTGCCTTAAGTTTCGAAATTATTTTCGATGCTGGCTCTTTTTGATTCAAGCATTTTGTAATCACCTTACCCTCAAGATGTTCTACTTCCCTACTTGTTGGAGCTAATGCAACATGAGTCAATGATTTGCCCAATGCACCTTCTAATTCTACGAGTAGTAATGTTCCACCCCTATCTCCATCCATAAATGCAGTAACATTCTTTTTCTTTTGAGCCAATTCAACTAACTCTTTGGTAATACCAGCACCCATAGTAGCAATAGAATTCTTAATTCCATGTTTTAACAAATTTCGAACATCATTACGGCCTTCGACAATAATGAGTGAAGTGCTTTCAACAGCATTTGGACCACAAGTCATACCATTAAAATCAGTCTCAGTTCCTAATGTCAAGACTGAACGAACTTCGTCGAGAATGTTTGAAGATTCGGCAGAACCTGCATTCACAATTTGTATCAAAAGATCTTTTGCACGATCTACAACTTGAGTTCGCTTTGCAGAACGTACATTCTCAATTTTTTTGACTTTGATAACTGCATGACAAGGACCGATTCTATCTATCGTTTCCAATGATGCACCAATAACAGCCGTTGTCACTTGATCAATCATGGTGGGTAATCTAATGATACCTTGGACCTTTCCTCTTTGATTTTCTAATTCGACATCTACGTGCCCTATTCTTCCTTTTCGTTGCATCTGACGTAATTGAAGGCTTTCGCCTAGTAAGCCTTCAGTTTGTCCGAAAATTGCCCCAACGACATCTTTTCTTTGAACTGTACCATCTGTCTTAATACTCGCTTCAATCACGTACTTTGGTTCTGCTGCCATATTGATTCCTCATACCACTCACACAGACTGTCTAAGACAAATCCCCGCCGTCCGGCGGGCACGAGACCGAAAATCGGTCATGAGTGTGACTTGGATATCTACAACGGATGGAACATCATGGATTAACCCACCGGCATTTCTTCAAGTAAATTGTTCAAATTTTCATTGATAGCCTTCAAGGAGGATAGATGGTTACGATATTCATGACCGGAGCACCAGAGACACTCAATGTCTTCTCAGCGGTGATACGGGTAGTTCTTGCTGATGGAGTCCTTACTCAAGAAGAAAANCGATTGATNATTGCTATTGGGAGAGAATTAGAACTAGATGANGGTGATCCNCTAAAGGTNTACGAAGCCGTGCTTCGCGGTGAAGAAATTGATGGAGGNAGAGAAATGACTCGAAAAGAGCGTGTNGACCTTTATCGCAAATCATGGTTGACTGTGCATTTTAATGAAGATGAATCTGATGATGAAGCTGCTGTNATGAAATGTCTCAGAGANGAATTGCATTTTTCAAAAGATGAGGCGANTGCAATTATTGAACCAATGAGAGAAAAACAAAGGAGAGAANATACAGATNCNTCATCTACATTTGTAGATAAAATAAAGAANAAATTACGGAAGTGATTCGGTGGAAGATCCGTTGGATGACTATCTTTCATCTATTGATAAACGTTCATTNAAAAAACCAAAATTAGTTCTAAANCATATTCGAGATGCATATCCGATTGGAATTCCTGCACTTTCNATAAAATCTACTACNGANAGAATTGGACTTGATGCNGGCTATTCTTTTCATCTAGGTACTGCAGAACCCGAATTACGTAGNATCGCATCTTGGATTTTTACTAATATTTCACATCCAGAAAAAATAGAAAATATCATTGGAAGATTGTGGAAAAGNTTTGGAAGAGAAGACTTGGTNTTATCTTCAATNTTATTGGCTAATCTACCTGANAAAGAAATAGACATCAACTGGAAATGGATCACTCTAGCAGAATTAATTACACATNTNGAAAANAAANGTGGTAGNATTCCATTNGAAGTAATGCTTCTACATATTGAAGAAATGGGTAGAGCAAACTGTTCAATGATAGATGAAAANNTGGGTTCTAAATTACTAGAAGGNACTATCGCTGAACAATANTTGGGAATTTTAGGAATGNATCANTTTTCAAAAAAGAATAATATTTCAAATTCNATCAAAGAAAAATTAGTTAATATCGAACTACCAGATGGTGATAGTCTAATTCGACGAATNCGAAACAAAACTGTGGAATAAATTCGTAACTGTCAAAGACGAACTAGATTTGCATTAACTATGAGTAACTCAGTAGTTCCAGCAAATGAACCAATTGTTGAGAGNGTTTTAGAATGGACAATTGCAAGAGATGCTGAAGATATCGGAATTTTGATGCATTGGATTTCTAANGCAAACAAGAAAAGAGAACGTGAAACATTGATTGAACGAACAAGAGAATTATTAGCTGAAATTGANCATGCTGCCCGTAGATTAGATGACTTGCGGTAGGTGATTTAATTCAAGGACTAATTTTGGCTGGTGGCCGATCTACTCGAATGGGATCTGATAAGGCNAGTCTCCTTCTAGATGGGAAGATGTTGATTGANATTGTTGCTAATAATCTCAAAGATGGGGGNNTTTCTCAAATTGTTGTGTCTGTAAGAGATTCTAAACAATCAGAATTGATAAAAAATATNTTTGAAAATAATGTAGAGACNNTAATTGATTCAGATGATTCAAANGGGATTTGGGATGTGNTAAAATTTTCACTTCCTANCAATGAAATTGTACAAATTATCTCTGTTGATTCTCCTTGGTTTGANGGNAAATCTATACGACAATTAACNAACATTTTGAANAANAATCAAGAAAAAATAGGTGTTGTTCCNTGGAGTAAANANGGNCCNGAACCTCTGTTAATGCAAGTNAACTCTTCNAATTTATTAGAAATAATGTCAAATTCAAAACCAATGNCATTGAGAAAATTTGTAAATTCTGATAATTTTAAAAAATTAAACTGGAAAGAATTGANGAATCCGAATGCTCTGAAAAACCTCAATTATCCANATGATTTTCCAANCTAATTATTTCTCCATNTATCAATCGNATTTTNCCCTTCGANAAGTCATCAATTACTTTTGGATATAATTTGTGTTCTACAATCTTCACTCTTNCNTGTAANGATTCTANTGTATCATCNGGGAAAACTGNNACNGTTGATTGTTCAATAATTGCACCTGTATCCATNCCNGAATCAACAAAATGAACTGTACATCCAGATTCTNTTTCTTGNGAAGAAAGAACNTCTTGATGAGCNTGAGCTCCAGGGAATTTNGGCAATAATGAGGGGTGAATATTCAATATTTTACCTTCCCATTTTGAAACAAAATTNGGAGTTAAAATTCTCATATATCCNGAGAGTATAATCGCCTCNACATTATTTTCAATAAGTCTTGAATGAANAGATTCCTCATGTATTAATCGTCTAGAAATGAGGTCATGATCTNCTTTAGGTAAAGGAATGNCAAGAGAAAAAATACCATAATCTTCAGCAATTGAAAGTCCTTTGGCATCAGAACGNTCACTAANAACAATGACTGTTCGATGGCAGCATGCNNTTTTNTGTTCTGTNTGTTCTAATAATGCCTTCATTCCGGAGCCGCTTCCTGAAATCATTACTGCTAATCTCAACGGATCTGTAGGTGTNCCAACCCTAAGAGACATGTNCATAGGATAGGGGGGTAGCGCTTGAGCATATTCACANATCAATACGATTATACATATCATTAAACCCAAAAAAAAATGAGGGNTCTTTGATGCAGCGCTTNGAAACAATCGATGCNGTNGTTGAGCGTTATTCNGTTACAAGNAGTAAAATNAAGAGTCGNNTCTATGTTACATTAGGNGTAATCTTCCTTGTTTTTGCNATTATTGGAATCTGGGTTCCAGGGTGGCCTTCAGTTTCATGGGCTGTACCNGCAGCATTTCTNTTCTCNTTATCCAATGAACGTTTATTCAGATGGACTCTATCAAATCGATTTTTTGGACCTACTTTGTTCGAATATTATGCAACNGGAAAAACNCTTCCTTCTCATGTNAAATTCATTATNNTAGGGATGATNGGGCTAATGTCTATNATTTCTGCATTCTTTGTTTGGAGTGTATCNACNAANGGGGACGATGGGAATCTGCTAAATCCTTCATCATGGACTGGTGCAGATGAATTTGCAGCAGGTTCAATCACTATCCTTGTTGTAGGGTTAATTGGGATGATTTACATTCTTAGATGGGTAAAAACGAGAATTGATTGAAATTATTCACTTTCTTCGTAAGATTTTGGTCCCCGAAAATAGTCCCAAGCAGCAAATGGAAGGCTCCAGAAAGCGCCCCCTACTGCTGCTATTGGAATCAATACTAGCCACTCGGGTCCCATGTCTGGTCCACCAAAGGCTGCTCCGAAGACTGGAATAATGAATGTTAGAAATGATACGGGAATCAGGTGGACTAGGCTGACCTCATTCGGTTTGGCTTGCTTAAGACTGAAGGGCGGGATGAGAATCACTGCAAGGAATGAAAGCATTGCCAATGCAAAATCAACATCGTCAGTCACATTACTGATAACGTTGAGAATCATCAGGATTGCCATCAATCCACCATTAACGGAGCCGAACAATAGGATGTTTGTCCAACTCATACTCGCCACTAATGTCTGAATAGCCGTGTACCTGTAAACAACATAGTCATTCCGTATTCATCTGCAGCATCAATTACTTCTTGATCACGAATACTTCCACCTGGTTGAACCACAGATGTGATTCCTATCTCGTGACTTGTATCAATGCCATCTCTGAAAGGAAAGAATGCATCTGATACCATCATCGCACCATGAGCTCGTTTTCCCGCTCTACGGGCTGCAATTCGAACCGCTTCGACACGACTAGTTTGCCCCGGCCCAATACCTACAGTTGCAAAACCTGTTTCTGTCGGTTGAATAAAAATCACACAATTACTCTTAACCTGCGCACATACAGCAACTCCAAATCTTGCTAAATCCACTTGGTTTGGATCTGCTTGTTCTTTTGTTACGCATTTGACTTGGGACCAATCAATAACAGGAGCGCCTTCTGTTTGAGCCAACCACCCACCATCAATTTCACGGAACTGTGTTTGCATTTTTAATGAAGTCATATTTTCTAGAGTGAGCATCCTTCGATTTTTTTTCTTAGACAAAATATCTAGTGCCCCATCTTCGTACTTAGGAGCGATAATACACTCAACAAAATGATCTCCGATCTTTTCTGCTGTCAATTTAGTTACTGGCGTATTGAATGCAATAACACAACCAAAGGCAGATTCTGGATCACTTGCTAATGCATCATCCCAAGCAGAAACCTGATTCTTCGAAACTGCAACACCACACGCATTAGTGTGTTTTATTATTACACAACAATGAGGCCACTCAGACCACTCTGGACCTATGTGAGAGCGGCAGAAACGTAGTGCTGCATCTAAATCTAAATAATTATTGAAAGAAAGTTCTTTTCCTCCATGTTGTTTAGCTGATGCTAATCCATTTGATGATTCACCAACAGCGTTTGAGGGATAGAATGCTGCAGGTTGATGTGGGTTTTCACCATACCTTAGATTATTTTTCATTCCTCCTGAAATGAGTAGCTTCTCAGGTAAAACCTCGGAGGCATCACGTTCAAGAGATTCTAATCGAGTTGCTAATGTATTCGCAAGCGCTACATCATATGTAGCAGTTCGTTGATATGCAGTTAATGCTAATCTTTGTCTAGTTGACAAATTTATTCCACTTGGACTACCGTCTGCCTCTTCTAACAAATGCAAAATATCGTTATAATCATCTGGATCTGTAAGGATTAGTACGTCTTGATGAGACTTAGCTGAAGCCCTAACAAGAGTAGGGCCACCTATATCTATCATTTCTATCAATTCTTCTTCACTAACTGGTGGATCTCTTGCTGCTACTTCCTCAAAGGGATACAAATTGACTGCAACTAAGTCTATCCTCGGATATCCTAACTCATCGAGTGTTGCCATATCTTCAGAATTATTGCCTCTGGCAAGGATTGCCGCATGTATTGCTGGATGAAGTGTTTTGACTCTCCCGTTGAATACCTCTGGATGTCCAGTAACATCTGTAACATCTGTAACATCTACTCCATTTTCTCTCAATAATCTAGCAGTCCCCCCAGTAGAAAGGATTTCCCAGCCAAAATCTGTCAATTTTTTAGTGAAATCAGATATTCCATCCTTGTCAAATACGCTAATCAATGCCCGAGGAGATTCGTCCTTCACGATGTATCCCCTTACGTGGGCTGGGACTCAAGACCATGAAGATTCGTAAGTCAATCACCACGTGCAGAAATAACTTGATCTATACGAAGAAGGCCACACGCAGCCTCAGTCGCTCCAATAATTCCATTAAGAATTGTTTCCGTTGGATGGACTATTGATGGTTCAATAATTTCCACCTTTCCATTTTCATTTATTCCCCAATTTTCATCTCCATTAGTTGCTGCACGAAGAGATAGTAGTGTGTCTAAAACATCTACTCCAGCATTTTCAATGAGAGTGGATGGAATTACTTCCAATGCTCTAGAAAAAGCCTCCATGGCTAAACGTGCACGATTTGAATGTTGTTCAGATGCTGTTCTAATGTTTGATGACAATGTAGCATATACTGACCCTCCACCAGGAACAATTTTGCCCGAATTGACAACAAGAGTTGTACTACGAATTGCATCATGTAATCCTCTAATCACTTCTTCACCTGCAGTTCCTTCAACTCCTCCAACTACGATTGTGGCTACATTAGATGATTTTCCACCAAGTATGGTAATCTCGTCTTCGACTCTATCAGTTGATGATTTCCTAAGGCAACTTATTTCTTTAGCAAAACCAATATCTGTATTATCCAAATGATGAATACTTGAAGCAATTGTAGAGCCTGTTGAAGATGCTAAATTCCTCAATTCAGACTCGTCAAATTCACCAGCCACGAATATTCCTTGATCTGCCAAATGATGAAGAAGGTCTCGATCTATTTCTCCGCCTGAGATAATTGCTTGAATATCTAAATTGAGTAATTTTTGGACTAAAGAACTTCGAAGTTTTTCTTGTTCATCAATAAATTGAGATAACTGATCTGGATTTTCAACTTCAATTTCGGCATCTCTAGTCAAACTCCGAGGAGACAGGTCGCCACTAATCACTGCAATACGAGAATTTTCATATTTGCCTTCTAATCTATCGAGTAAAACTCGACGACGAACAATAACTCCTTGAATTACACAACTATCATTTAATCCTCCTGTTCCTTGAAGATACATGGAAATATCTTCAGAATTTGCATGGATTTTACCATCAACTAAACGAGATATTTGTATTGTTGCTACTGAGGCTAAAGAAGAAAATAATCCAATATTTTGATCCGCTGACTTTCCTCGAAGAGCAGTGTTTGCAATTGATTCTAAGATATTCTGATCCTCAGAATTTATCGAAGTACTACAACTAGAAATTTCATTCTCAACTATCTCTAATGCAGCTAAATAACCATCAACGATTGTTAGAGGGTGTAGGCCCATTCGAATCAAACGATCGGCTTCTGCAAGTAACTCCCCACAAAATAGCAGACTACGAGTCACTCCATCTCCGCAAGAATTTTCTTGTGATTCAGCCAAACTAACAAATGCCTTAGCAGCTGGATGTTTCACCATCAATTCAGCAACAATCTTTGCACCGTCATTTGTTACTGCAGTAGTACCGTCGGTTTTGTATAGCATTTTATCCAACCCTCTAGGACCAAAAGTTGGTTTAAGTATATCAGCAAAAGCGCGTGCTGCAGCAATCATTTTCTCTTGAACTGCTGTTCCACCAGAGATCGTAGTTTCTGGACGAACAATCACTACAGGAGGTGTTCCTTCGCCCTCAGACATACAATTACCAATTCTCCGGACTAAGACATGTTTCAAGAATCATTCCGAAGCCCAAATTGCCCAAGATTCTTCAGAATCTGGTTTGCGATAATAATTAATTCCACTACCTTCGGGCCATTCTAGCCATTCAAATCCATGCTCATCGATAGTTCCAGTGATATCATCTGAAGGTGGTAATTCAACTTCCGAGGGTTCTATCTCTAATTGCTCTAATTCTGAATTGGTTTCTTCAGTCAATTCTTCCTCAAAAATTGATTTTTCATCTACCTCAAATGGTGATGTTAGATTATCGTCTTCTGATCTTCTAGATATTACAGTACTTAATTGAATTAAGAAAATTGCAGCTAATAGAGTAATAACTGCTATCTCAATTATTGGGAAAGTAAATCCAGATTCATCACTAGTTTCCTCTAAATCAGATAATTGATTATTCGTTTCATTTTGTTCATTGGGAATATTGGTTTCATTAACATAAGTCATATTTTGAAATGTTTCATTTTCAAAAATTGTTGATGTAGAGTTTGCATAGGTATTATTCTCATATGTATTATTCAAAAATTCATTTTGTGTTTCATTTTGAAATGTGTTGTTGATGAACGTTTCATTCTCGTATGTATTATTGACATATGTATTGTTAACATACGTATTATTCACAACAGTGGACCCCCCTCCATTTGTGGAATCATCTGGATTTTCTCCAGGAGCGCAACCATTAGTATTAGCGGATGCGCCCGATGGTGTTCTAGAACAGCGATCATCTAAATCTCCTACTCCATCGCCATCATCATCCCAATCTTCATTCCAATCATGACAACCGTCAGAATCGATATCTATCGATGGATTTGTTTTCCATCCATCAATTCCTTTAGGGCAATTGTCATCAATATCTGGAATCCCATCGCCATCATCATCAGTATCTTCATCCGAATCATGACAACCGTCGCCATCATAATCAGTAACAGAACCTGACCTCCAATCTACAGTTCCATTCGGGCAGAAATCATCAACATCAGGGAAATCGTCATTGTCATCATTATCATCTTCCTCCAAATCATGACAGCCGTCGCCATCATTATCTGATGAGGGTGAAGAAGTCCACCCTGTCTTTCCTTTTTCACAATAGTCTTCGTCGTCATCTATTGAATCATTATCATCATCATCATCCTCTAATTCGTCATGACAGCCGTCGCCATCAAGATCAGTAGAAGGAGAAGTAGTCCATCCTGTAACGCCGAGTGGGCATGAATCAGGATTGTCATAAATTAAATCATTATCATCATCATTATCTTCTGTTGAATCCTTACAACCGTCTCCATCATGGTCTGTAATATTAGATGATGTCCAATTCAAAGCACCATACAAACATGAATCATCAGAGTCGAGTATGCTATCGTTGTCATCATCATCATCTTCTACCGTGTCTGAACATCCGTCACCATCATAATCAGTAAATGCAGATGATATCCAACCAAAAGATCCCATAGGACATGAGTCTAATTGGTCTGAAATCCCATCACCATCATCATCTAAATCACAAATATCTCCAGTTCCATCTGACTCATAATCTGACTGAACGGGATTGTAAATACTCTGACAATTGTCTCGATTATTTGTTATTCCATCTGCATCTTGATCTGCGCTCATTCTGGAAATAAATAGATCACTCCCATCTGAAGTTGTCAAAGTATCTAATCCAAATTGCCGAGGTCCTCCATTATCATACAGTATTTCTCCGGCCACCTCAATAGAGCCGTTTGAAGCAGGTACGACTGCTCTAACATTAACGGGGCCTGTGGGTTGTTGGGCCCATGACCAAGTACCTTGATCTGAAGCCATTGCAACAAATCCAGTTCCAGCATTAGAAAGAGTAGTTAAACCAACACTAATGACTCCTGTCTTTTGTCCGACCCCAACTATGCTTCCATTGCCAACAAAACGGACATCATAGAGATAATCGTTAGAAGTTCCACCTAATGCGATAGACCAATCCCATCCAACATTAGAATGATTCCACATTGCAAGATATCCGTCGTGTGCTCCACCAGAATTTACAGAACAACAGCCTGAAAATGATACGGAATTTTCGAAATAACCCCCAATCACAATATCTCCATTAGATCTTACGTCCATCGATTGAACATAATTACAACTATTTCCAGAAGTACAATCCGGCCTATCCCAAAGATGCATGGTACCATTCTGATATAGACGGACTAAGGCCCCAGCAGAACTACCGCTGATAGAATAACTAGTTCCTCCTGGAGTAGTATATCTGTCACTTCTAGACCAAAATACAACACCACCATCTGGATGGCCCGCGATTGCATCTAGAGATGCTGAATCGTAATTTCCATCAGTTCGGAAAACATTGTTCCAACCATTTGTAGTATTTCTTTGAGCAAAACAGATACGATAATCACTACCAAAACTGTAGGTTGTACCAACAATTGTAGTTGAATATCTACAACTTCCTGTCACCCAGAGATCTCCGTTTCCATCTATTGTTGATTCAAAATATGCTGCATATCCTTTGTTCCAACCTGAGATTTCATCCATTGATGACCATGAACTGATAGAAGGATCCCAACTTAATACCCAAAATTTAGTTCCACTTGTTCTACCCATGTTTGGAACATCTAAGAAACCATTTGACTGAACCGTTACCCATATTGTTCCATTTGGAGAAATTGACATTGAAAGTCCCTGTTTCTGACGTTCAGAATTCCATTCAGTTTGGAATGAAAAACGATCTAAATCAGTCCATGCTCCAGTTTCATTGAAAATAGCTAACCATACATTTTCATCATTTGTAGCACCGGAAGTTAAATTTCCAAATCGAAGACCTTGTGATTCTCCATGAATCAATACCGCAGTATGTGTAGAATTGATTCTCTCTAAATCTATCACGGTTTCAGTATTTGAAAAACCAATTTCTTCCTTCACATAATGGCTACTACTTGGACCAGGTCTTGATGAAGTATCATCCCAAGAGTGTACTCTCATTGAAGTATGTGGAGAGTCAGACCAATGGTTGGTGATTGAACTAGTATCTGTAGAAGTTTCTGACTCGCCAGTTCTAGCTATATTTGACCAGCCAGCAAAGGCATAATCCGTTCCTGAAGAGGTGTCGATTACATCAATGTCAAATAAATTAGAATTGCAAGAATAACGCTGACTATAATATGAAATAAAACCTGTACTTGTAATTCCAACAAAAATAGCAGATGGGCTTGAACAACCTGAGTAAATGTTGTCTGATGATGAACTACCGTAGAATCTCACATAGCTATCTCCCGTATTGTGAAAAGATAAGGCCAAATTTCCTGAAGAAGTAGGCTGTTCAGGCACAATTATTGAGGGGCCCCATTGTTTATATCCACTCATGTAGTAGTAATTATTCGAATTAGATGTGCTTTTTATTGCCCATCCAATAGCTCCAACATTAGAAAATTTCACAACATAAATTGAATGATGATTTAGTCCAGTTGTCATTCGAATAGAGCCCCAAGTAATTTCATGCGATCCCGAGTTATTGTAGAACAATTCGCCAGCAACGAAAATATTTCCACCTGGATCGATATCCACGGACCAAGCTCTATCGTTGGCCGTAGCTATTGGTTTTCTTACCCATTCAACTCCTGTTGTGGCTATTCGCATAACCAAACTATCTGATCCCGTTCCTCCTCCATGGGTAATGGTGGTTTGATCTAGAACCAATGATGATGATGAAAATTCACCAACCACAATTACACGATTGTTGTTATCTGCAGTACAATCGTGAGCTTCTTCTACACCACTATTTCCATAACGTCTTAGTTGATCCCAAACTCCAGAATTTGTAGACCATGATACAATTATATCGTTATCAATTCCACTTCCATTGTGTGCTGTTCCATTTACAATTAATGAGCTGCTATTGGTCCATCCACAATAAGCAATATTGCCTGTAGATGTTTCTGCAACACCAGTTATATTATCAAATCCAGATGAACCTAACGAATTCCCCCAGAGAAAAGATCCTGTTTGACCATTTACTTTCAAGGAAAATCCATCTCTATCTCCTTGATTAACCAATGAATTGGAATTTACAGTAATCGAAGAAGAACTGAATGAACCTACCAAAATCAAATCGCCATTAGAATCTACAATCATATCTTCCAGATATTCATCTGATTCACCACCAAATGTCTGCAACCATGACCAATACCCGTTTCCTGAATTGTATGTATAATGGCCAATGAAAACATCAAGACCGCCGTGATTTAGCACTTGAATTGAGTTCGTGGTAATTGTTCCAGATTGAAGATTTAGTGAACCGCCTCTATAGATACCTGCAGCAAAGAAAGAACCGTTTGATTGTCCTTCAACTTCCTTAACCCATGTATATCCAGCGTCCTTGTCTTTGTTTACCCATTCCCAACCCAGTGGATTTGTAGCAGCAACAGTATTATCTGGAAATGAAATTTCGGACAACTGCTCTGGATTTTTATCTGCTATAATACCCAAAGATAATGGTAACAAAAAAAGAGTAACTAACGCTAATGCTGTCCTCATTGAATACTGATAAGACTACTTAGACTTGAATTAATCGCCAATCTTTTTTCATCTTCGGCGTCGTCTACCTTTGCCTTTACCTTTTTTTGATCTCTTTGAACTTCCACTTGACTCCCAAGAACGTAGGGCTGTTGATGGATCAAATCCATAGTCTCTAAGATGATTTTGTTGATCTAAAATTCGACGTACTGAATGGGATAATTCCTTGTATCCTTTCACCTTTAGTCGAACTCCCCCAACTTCTTCCTCTAAAGCACGGATTGAATCTCCACCTGATCCAACAATAGCTCCAATTGCACCTTCATCAACATAAATTTCAGCCGCTGATTCTCCAGTAAATATCACATGATGGACGTGGACTCCTGTGAAAGATCTTGCCAACCGTTTCAATTCCTCAGCAGCTAATTGTCGAATTGGACTTGATTTAGTTGGATCATCCGAACCTGAAACAGGCACTACAGCAATTTCTGAACCAAATGCAAACATTTCATGAGTTAATTCTCCTGAAGGGAATTTACGAATTTCAATCACCGGTCGAGAGAGATCGGATTCCATTCCTGTAGGAGCTCGAACGACCATTTGTAACTCCAGAACTTGGAACACCTTGCCCTTCTCAATATGGATTACTGTATCAAGAACTTGAGAAATTAGACCAAGTTCTACTTTTCCAACTAATCTTTGAATCGCTTCAAGTCCACTATTAGCATGAGTTACACCAAGTAAACCGACTCCAGCCAACCTTACATCAGAAAATATTCTGAAATCGTTTGCTCTTCTAACTTCATCATAAATTACAAAATCAGGACGAACTAAAAAGATAATTTCGGCAGTTTTCTCTAAATCTCCTTCCAAAGGAGCATACTGAGTAATCCTCTGAGCAACTTGTAAATCTCTAGGAGCTTCCATAGTCTTAACCATGGCTCCAATTTCAAGATCCAAATGATCGGCGATAGCAGTTGCAAATGTGCTCTTACCTGAACCGGGTTTTCCAACAACAAAAACACCTCTATGATGATCTGAAAGTCTATCAATCAAATCTTGATTTAGATCATAATCCTCCAAACTGAGGCGAGCAACTGGACGGACAACTGTTATTTCCCAAGCATCTGAAAACGGTGGTGATGCACAAGTCACTCGAAGATCCCCAATTTGAAGAATTGTACATCCAACTCTCTCAATTTCTACAAAGCAATCAGATCTATCTTGATTATCAGTTACAATCTCTTTAAGATCAGAAGCCAATGATTCGACCTGCCCTTTACTCCATAAATCGTCTTCTAATTCAACAAGACGGATTTCACTGATATGTCCGCACTTGACTCTAGGGGGGCAGTCTGCCTTGAGAAATACTGTACTAGTGGTATCATCTGAAAGTAATGATTCAAGTTCATCTGGTAACAAAGGGTGGTCACCAAACGATGCCATATGCAAGAGGGGAAATCGAAGGTGTTTGAATTCGACGTACGTAATTTCGTCTAAACATCAGTTGGGGTGAGAATATCAAATGTCCATTTCCACAATAATGTTGATGTTATTGCAGTAATTATTGCTCCAGAAACAGGGAATGAAAATGTAATAAATATCTGATACTGAATAATAAATGCAATACTGTAACCAATAAAATTTGTAATTTTTGCAGATGAAATTTCGAAATTTTTTGATAATAAGGAAGTTTTTCTCATTGATTGGATTAGAATACCGGCCATCCCTAATACGATTAAATGACCAAAAATCCATCCAAATGTTGAGCCGAAGGCCACATCTAATTGGGTGCCGAAATCGCCAAGTAAGGGTGTCGCGAGATCAACAGTTGCCATAACCTAGTCCACTAACTAGCGATTCTTGAAGACTCGCATTGAATGATGATGTAAACCACAAGAAATTATACGCTTACAATTTTTTTATTGTTTATGAGACGAGGTTTGGCTGTCCTCTCAATTTTAGTTGGACTAGTGTTAGTTACGCTTCCTGTTCAAGCGCAAGATATTGTTGAAGAAGAGGGGAATGTGATAATCGATATTGTCTTACCAATAGCACTAGCATTCATCATGTTTTCATTGGGATTGGGGCTAACTAAGGCTGACTTTTTTCTGGTATTTAATGAACCTAAAGCCTTTGCAATTGGGGTCTTCAATCAAATGATTGTGCTTCCAATAATTGGATTTAGTGTAGTGATTTTATCAGGATTAGATGGTGAATTAGCAGTTGGGCTGATGATTTTAGCATGTTGCCCAGGTGGAGTTACATCAAATATTCTAACAAAATTAGCAAAAGGAGATACTGCTCTTTCAATATCATACACTGCAGTAATTTCCGTGATTGCAGTATTCACTTTGCCTCTAATTGTTGGACTCTCAATGAGTTATTTCATGGGCGAAGTTGCGCCTGATATCGATATTCTTGGACTTGGAATAACTATGTTTCTTCTAACAACATTACCTGTGTTGATTGGTATGACAATTAGACATCAAGCAACAAATGTGGCAAAGTCAATAGAGAAGAATGTGAATATTATTGCAACTATTCTGTTTGTAATTATCGTAATTGCTGCAATAATTAGTGAATGGGATACATTGATCGAAAACATTGGTACGTTGGGACCATCGGTAATCATGTTGAATGTACTTATGCTTGGAATAGGCTATCAAAGTGCTAAATTTTTCAATATTGAAACTGCAAAAGCAACAACTGTTTCAATAGAAAGTGGAATTCAAAATGCCACTGTAGGAATTACAATTGGTGGACTAATATTGGCCTCACCTGATGGTGGCCTTTCTTCGCTCAGCTTGCCTTCGGGAGTATATGGAGTATTGATGTATCTCATTATTTCTCCATTCATATATTGGAGAATATCAAAAGGAAGGATTGAAGAAAATGAACTTGAACAATAATCTATTCTTCAGATTTATTAGATTGTGTCGGTTTCTGATCTAATTCTACAATTAAATTTCCAATTAATAATGCAATTGCCCCTAATGGTAACCAGAATGTAATGTTACCCTCAAGGCCCAAAAATAAGGATGCTGTCATTGCCCATACTGGTTCTAATGCATACAATATAGCTGCTCTTACTGGAGAAACTTGTTTTTGAAAAATATTCAGTACCAATAATGCTACCAAACTACCAAGAATTGCACAAAGCAACAATGGAAAAACAAAATCAAAATTCTTCATTAAAATTGTAAAATCGTTGAAGTGCTGTCTTGATGATAATAAAAATACGATAATTGATAATACTGCTACTGTAATCAACATTGTAGCAGTAACTTGGATTGGATCAACAATTTTGGTTACCTTGTCTGTAGCAATAATATGTGCCCCAAATAACAATGCACAAGCAACTGTCAACCATTCACCTAAACCAAAGTTCAATTGGGGTGGTCCACTAATCCATCCTGCACCAAATGTAGCTAGAATGACGCCCACAATAGCGAAACGAGTTAATTTTTGCATTCCTGTAAACACACCAATTAATGCGGTGAAAACTACGTATAAACTGGTCAAAAAAGCAGAAACTGCTGGAGTAACTTCTGTCAATCCAAGCATTTGAAGAATAAATCCTCCCCATACAATAACTCCCAGAAGAAGACCTCCTTTCCAGACTTCGATATTTCTCAACCCTACCCAAGTTTTAGGAACGAGCAACAATAGAAAAAATCCTGCGATTACAAACCGCATCATAACAAAAAATATTGCAACATGATTTTCAGATAATGTTGGGATGAGATTTGATGCAGCATCTAATGACTGTTGCATCCAAATGAATGTGCCGCCCCATAGAAGTGTTACCCCAAAAAGAGAAAAAAGAGCGATCGTACGATTCTTTTCCATATATTCACTCAGCCACAATTCTTAGGTCTTCTAAGAATAATTCAATCATTAAATCGGGATTATCCCATAAAACACGTACATCTCCATTATGATCGATAATGTATGTAGGTTGAGTGTGATTGAAGCCATATCCTTCTTCTGATTGATCTTCAAAACTAATAGGAGCAACTCCAAATTCATTCAAGACAGGGACTACTGCTTCAGGAGAACCTGTCAAATGTGTCCATGAAAAATTATTATTCTCAGTCCATTCTTGTAATACCATTGGAGAATCATGCCAAGGATCGATAGTTACTGAAACAAAAGTAATATTTTCTTTTTCTTCAGATGATAATTGAGAATAAATAGCCGAAAGTGAATGAGAAATAACTGGACAGGTTGAGTAGCATCTAGTATATGTAAAGGCTAATACTACTGTTTTTCCTCTTTCTTCCTCCAATGACCACAAACTACCATTCATTGATTCTAAAGTAAATAGTGGAGCTGGATTTGCACCTGTCCATTCATATCCGTTATACGGATTAGTAGGTTCAGAATCAGTTTCCGTACCGATACATCCAACGAGCAATAATGTGCAAGTAAGAAAAATGACTTTCAAATCTACTTGTTGCATCTTGTTAGCCCACTCCCTTCATTGTATTTGTACTGGTCACCTGTTTTTTTACAGAATAAATTTGAATCTAGTGGTTCCCCATATTCGCCAACCCAACCAACTCTACGAGCAGGATTACCTATCATCAAAGCATATGGTTCAACAGAAGAAGTAACAACAGACCCTGCTCCAATTAACGCATACTTTCCAATCTCTATACCACAAAGAATTGTTGCATTTGCTCCGATAGATACGCCCGTGCGGACAAACGTTTCTTTGAATTCATCTCTTCTATCTATCTCAGCACGAGGATATAGGACATTGGTAAAAACAGATGACGGACCACAAAATACATTCTCTTCTAAAATGACACCCGAAAATATTGAAACATTGTTCTGAATTTTACATCCTGAACCAATTGTAACCCCACTTCCAATCATGATATTTTGTCCAAGTGTACAGTTTTGACCAATAGAAACATTATCCATAATATGTGAATAGTGCCAGATCTTAGTACCATTTCCAATGAGAGAACCATCATCAATTATCGATGAAGGATGAATCCATGGTTCAGTCCCGTCCATACCTCTCGCATAGCATATTGTTGTTTGAGCCGTTGGGTCAACTGGGAGTGTCTAAATCCAAGGACTTCTTCGTCTATTCTGAATTCAGATGAAAATACAATATGTGTGGGAATCTTCTGTCAATGATGCTCATTTAGATCTTAGATGGAGAGTCCTTCGTATAGGAAAGCCGAGACATACAGCTCATTATGATGGAATAGATACGGATCAGAGAACTCGTTTTCTTGTAGCATATCACGAAAATAAAATGATAGGTTGTTCAACTTTACAAACAGATCCGCGCGATGGAGCCATGTTTAGAATCAGAGGTATGGCAGTTGATTTTGATTATCAAAATAATGGGATTGGAAGTAAAATTGTTGAAAAGTTGCAAAAATATGCTAAAGAAAATAATACAGGAATTTGGTGTAATGCAAGAATTCGTGCAGTTCCGATGTATGAAAGAAGGGGGTTTGTCATCGTTTCAGATATTTTTGAAATCGAAGGGATTGGCCCACATCATGACATGCAATGGAATTCTAATAATTAAGCAAGGCATGTAACCAGGATGCACATTGCCAGCATCAAAGATGCTGGAGTTGCTCTGCTCAAAGGATCGCCTCGAGTCTTAAGATGGCAAATAATTGCTCCAGCCATCAAAATACCCATTCCTAACGCAGCATATTGGACAACTGAAGAATACCAAATTCCAGCAATTAGTAACATTGCTAGACCGAGTTTTGTTCCTCCGATTAGATATACAGACCAGTTTGGCAATCCATATACTTCAAATTCTTCAAAAATATTTGTTGCATTACCTGCACGATAATTTGTTTCTAGCTTTGGTCTAACTATCCAAACAGCAAAAATCACAACAGCAATAGTCAACTGAAGGAGGAGTATCAATGTCTCAATCATAACTTTAGTTTTGACAAATAACGTATATACTCTTGTTTTGAAACTGAATTAAAATTTAAGACGATTCAGTCTCGATTATATCCAATGCAGAATTCACAGATTTTCCTTCAATAATTGAGTTAATTCCCAATAAATGTCGATCAAATGTAGCCAAGTTTGTCTGAATAATATTTCTTATTAACGATTGAGGAGGGTCAATTCCATCCAAATCTAATGCTGTTTTATAATTTAATTCTCCATCTGAGATATCCATTTCAAAATTTCCAACTACTAATCTATAATTTACTATAGTAATGAAACGCATGATTTTCTCAATCATGGTCTCAGGAATCCCATTTTCTAATGATGAATAAAAAATCAATTGATTTTCTTTTTCTCGAGTTTGTACCATACAATGCCATTTACCATTTTTTCCTTCGAATCCAAATGCAATGGTGCTATGACTTTCTAATAACTCATATGTCCATCCATCGCTCTCAAGATATTCCCTGGCTAATTTCAGTAGAGGATATTCTTTCAAAGGATCTATTTTTCGATCAATTTGTTCAGGAATATTTCGAGTGAGATATTCTTTGAATCTAGGACTTAATTCGGGACTGGATGAAAAGGAATGGGAACGAAGTGTGTCAGAAATTCCTTCCATAAATTCTTGATCGCTCATTGAAGAATAATCTTGCTCAAAGCGTCCACTCATCAATGCACCCCAACATAATATGGTACGGAGTGTATAATTAAACACTTGTTATATCAGTTATAATAAAAAATAACTATTTTCTAAAGAAGGAGATATTTTCATCAAATTTCAAGTTCGATATTTAGATTCTGAATTAATTCCTTGTATCTATTTCGAATTGTGACTTCAGTAACTCCTGCGACCTCTGCAACTTCACGTTGAGTTCGTCGCTTTCCACATAGAACTGAAGCGATATAGATAATCGATGCTGCAATACCAGTTGGACCTCGGCCTGATGTCAATTCTTTCTCTTGTGCTCTTTGAATCAGCTCGTATGCCTTTGATTGGACTTCAGCATCTAGATCTAAACCACTACAGAAACGAGGGATGTACATCTCCGGCGTAGTTGGTGGAATTTTCATTTTCAATTCTCGAACCATGAATCGATATGTACGTCCGATTTCTTTTCTACCAGTTCTACTGGCTGTACTGATTTCATCTAATGTTCTAGGATTACCACACTGTCTACAAGCAGCATACAAACTAGCTGCTGCTACGCCTTCAATAGATCTACCACGAATTAATCGGGCTTCTACCGCGCGTTTGTAGTTAACAGCAGCTGCCTCACGAATTGACTTGGGGAGATTCAAGCGGCTAGCCATTCTATCTAATTCGGCTAATGCCATGGCTAGATTTCGTTCAGTTGCATTACTTACTCTACTTCTTTTCTGCCATTTTCTCATTCTGTAAAATTGGCTACGATATCGGCTACTGATTGTTTTTCCAGAATAATCTTTGTTTTGCCAATCGATATCGGTGGAAAGTCCCTTGTCGTGAAGCATAACTGTCATTGGTGCACCAGTTCTAGCCCTTTGATCTCCTTGCTCGGGACTGAAAACGCGCCATTCTGCTCCTTGATCGATTACATTGTCTTCTACTACTAAACCACAATCTTGACAGACAATTTCGCCCCTTGTCTCGTCACGATGTAGGTCGCGGCTTCCACATTCTGGGCACTTTACGATGTCTTCTACTTGAGGGTCTGACATATTGATTATCTCCGAAGATATTATACACTCGAATAATTCTGTCTTATAAATCTTTTTTAATAATATCTTCTTTATTTTCTGATGGATTTTTCATTTCTTTGATTGGAACCACGGCCAAGGTCAAATAGAGTCAGCCCATGCTCAGTACAGTGTCGAACATGAGTGAGTCCTGGCCTCCATCATTTGTGCAATTATCTGATGATGCTCGGATTTTATTTTTGACCAAAGATCTAGACTTGATCAAAAAACAATTGTATGAAGGTCTTGAATTACGAATGGAGGACTTATCGATTGATGATTTATTGGACGATATCAATACAGATGTTATGACTCCTGCTTGGGTATGTTTTGATCACGATCCAGCAATTATCGCTGAGAATGCATATGCTGGTTTAATGCACGATGGTGAAAGAGTCTTTACAGAAAATGCATTGAAGAGGGGTGGTTTTGAAGTAATAGTTTCGGGGCATAGAAAGGGTACTGGATCTAGTAGAGAAACAGCACCTCAATGTGAACGTTGGTCAGGTATTAGAATCGTTATTGCTGCATCTTTCGCACCTATCCATGAAAGAAATAATATCAATCTTGGGCAGTTAATGGGAAATCATGAGATGTTAATACGTCTACAGAGAGGAGAGCAAATTTCTCTTGAAGAATTCACAAATAAATACGATCCGGTAACTAGATTGATTTTAGAAAGTGGAGGGATTTTTCCTTTCGCTAAAAAGTTAAGAAGGGGTGAACTCACTCTCCCCCCTGTATCTGAAATCGAAAAACCAATGACGATGGCCGAAAAAATAATTGCTAAGAAATTAATTGGAATGGATAACAAAAAATGTTTTGTTTCACCAGGAGATGCTGTTTTAGCAACAGTCGATGGAGGATATAGTCATGAATTTACGACTGCACAAGTTCATAATTTCTTAATTTCAGAATATGGAGAAGATTACACGATTCCTAATCCGCCCAAATTTGCTGTGTTTGAAGATCATTTACTCTATGCAACTGGCGTACCACGTTTTGGACCATTTGTAGAAAAAATACAAACTCTACGTGACCTCCAAATGACTTTCCAACAACACACAGGAGTTAGAGATTATTCAGCAGTAAATGGAATTAGTCCTGGAATTTGTCATCAAGTTGCAAGAGAAGAATTCATTGATGTTGGAGATTTTATCCAAGCTACAGATAGTCATACTTGCATGGGTGGTGCTTCAAATGCTCTTACATATGGAGTTGGGGCTACAGAATATGCTAATTTAGTTCACAATCAATTTGCATTCGTAAAAGTCCCTGAAAGTATTCGATTCGAACTTGTTGGGAAATTAAATCCTGGTTGTACTGCAAAGGATGTAATTTTGCATATACTTTGGTACTATGCGAAGCATTCTGATACATTAGATCGTTCAATGGAATTTGGTGGGCCAGGGCTAGCATCTCTTTCGATGGATGAAAGGGCTACACTCTGTAATATGGCAACAGAATGTAGTGCTAAAACTGGGATTTGTGAACCTGATCAATTAACAATTGATTGGTTAATGAAAAGAAGAAGTGATCTTACAGAAGAAAATATCAGAGCGGAATTTGTATTACCAGATGAAAATGCTCACTATGAAGGAGGAATACATACAATCGACTTGGATCAAATTCGTCCAATGGTCGCTCATCCAGGAAATCCAGACGAAGGTGTTCCATCAGATCCAACAAATGGAGCATATATCGACGAAATTGGAGATGTGAAAATCGATATCGCATATGCTGGTTCATGTACTGCAGGAAAAGATGATGATTTTGCTTACTATGCCAAGGTCACCAAGGCAGCCTTAGATGCAGGTTTACAAGTAGCAGATGGTGTTGACTGTTACATACAATTTGGATCGAAGAGTGTCAAAGATTTATCACAAAGAAATGGATGGACTGCTTTATTTGAAGCGGCAGGAGTCAAACTAATTGACCCAGGATGTGGAGCATGCATTGGCGCTGGACCTGGTGTTTCTAATAATCCAGATCAAGTTTCTGTTTCTGCGATAAACAGGAATTTTCAAGGTCGTTCAGGTCCTGGAAAATTGTACCTTGCAAGCCCATTAACGGTAATGGCTAGTGCATTTACGGGAAAAATTACAGCTTGGCATCCTAATCTGTTTATGGGAGCTTGAGGTGGGAATTTGGCTCGAAGGGAGCCCATGGCATTGTTGTGGGAAAGATCACATGTAGTGTTATCTTCATGTATAGAACAAGGAGTGAAATTTGTCCCACTTCCTTCACCACCATATCTATTCGAAGAGATGCCTGTTGTTCAACCGAAGCCAGATATTATTTGTCAACAAGTAATAGGTCTGAATTCAATAGATAAGGCTGGCTTCAAGCGAATTATCGAGAATTATCTTAATTCAAATTTACCTGATTATGTTAAACGTTCAATTGATCAAGAGCGAGCAATAGACCAGTATATCTATGATTCAATTGATATTTTAATCAATAAATTTCTGATTGCAAGAATATTTGAATGGTTTAGAGCGGGGCTGAATCGTGAAGTTCCAGATACGGATAGATGGTGGTGGGCAATTGCTCTCTTTGTTGGAGTAAGTATTCAACGTCCAAAAGCAATTCTAGATGATGGATTTCACCTTTTAGAATCTATCACATTAGGATCCCCACCAGGTCAATGGCAAACTAAAGCGAAGAAAGGCCCTCACCTAGTTGATTGGAATGGGTTCGATGATTCTGAAAGTCTTGTTGAGATACATGTTGATGGTGCAATTGCCGCAGCTTGGATACTCGATACTCTAAACGATGATAAAACATTGATTGAAAGATGGTGGCCAGAGATAATCAATAGACCACACTTATACATTCCATTGAGAATGAAAGAGAGATTGACTCAATCTATTGGGATGAAAGACTACTTGGACGTCCATTTAAATTGTATTTCGCACCTTGTAATTCAAGATTTAGAATTAACAAAGAAATTAGTTGGAACATTATTGGAGGAAATTGATTTAAAAAATCTGACAAAAATGGTTTCTATTTCAGAAAGAATTTCATTTCATTCCATTGATATTTCTTTACAATTAATTGATGCTGGATTTGAACGTGGGGGTGATGCGGCTGTAGTTGCTCAAAGTGCATTGAGTGCCTTAGCAACACATGATGAACAGGCATTTTTGAGTCGTGTTGAAGTTGCTGCATATCATACAGACTTACGTTCAAGAAGAAAATTCGTTCAAAGTGGTTTGAGAATCTTAATGCAGATTGATCCAATTGATTCACGTTCAATACTAATAAATTCATTAATTGAAAATGACGAAGTTTCGAGAGTGAGATTGCGTCGTTTTGCACTTGAGATGTGTGAAATAAACCCTAGTTCTAAAGCAAAAATTATCAAAGCGTTAGAAGAACATGGAATGGATGCTGAATGGTTACTTCAATCATGAGCAACCTGTAGTTTCTCCACATTCATTACATTTCAAACAAGTTCCATTACGAACCATCTGACTACTTCCGCAAGTTGCGCAAATATCTCCAGTGAATCCCATAGCACGGGCTGATTCGGCAACTGAATATGCTGTATCACTTTCAATTTCCATCTTCTGTGTATCTTCTTCATTTTCGTCTACTGTGTCGAATATTGGTGAGTCCATCATATCAACATCGAGAGTTGTCTGAATGTTACGTTGATGTCCTACATTTCTAGCAATTCCGTCTGGAGTATGTTCCGGTCGACTAATGGAGGTTGAGTCAAGATCTTCGGCTAAAACGTGGGCTAAATCATCACGATTCAAATGATTAATTGCTAACTCTCTGAAGATGTAATCAACAATAGAGGTAGCCATCTTTACACGGCCAGACCCGCCAGAAACCATTCCGCTTGGTTCAAACTTTTGGAAAGTGAATGATTTCACAAATGCATCTAATGGAACACCATATTGTAGCCCTATTGAAACTGCAATTGCGAACTGATTCAATAATGAACGCCAGGCCATTCCCTCCTTCGAAGTTGTTAACATAATCTCCCCAAGCCGGCCATCTTCATACATACTTGAAGAAAGATAGACGGTATGTCCGCCAACACGCGCCTTCATTGTCTTAGATTCTCTAACGTCTGGTAGTGGACGGCGAGTTGCGATATAATTGTGAACATATGCATCTGCTAAGGGTTTAGCTTGTTCAGCAGGCAAGGGGAGTGCTTCAATCACTTGTTGTACGGCATTCTCTGTTGTTATGGTAGATGATTCATTTACATCTTCTTGATCCATGGATGATGTGTCAACTAATTTATTCATCAATGGTTGGGATAATTTGCTTTGATCTCTGTAAACTGCTGTAGCCTTATTCATTGTTGTATGTGATAGATTGTACACTTCACGTATATCATCAATAGTTGCAGAAGATGGAAGATTAACGGTCTTCGATATTGCGCCTGAGATGAATGGTTGTGCTGCAGCCATCATTCTAACATGAGCTGGCCATGCAATAGAGCGTTCGCCATATTTACCACAAGGAGTTGCGCAATCAAAAACAGCTAAATGTTCTTCATTCAAATGAGGAGCTCCTTCGATTGTCATTCGTCCAAAGACGTAATCGTTTGTTGCGTCAATTTCTGAGGTTGAAAACCCAATGTGTTTCAGTACATCAAAGAATGGGTTATCAATTTGTTCTTGATTCAAACCAAGAACATTAGTACAGAAATCAGTACCTAATGTACTAACGTTGAAGGCCCCACGAATATCATAAGCAGCACCTATTGAATCTTCTATCTTCGCAAATTCTGCTTCTCCAAATCCTGCCTTTGTTAAGCGTTCACGAGAAATACTTGAGCATCCTTCAATGCTTTTACTCCCCATAACATATGATTCAATCTCATCGATTTGATTATCGTCATATCCTAATTCAGTTAAGGCCAACTTAACACCATTGTTGATTATTTTCAACATCCCTCCACCAGCAAGAGATTTGAATTGAACTAAGGAAAATGATGGTTCAACACCAGTAGTATCACAATTCATTACAAGGCCAATAGTTCCAGTTGGAGCGATTACTGTTGTTTGTGCATTTCTAAATCCAAATTCAGTTCCTAGATTAAGAGCGCGGTCCCACGTATCTCTTGCAGCATCCAATAAATCATCCGGACATAGTTCTGCATCAATACCTAATGGTTTTACTGAGAGGCCAACATATTCTTTTGAATCAACATCATATGCTGCACGACGATGGTTTTGAATTACTCGAAGCATGTGTTCCTTGTTTTCTTCATATCTTTCAAAGGGTCCAAGGAAACTGGCCATCTCGGCGCTTGTTGCATATGACTCGCCGCACATTATGGCACTTAATGCACCGCAAATAGCTCTTGCCTTATCATCATCATATGGAATCCCCATGTGCATCAATAAAGATCCAAGATTACAATAGCCCAATCCTAATGTTCTGTATTCGTAGGACTTTTGGGCTATTTCTTCACTAGGGAATTGAGCCATTAATACTGAAATTTCTAATGTTGCTGTCCAAAGACGTACGCTATGTTGGAAATCTTCAGTTTGGAATGTTCTTGTATCAGCATCATAATATTCTAGGAGATTGATACTTGCTAGATTACATGCTGTATCGTCAAGGAACATATATTCAGAACATGGGTTGGAGCCGTTGATCCTTCCACCTTCTGGGCAGGTATGCCACTCATTAATTGTAGAATCATATTGAACTCCAGGGTCTGCACATGCCCAAGCAGTGTAAGCAATTTGATCCCAAAGATCTCTAGCAGGAAGTGTTTTACAAGGCTCAGGATCACGATTTTCTTTTTCGGCTGCTGCTAATTCAGTACGCCAGAAAAGATTCCAGTCATCTCCAGATTCAACGGCATCCATGAAATGATTTGGTACTCGAACAGAATTATTACTATTCTGACCGGATACAGTAAGGTATCCTTCTCCTTGCCAATCCGAATCGAATACTTCAAAATTTACAGAGCGCCACCCTTGATTTCCAAGATCCATTATTCTCTTGATATGGGGCTCAGGGACTCCGTTTTTTACTGCAGCAACAACAGCCGATTTTAGGCTAGGATTCGTGTTCATATCTGAGGCTGCGAACTCTTCTCCATCTGACCACATAGCAGACATGATTTCAGATGCATGCTTTTGCAAAAGCTGACTGCCAATAATTAGAGAAGATACTTTCTCTTCTTCTGATCCCTTCCAATTAATGTATTCCTCAATGTCAGGATGGTCGAGATCTAACGTTACCATTTTTGCTGCACGTCTAGTCGTACCACCAGACTTGATTGCGCCTGCCGCACGGTCACCAATTTTCAAAAATGAAAGAAGGCCACTTGATCTACCTCCGCCTGAAAGAGGTTCGTCCTTACCTCGAATATTGCTGAAATTGGAACCAGTTCCTGAGCCGAATTTAAACAATAGAGCTTCTCTCTCCCAAAGCCCCATAATCGACTCGCTTCCTCCCACTAATGAATCGCTAACCGACTGAATGAAG
>PADI01000036.1 GCA_002702985.1 Methanobacteriota archaeon
AGGTACAGCAATCAGATTAATTGAAATTATGACAATAGCAACCAATGAAGAAGTTTGGAAATTTTGATCAGAAATATCTTCAAGGAAACTATTCATCCAATCATTCTCGTGATTTCTATCTGGAGTAACTACATCTGGAATCAAATGCGGGTTGGCTTCCCAGAACATATCTGAGATCAGGATTGATGCAGTATTGTCATTTCGAACAATATAATCCGAATTTCCAACTGCATCCTCTGGAATTAAGATGTAATGATATGTCTGCCCAATTGAAAGACCATCTTCTCCTGAAGCTTGGACTTCAGTATATGATTGAGATGTTAATGGCTCACCCCATAAACCGGTCAATATAGGCTCAATGAATTCTACTGATTGAGGTAAATTCTGCGTACGATATAATGACCAAGTAACATTTTCTTCATCAGGTAATCCATCTCCATCTTCATCAGGGATTTCAGGATAAATCCAAGTTACAGTTATCGAATGAGAATCTGATTCATTTCCAGGAGATATATCATAATCATACTGAAGAGAGATGTGAACATCTTGCATCTCATAATCTGGAGCATGAGAATCACCACATTGAAGATCCGGATTTCCTACATCTTTGAAACCTGTAACATTCCCATGAGTATAATCTACCAAACCTTGATGATCAATTGCTGCAAGAATATAACTTGCACATTTTCCTTCTTCAAGGGGGTTAGGATCTTTCCACTCTGTTTGATTACCAGGGAGATCAACAACAAAATTTTGAGTTACTGTTGATTCAAAATCGTCCATATTTTCATAAGGCCACCTAAACGGGAATTCAACTCTCTTGTAAACCCTCCAACCTCCAAAATAAGGATCATCAATTGGACCTTCTGAATCCCAAAGAAGAGTAAGTTCTCCGCCTGCAGATTTTTCGGTTCTAAGGTCTAATGGAGTTACATTTACTGGAGCCATATCTCCTACCAACATAATCGAACCACTGGAAACACCATTCAAACGAAGGTGGAACGAATTATTTGATTCAAAGGCTTCGAATAAATCATCAGTGTCTAAAGGAGATAATACACCTGATGAACCATTAATTACATGCATTGCAACTACTGAAGAAGGACTAACACTGCTAGGAATCAGTTGGCTAATATTACCCCAGAAATCAATGTAATCAACATTCAAATCTTGACCATTGGTAGGATATAATCTAAAGTCAAATGAGCGCAAAGGAGTCTTGCCAATATTTACAGCTTGAGCATGAACAATGGTCTCAGGGAATGAAACATCAAGGATTTCAAAGTCCATCTCCTCTACTGAAACTGCTTCACCAGTTGTAACTATGGGCATATCTTGAAACTGAATTCTGTTTAAAATTTTGACATTACGAGTAGAAACTTCATCGAAATCTGTAGGGCTCATCAAACTGTGACGAACATGGAGAGTAATCTGATGATTACCCATGGGAAGTGTAGTAGTTAACACTCGTCCATATCCTATCGTTTCGATATAGTCAATTTTCCAAGTATAATTTACAGGTAATGGAGAATCAGGTGCTAGCCCCGCTACAAACATAATCGGTTCTCCAGTCTCAAATGTAACATCATCAACAGGTGGAACTGCAACATATGCACCAGTAGATGTTTGATTCATCATAATCTGAGTTTCAAAATAATTGTTAGCAGGATCAATATCAATTAAATTAGTTGACGAAGTAGTAGTGGCATTCACTACAAATAACCCCAAATGATTGAGTGGGAAAATACAAGAAACCAGTTCACCCGGATCTATTCTCTTGGTACATGATTCAGGATATCCTTCAACTAATGAATATCCACTTGAAATATTGAATAATTCGATGTTTAGAGTAGCATTCCAAGGCATGTCTCCATCATTTCGAAGTTGGACTTTCAAGGCATCTTCTCCATAAGGAAATTTGACGAAATTCTCAAATCCTACCTGCACTACAACTTCATCGCCCCTCGCTGGAGTGATTCCGACTACAACAATATCTACATCATCACTAACCTCGATCCTAACTGTTTCACCCAGATTATTCCAAGGATTAGGATCTGCTACAGATTGGACCCATAATTCAACATCGTAAATACCCTCAGAAGGGAATTGAATATCAGGAATAGCCAATTGAAGAGAAGATGATGAGCCAGAAACTGTAACTGAAGATGATGACTCGGAAATTAGAAGGTGGGGGAGAACTAAATCGGCTCTAACACAATGAAGGCCTTCTTCCATTCCAGAAAAATCCATTTGAATGGAAACATCGCTACCATTAGATTGCCAATCAAATGATCCAGAATTAGAGGTATTTACTGTTGACCCTGTAATAATCTGCCACCTCAAAGAGTATGTTTCTCCATCCGATAAGGAGGTCGCATTGAATGTAGCATTAATTACATCATTTAATGCATATGCCTCAACAGTAACGTAAGGAGGGACTGTATCAGCAGGAGGCATAGGATTCTCAAAGAATCCTGCTCCAACATACATACAGAACTGAGAACTCCCCATAGGGACATCTACTTGGTTTAATGTCCAACCAACAGTAACTAATTCTTCTGCGGGCCAACCTATCGATGTGACTGAAATTTCTGCTGGATAATCTATTCCAGGATTAAGGACTTCATCTGAATCTAGATTGTTGGAATTGTAAATAATATCTTGAAAAAACTCATCAAGATAGAATTTCACTGCTATTCTATCATCATCAGGACGAATATCTTCTGAAGAAAACCTAAACACTACGGTATACGTTTGATTGGTGTATTCAACAGCATAGAACGGATCAACAAAGGAAATTGTAGTTGTTTCTTGAGGGTTTAGTGTAGGAATAGGAGTTTGTCGAGAAAACAGAACTGAAGGACATGTTGCTGTAGAAACATGATCTCCCAGACAAATTTCAGCAACTATAGTTCTCCCGCCAGTAGGGGTGCTTGCATTACTTTGAACCTCTACTTCTAAGAAAATTGGATCCCAAACGCTGTAATGTGCTTCACTAATGGGGTCAATACCATCTGTAATCATAAAATCTTGAATATTTCGGGAACTAGTCGCTTCAGTAGCAGGTAATAGGGGTAAAGAGGACATCAAAAATAGTACCAAAACAAGTGGGACAGAGCGGATAAATCTAGAAGATGAACTAGCCGCTGGTCCCGCCATGAGTATGTTTAGCCGCTCGTGTGGTAAATAATCAACGCCCTAATACTACCCTGAGTATAGCCAAATCAAGTTCCAATGTCATCTTCCAGTAACTCTGTGAGCAAGGGTTCATGTCCTCCCCAAAGAATCGGATTTCATGCGGAGAGACTGTCGCTCTGACGAAGGAGCACTCACAGCTGTGATTGAGTTCCTCTCAGCGTTCGTTCTCTTCCTAGTAATTGTGTCGGCTTTCCTAAGCCTTAGCAGGCTTAGCCTAGGCCCAAATGATCCTATGATTGATCGATTGGATGAACACGCATCAGATGGAATCATGCGCCTAACATCTAGCGAGGGGTGGATGACCCCATATTTCGATGAGATTAGAGATGAGGAAAATGGTACAGAAAATTGGCATTATGCTAACGCTAGCCAATTATTACACTCAGATGTGCTACCAGGAATAGCTAATTCTAATGGGCATTTAGATCCTGAAAGAATTTCTGCATTGAATAATATAACTGAAACCCAATTAAAAAATGGGTTAGGATTTCCAAATTATGCTTCAATTAACCTTTCAATAACCATACTAAACAGTCCTTATGAAGAACGTAATGGAATGTCGTTATTCCTTGATGGTACTCCAAGAAAAGCAGCACAGAACTCAGCCGCTTCATTTCGAATTTTACCAATGGGTAACGAAACAGTAGAAGTCAAACTCGAAGTACATGATGCCGGAGTAGTACCTCCAATAATGAGAATTACAGAATTTGTTCCTAATCCCGAAATCGGAGAACCTGAATGGGTAGAAATACAAAACGATGGAGGATTTGCAGTCGATCTCAATGGTTGGGGGATTTCTAGAAACGGATTTCTCACTCTAATTGGTCAAGAGGCATTAGAAGGAGGAGGTATATTACTACTTACAGGAGATTCAGAATCAATGGATACAGGAAACTCAAGTGTAGTAATTGATCTTGGACACACTGGAGTTCTTGGAAGAGGAATGATTGATGGCCTACATAATACTGCAGATAATCTCAAATTAACTTACAATGAACCGGGTTATTCGTATACACAAGACGTAAATATTGTCTCTTATGATTCAAACTGGGGATTCCAATCAGGCTTTAGTGCAAAATTAGATGCAGACGGTTCTTGGGATGTTTCTCAACTTACTTCACCTGGCAACGTCTAACCAACTTCTTGGCGTGGACTTATGAACGGCCTGTTGTGTGTTAGGTCCGGTCACCATGCTTGGCAACGCCTCATATGAGCGTGATAGATGTATTACTGGCATACGCGGGCTTGATGAAATCCTTAGAGGAGGTATTCCGTATGGTTCGGCCACACTTGTTGCTGGAACTTGCGGTTCTGGAAAGACTACTTTAGGAATGGAATTTCTAATGAATGGCGCGAAATCTGGTGAAGCTTGTGCACATTTTTCTGCCACTGAACCTTCTGTAAAACTACTAGAAAATATCAGGCAGTACAGCTTTTTCGATATGACAACTGTAGATAGAGGACTGATCAATGTTTTTGATATGGATGTTCTTTTCTCATGGTTAGGTTTAGACAAAAGTACATTCAATCTAGACGATATTGATGCAATGGTTAAAGCAATTACAGATATTGTGAATACAATCGGAGTAACTCGATTAGTTATTGATTCAGTAACCTCTCTTTGCTATAAAATTCCAAATGAACAGTTGATTAGAGATTTTCTGTTTAAGTTAGGAAAATCACTGTCAACCTTGGGTTGTACTACACTATTGATTGCTGAAATAACATCCGTAGGCGGAACTGCTCACCGTTCAGCATTTGGAGTCGAAGAAGCAATTGCAGATGGGATTATTGTTCTTGGAGATGTAGAAAGAATGGGTAATCTTCTACGATATCTGCAAGTTGTCAAGATGCGTGGAACAGATCATAGTAGGGCAAAATATGCTCTGGAAATAACTAGAAGTGGTGTGATGTTAACGCCAATGCTAAAGTGGGGTGTTAGTCAATGATTGAATTTGATTTAGGAATTGCAGAACAATTAACTCAAGTTACTACTACATCTAGTGTTCAAGTTAGAGTAGGAACAAGTAACTCTGACCTTGTAATTGCATCAATTATTCAGCCATTGATGCAAAATTTTGGTATGGGAGGAGTGTATATCACTGCTTCACAAACTGCTCCAAATGTAATAGAGATGATGAATACGATTGGTCTAGATGTATCTCCAATTCATTTCATTGATTGTGTATCATCAGGTATCTTGGGAGGTACTCAAAATCCATATTCAAATATTGGATATATAGACAGCCCAATTATGCTTGAATCAATGATGTTGCGAACCTTACATCGTCTTGAAAACTCTCAAATTCAACAAAATTTTGTCATTTTAGATTCAGTAAATGCTCTTTCAATCTATAATGAAGAAAGAATTCTAGCAGAATATCTCCATACTTTCATCAACACATGCAAAAATCGTCAAGTCCTAAGTCTCATTGTTAACGTACCTGATCAAACACCTGCAGGAGTTCTTTCCAATCTTGACTTATATTGTAGTGACCTCATAGATAGAGGCCAGGTAGTTATTTCTTGAGGGATTCGGATGTCAATAAATTTTGATTCAGATGACGAAGACTTCTATGGAGATATGGGATCTATTGGCTCTGTAAAATTCGATAGAATCCTAACAGGTACACCCCACAATACTGGAAGTATCCCAAGAGGATTCACTCTTCTAGGATATGGAAACACAGGTGCTGGAATAGATCTTTTTGCAAAGCAATTTGTTTCTGTCGCGGAAGATCCTGAAAATACGATTTTAATTTCTACTTCTGAAACAACATCCGAAATTTTGTCTGTTTACAAAAAATATGACTGGCCTACAGAAATTCGTGTTCGTACAATGGGAGAGGAATATAACCGAGAAGTACTAACAAAAGAACTTGAAGCTTCAAAATATAGAATAGAAGGATTCACACTTAGCGATATACAAAAATTAGCACAAACTCGTTTCGTCGACCAACAATCTCACGATTTTCTCACTGATTTAACTACTCAAGTTACTTCTTTAGGACCTTACTTCCGCGCAGCAATAGATAGTCTAGATTTCTTTTACAGCAGATTTGATGCTAGTAGAGTCACATCTATGCTAAGAATAATGCAAGCTCACGCTCAAAGAAATCGTGGTCTTCTTCTATTGACAGTTAGTGGAGACGCAGTTGAAAAGAGTACTGAACGTGAATTAATGGCAATCTGTGACATTGTAATGGAATTCGAAGTAGGAATGAGAGGTTCAGATTTCGATACTAGAATGGTTATACGACGATTTAGAAACTCTCCCGAGAATTTGGCATTTATCACTTTCAGAGTAACTCCAGAAGAAGCGATTACTCCAGAGACGGTCGAACGAGTGGCATAACTCGCCCAAACTTCAAGGCATTCAACCTCTAGTACAGTTCATGAAGAACGCGAGGGCCTCTCAAGAAGCTGTGAGCCCGGTTATTGCTACAGTTCTTCTTTTAGCTATCACTGTACTACTCACAAGTGGCATATACATCATGGTACAAGATGCTGTGCAAGCCCCAGATAAAGGCACACCATATGGACAATTAACATCACAATCTTTGGATAATGGATTTCAAGTTGTCAGAGTTTCAGATTTATCTAGTGAATTAATGATTAATACTATTAAATTCCAGATTATTTCCAATAATGGTACAATTATTGAAGGCTTAGCTAACGACGCATCAGTATACGGTGCAATAGGATCAGATGTTACTTTCCAAGATAGAGATGCAGGTCTAACGCTTAACCGAGGTGATTATTTCATCATCAATGCAACTGCAATCGGTTCAGATGAGGGTGATTGGACATTTAGACTAATATTCATGGGAACTGGAACACGTGGAACTGCAGATCTAGGACAAGTTATTCTTCCTGCCACTGAACTGTGATTAAGCGAAGAATCAAACATCAAAACCGATACAGATTAACATGAACGATGATAGAGATGAAGACTCTATTCAAACGATTCAACCTACTAATTTCCAAGACGTGACTTGGTTTTTAGCACCTTCAAAGTCCCATATGATAAGATGGATATTGTTAGCATCAATGTCGGATAAAAAAACAAGAATTTCTTTTTCAGGTAAGCCTGGAGAAGATATTCATTCAATGGCAAACTGCATAGAGAAATTAGGAATTACAATAAAAAAGACTGAAAAATACTGGGATATTCATGGTAAAGGAATAAATGGATTTTGTCTTCCAAATGAAGTTCTAGATTGTAGAAATTCTGGCACCACTATGCGTTTTCTAATCCCACAAGTTGCATGTTTTTCTTCTCCCGTTATTCTGGATGGAGACTGGACATTACGAAACAGACACCTAGAATCTTCCACAAATTCTATTGAAAAATTAGGAGCTACTGTTCAAATGTTTGAAGGTAAAGGCGCACCATATTCTATTTCTGGACCATTACTCCCTGGAACGGTGATTTTAGACACTAGTACATCCAGTCAATCACTTTCATCACTTGTATTACTAGGACCAAGAATGTCTGGTCAGATTGAAGTAATTACAACAGGTGAATCAGTATCCAATCGTCATGCTGCTTTGACATTTGAAATCGCAAAACAAACAGGATCTACAGCAATTTGGAATAACAAAGAAAAAATAATTATAGAACCTTGGACTCCTCGGTGTCCAGAAAATGTAACAATACCATCAGATCTAAGTCTAGCTGCTTTTGGACTAGTTTTAGCCACTGTCCATGATACTAGTCTTAATATTGTAAATGCACCAAATCCAAAAGATGGAATAGGTGCAGAGATTCTTTACGATATAATTGAAAATAAACCTACAAAAGAGATGCAGTTAGACTTACTCAATTGTAATGATTTACTTCCGGCATTATCTGCTTATCTTGCTTTAGGCCCAGGAGGGAGAATTAGAAATGCTTCACATGCTAGATTCAAAGAATCAAATCGTATATCAAAAACGATTGAGATGCTTTCTCATTTCGGATTACATGTAGATGAATGTGAAGATGGAATTCAAACAGAAGGAAGACAGACTCCAAAGATGCCAGAAAATATAGTTGATGTATATGGAGACCATAGATTATTCATGACTGCTGCATGTATTGCTAGTAAAACCGGTGGAAGTCTAACTGATAAGGGAGTTTGGAAAGTTACAGACCCATTATTTCCTGAACAAATTGGTTTTGTTTAATTCCTAACACTTACCATACTATGATCGTCTTCACCCGATGGAGGATCTATCCAATCTGAATCTCCAGGTAATACAAGACTGCGCCCTATTGAATCAAGTATTTTAGCCAGTTCAACTTGAGATTCAGAAAGCTCATTCCAAGGAATTGAGCCATCCCTTAATCGGAACCAACGGCGAAGTGTTTGCATTGCTCGAACGCTACGTTGCCATAATCTAAGATGTAATCTGGCACCTACGCTCCATAATGGCATAATAATAAACGCAAGAAGTAACCATGGTACTGAAGTGATTGTGGGTTTGAGAAAACCAAGAGCACCTTGTTCAAGTATAGCCCAAACTGGACTAGATGTACCAGCAAGAAGCCAAGCAATTGGAAATGAAACAAAAATCCACCAAATAGGAAGGAGCATGAAGGCAACAGCTATTTTCTTTGTACCCAAAGCATAGGGTTCATCTTCTGCTGATTTAGCAGCAATAGGCCCAGCAATTCGATATGGAGGATAAGACCCGATTAATGCACTCCATGTAATTAGACCGAGCATCCAAATCCAGCACCAAATAAACTGAATCATTGCTGAAATCATAGAAAGTAAACCAGGGCGTTTATTCCTATCATACAATTCGTATTCAGATAATCCGTAAGATTGCATTATCTTTGCATGAAGTTCAACTTTTGAACGTAATTCATTCGCCCTATTAGGATCTGTTTCCTGCAAATACAACCACGCAGCACGCATTCTACGAGCCCCCAAAACTGCTTCTTCGAAGGTTGCTTTTCGATTTCTTCCCTCTGCCCTATTTCTATGAACAGATACTAGGCCTCGTGTTCTCCAGAGCAACTTTCTATCTTCCCAAGATTCTAAACCATGACTAGTTCGTTGTAGTTCACCGCCTAAATTCTCAGTTACATATTGGACCCATGCTCGATCATTTGCTTCCTCTTTTCCAAAATCTGATATCATTTGTTCAGATGGCTCTGGCGCCCCATTTTCTCCAGGAAGAGGAGGTATATTCATTGGAGAATGAACTTCAACTAATGCACGCTCTCTGAATTTATTAGGGTCGGAATAATGCAAACCTACCGGAACGAGAACCGGTTCTGGAACACCTTTCTCACGTGCTCTTCTTATTGCAAGTAACAACATTCTGGCAGGACCTGTTTTTACTCGTTCAGGCTGACTAGACAGATGAGAAACACCTTCAGGAAAAATCACACATCGTCCTTGATCTACCAATATATCTGAAACTGTATTAATTACAGCTTGATTACCCTTTTTTCTATCTCCTTCAATGTGTTCTTTATCTATAGAACGATAGATTGGTCTGGCTCCAGCGGCTTTCATTACTTTACCTAATATAGGGACTTTGAATAGAGTATGTTTTGCAATAAACGTAATTTGTCCAGGCAATGTAGAAATCATTACTAACGGATCGATAAGAGATCCTGGATGCCATGCAGCAAACAAAACACCTCCTTCTTCAGGAATATTATCTGTCTCAATTGCTCCATGTTCTCGAAACCATGTTTCGCTAATTTCTTTCGCTACCCATCTCACGGTCCGATAGGATCTAGATGGAGTAGACATGGTCTATCGGAGTATGTCAATACAAATAGCACAATCGACAAAAAAAATGTCTTTTATCCTAAACGACCAAAATGATCGTCTAGTTGAGAGATATCCATTTTCAGAACTGTAGGCCTACCATGAACACACGCCCATGGATTCTCAATAGTGGACATATCGGCTAGTAAACGTCTCATTTCTGCTAATTCAAGTCGTTGATTTGCCTTGACTGCACCTCGACATGATTTCATAAATGCAATTTCATCCTGAAGTCGATCGACACTATCTAGAACCATACTATCTGATTCATTAATATCGGATAATAAATCTCTGATAAAGCCCTTTAATCTTTTATCGCCAAGCAATAAACGAGGGACTGAGTGTATTTCTTTTACTGAATCCGTTCCAAATTTGAAACCTAATTCACTTAATAATTCTCTATTCGCCTCAATAAGTCCCTTTTGACTTGGAGTTAAATCAATTTCTAATGGATGAATAAGAGGTTGAGATTCCCATGATGACATATCATTACGTAATCGTTCATATCTAATCCTCTCATGCAATGCATGTTGGTCAACAACGAATAGAGAATCGCCACCTTGAGCCAAAATGTAAGTATCAGCAAATTGAGAAAGAGGTTCCATTGCAGGGACATCAGTCACAGGGCCATTAAATTCAGGCTCAGAAATGGGGGATACTGGATCACCGGTACTGGAATAACGGTGCAATGCTCTTTCAGCTACGGAAAGTGCGGGTGAAATAGGCATAGAGTCGAGACCAGGTAATATCTCCTGTACTGCAGGAGAATGAGAAACAGGCCTAGGACGAAGATTTTCAGAATTCAGATTTGGAGAGACTGGTTGATTAAATCTAGTTTGGACTGAGGTTGCTGCCTCAATCCAAGCAGGCTGGTTACTTTCATTAGGATATTCTTTAGGAATTTTTTCAACAGTTCCAACTGAACCTAATGGAAAGTTTTCAGATGGAGGAGCACCAGTAGGAACAGACAGTAATGTGTGAGAAATACCTCTCTCAAGTCTCTCTAATATTCTCCATGAGTTTTGTAATCTAACTTCTCTTTTTGTAGGATGAACATTGACATCAACCTCATCATTGGGCATATCTAAGAATAAAACACAAACAGGGTGCCTCCCAACCATTAAACGAGTTTGGTAACCCTTTCGAATTGATTGTAAAAAAGGAGTGGAAGCAACTGCTCGATTGTTAACAAAAACATGAATGTCGTCAGATCGACCACGGTCAACTGATGGAGGAGAAATCCATCCTCTCCATCTTTCTTCACCCGGCGCAGATTCATCTGAATCTGGACTAACAAGAGGTATAAGACGTTCAGAAGATCCTCCTAGTACATCATAAAGACGAGATTCTGGAGTTGTAGGCCCAGGCGATGAAAGTACTATTCTATCATCGACTTTTACTGAAAACCCAACTTCAGGATGAGCAAGTGCATATGCTAATACAACATCAACTATGGCAGCGTTCTCAGTGGATGGTCGCCTTTGAAAAGCCATTCTTGCGGGAACTGAGGCAAAGATATCTTTGACCTCTATTCTGGTTCCAATTGACTTACCAACAGGTCCAATAGGTAATATTTCTCCATCTTTCACTTCTATGAACGAACCTTCTTCATCGGCTAATTTCGATTCTATTCTTAGATGACTCACGGAACCAATTGCCGCTAATGCTTCACCTCTGAAACCTAAAGTTCCTATTTTTGATAGATCTTCTGATGTCCTCAATTTACTAGTAGCATGTCGATTGACTGCTAATTTTAATTCAGATCTTGGAATTCCATGTCCATCATCTTGTACTGAAAGACGAGAAAAACCTCCCCCTTCAACAACAATATTGATGTTGGTTGAACCTGCATCTAAACTGTTTTCAACTAATTCTTTGACGACCTGTGCAGGACGCTCTACTACTTCTCCGGCTGCAATTCTCCCGATGGTGGCATCATCGAGTTGTTTAATGGCATTACGAGTCAAAAAAAATCACTCCTCAACCCAATCTGGCATTTTCTCTTTGCCTTCTTCTTCAGCTTTTAGAGCATATAAGGCATCTAACGCTTCACGAGGAGTCATCATATCAGGATCTAAAGCAGAAAGACGTTCTAACAGATCTTTCTGCTTCGTAGATAAGATTGGAACATTGGGTGCAGATGTTTGGACTGGATTTGGCTGTTGGTGGACTGCCCATCCAAATACAGAAGATTGTCCATCTGGTCTTGAAAGTGGAATACCTTTCCCTCCGGCTCTAGCTCCCTCCGCCTGTTGTTCTAAGAAAATCAACAAATCTCTAGCTCTCTCAATCACTGAAGTGGGTAATCCTGCAAGAGATGCAACTTGGACTCCATATGAATCATCACAGGGCCCATCAGAAACAGTATGTAAGAATGTCAACTCACGATCAATTTCAGCCACCTGAACATGAATATTGAATAAACTGTCTATTTCACCTTCTAATCCAATTAATTGATGATAATGAGTTGCAAATAATGACCTTGCCCCAATTCTCTTGGCTAAATCTTCAGTCACTGACCATGCAATTGCTAGGCCATCAAATGTAGATGTGCCTCGACCTACCTCATCAAGAAGAACCAAACTACGAGAAGTTGCACGACGAAGAATATGGGCAACTTCTATCATTTCTACCATAAATGTAGATCTTCCACGACGTAGATCATCATGTGCTCCAACTCGAGTAAATATTCTATCAATTAAACCAATTCTAGCCTTTGAAGCAGGAACAAAAGAACCTGCCTGAGCAAGAATAGAAATCAATGCTGTTTGACGTAAATAAGTTGATTTTCCACCCATATTAGGACCAGTTAACAATAGAAATTTACGATTCTTAGCAAATTTAGTATCGTTAGGTACAAATCCTTCTAATTCTTCTAAAACAGGGTGTCTGCCATCGATAATATCTAACCTATCATCTTCAAAAATCTCTGGTCTGACCCACGATTTCTTACGAGACTGTTCAGCGAGAGAACATAAAACATCTATCGAAGCAATATTTCTAGCTATTTGAGATAGAACTGAACTTTGACTCTTTATTCGCTCTCTTAACTCTAAAAATAAGCGATACTCAAGATCATTTGCTCTACCACCTGCATTCAGAATTACGTCTTCCCATTCTGCTAACTCATCAGTAGTATATCGTTCCGCATTTGTCAATGTTTGACGTCTTCGATATTCATCTGGAACCTTATCCGTGTGTACTTTAGTGACTTCAACAAAATACCCAAATTGCCTGTTAAATTTAACCTTGAGAGAGGGGATATTCAATCTCTCCCTCTCTTTTTGTTCAAATCCCTTAAGCCAATCCTTACCTTCACCTGATCGAATACGAAGTTCGTCTAATGTATCATTAATTCCAATTCTAAATAATCCTCCATCACGTATTGTATGAGGAGGTTCATCTATCAATTCATTTTCAATCATTGACCTCACAGATTCTAATTTAGTGAGACCTTCGCCTAAGGAAATAAGAAGTAAATCAGATGATTCGTTGACTAATCCTTGCAGGCGAGGCATGCGACTGAGAGCATCAGAAATAGCAATCAAATCACGTGCATTAGCCCTATCATATGCTAAACGAGTTGAAAGCCGTTCAAGATCTCTCATTGACTGCAAGCAAGATCTTATTTCAGCCAATCGCTTGGAAGCTCGAACTAAAGAAGAGATAGCGGAATGTCGTTCAGCGATTCGATTCTTATTCATTAAAGGCCGAAGTAACCATTCTCTTAACATTCTTCGACCCATCCATGTACGAGTCTGATCAATAGCATGAAGGAGAGAACCTGTACGCTCTCCAAGTAGTGTTTGTGTCAATTCTAAATTCTTCAAGGTAGTCTGATCAAGAGACATATATTCTGAATCATCCTCAATAGAAATCTCTCTAAGAGGAACTGCATCAATTAAATGAAGAGAAGAAATGTAAGACGCTCCAAGTCCACAAGCTTCCATACCATACGGACGAGAATCAAGATCTATTGAACCTAAATCCGCCACATCAAGATGATGACGAACCACTTCAATTCTACGCTTAGGAGAACAATCATGAGTAGAAAGAGAGAGATTTTCAACATCCATGATAACTGAGCGTAATGACTCATGTACTGCATCTTTACCGGTAGTAACCAATTCTGCAGGTGACCATCTTAGCATTTCATCTCTAAGTCTATCAAAACGAGAAGGGCCCGTAAACTGCTGCGCCCATGCCCTACCTGTAGAAGTATCAAGTAAAGCAAGCCCTAACGAATCAGACTTTAGGACTACTGATGCAAGTAACGCTGAACCATCTTCGCCAATCAAGGAATCTTCGTATAAGGAACCCGGAGTATAAACTCGAGAAACTACTCTTCTGAGTATCTTCTCCCCAGGAAGAGGCTCTGATGCCTGCTCACACACAGTAACTTTGTGGCCAGATTGTACCATTTTTCGCAAATAGTCTTCAACACTATGCCAAGGAATGCCTGCCATTGGAACAGGGTCCTCAGCATTCTTATCTCTACTTGTCAAAGTTATCCCAAGAACCTCAGAACCTAATATTGCGTCTTCGTAAAACATCTCATAGAAATCGCCCATTCTGAAAAAAAGAACGGTGTCGGGATATTCTTGCTTGATTTCCCGATATTGATCAAGCATCCCGGGTCCTTTGCTAGCCATTCTTGCACCTCCAAATAACGCGTGACCATCTGCGCACGCCAGCGAAGCATGATGAACATAGCGCTAAAAAAAGGATGAAAATCAGAACTAATAAAGTAACTAAATCACCATGCATCGAAACCCATAACTTGGAAATTACGTGCTAAAACTAAACAAGCTCCTGCTGCAATTGCTAAGAAAATACCATCAAAAAGAAGAGACGGGCGCAGTATCGGATTGGTCAATGATGTTGAATCAATTACTAATAGACGATCACCATTGTGAATTACATGTATGGTATCTCCATTCGAAACAGCAGATTGAGAAGAGAAATCTTCCGGAGATTCAACGCTGAGACTTTGAACAGACCCATCTGCATCAAGAATAATCACATTCGATTCTTCTCCAAAAACCCATAATCTTCCTTCTGAATCAACAGTTGAAGCTGAACCTCCTCCAATACTTATCTCAGATGATACTGACAAATCGTCTCCAATTAGAGTTAATTGATCAGTAGAAACAGCAAAACCCATCAGATTTGGATCATCTGAAATATGAACTGAATGGTATGCTGCACCTATACTATGTTGTACTAAAGTAGCCTCAGGAGCAAAACCTAGAGACGCCGAAGCCACGAAAAGAACTTCTCCAATATCTGACGGAGAAGCAGGATTGGAAAATACCGAAGAGATCCCTCGAACTATTGCTGAATTTCCAGAATTATCAACATCAAAACCAGTTAGAGTAATAGAAGAATCTCCAGTATCAGCGGCAAAGCTCAATGGATTCTGAATTCGAGAATCAAATGTGCGAAGTTCCACATTTTGCCCTCTTTCAATCAAAATCCACCCTGATGAACCATCTTCGGCATGAAGGTCCAATACTTTGTCTTCTGCTTGTAATATTGGAATAGATGTGATATCTTCACCTACTATTCTGACCAATAGTCCAGACTCACCACCAACTAACCAATCTGAACCGAACGAAGAAACTACTGTTGGTTCAGACAACAAAGAAATTTCTACAACACTTGAACCTTGAATTCTAAATAATCTGTTAGTTCCCGAATCGTCAATAACTGCTAATGAACTTCCATCTTCAGCGAAGTCCATTGACAGAATGGAACTTCCATCGGGTAAAGTTGGGTGATTTTCGGTACCTGACGGAATTACATCTGCAACCTGAATTAAGGCTGCTCCCAGTATCATAACCATTACAAATGCAATCAGGGAAAGCCATTGCCCCTCACCTTCTTCGGTTAGAAGCACTGTGAATAGACCTTGACTAGAACCAGTTGCCATACAATAGTGTGTCACGGGCCGGTTCTTGAAGCATAGCCTACTATCTCACCTAAACTGACTCATCTACTAGAATCATTGTGTAGAGAGGGGATTAAATAGAGACTGTAAGTCGCCGGTACCCGAGAGGGATTCCAATGGCACGTAAGCCCGCCAAGATGTATCGTCAAGTGAAAGGTCAATCTTTCACACGTCGCAAGTATACAGGTGGTGTTCCGAACAATAGAATCCTAAGATTCCATATGGGAAACCGTACCCGAGCAGAAGCAGGGGGATTCCCAGTAATCTTACACTTAACCGTAAACAATGCTTGTCAAATCAGACACACTGCTCTTGAAGCAGCAAGAATGATTTCTAACTCTAGAATTAGAAGTGGTGCAGGAGAACAAGGATATGCACTAAGAGTTCACACCTACCCCCATCAGATTCTTCGAGAAAATAAGCAAGCAACTGGAGCTGGAGCTGACCGTGTTTCACAAGGTATGCGCCAATCATTCGGGAAAAATGTAGGCACTGCTGCACGGGTTAAAAGAGATCAATGCATTATCTCTATTCAAACTGATCCTCAATTCTATCTTGATGCACGTGATGCTCTTCGAAAAGCGGGAATGAAATTTCCATCATCCACAAAGATTCGTCTAATTGAAGGTGCAGAACTTCTCAAAGGTCTAGTCTAGACGTCTAATTCAATACTGATGGCCAAAGTCGATAGCCATGTACTCCGAAGCCGAAGCAGTGTCGATGCTTGAAGAAAGCGTCCGCACCGCCCCAGTTATTTGGAAAGGAGAATATCCCTATTTCATTCACCCACTCACTGATGGAGTCCCTCGAGCTCCAAGTGATCTTCTTGCTGCTGCCAGAGATCTATTGCTTCATAGAATAGATTGGGAAAATATTGATCTGATTCTATCAATAGAAGCAATGGGCCTTCCATTAGCATCTGTTCTTTCTGTAGCGACAGGGATCCCAACAGTAGTTGCTAGAAAACGCTCTTATGGTTTAGATTTTGAAACAGTTGTAGATCAAAGTACAGGTTATTCAAAGGGTTCAATCTGGATTAATGATGTATATCCTGAAGAAAAGATACTGGTAGTTGATGATGTAATTTCTACTGGAGGAACGATGGAAGCAGTACTTTCTTCATTAGAAGCAAGAGGAGCTATTCTATCAGAAGTTTGGACTATTTTCGAGAAAGGTGAAGGTATGAAGAACCTGATTGACAAACATAATTGGCCTCTAAGAAGTCTAGTCCGAATAGAAATGAATGGTGCAGAAGTAAATATTCTGCCATAATAAATTAGAAAAATATCTCAAGGTTGTATTATCATGGATCTCTCCAGACATGAATTTGAACTCGATGACTTAGTTGAGAGAATCAAGAAAAATGATACTAAATTAGTTGCTCTTCAAGTTCCTGAAGGATTGAAAATGCAAGCCCTTGAAATGATGGATCAAATAGAGACTGAGACTTCTGCAAGAGTAGTTCTTTCAGCAGACCCTTGTTATGGTGCTTGTGACTTAGTCCATGATAAAATGCAGAATATAGGAGTTGAATTGGTNGCTCATATGGGTCATTCNCAAATGAATATTGATTCTGGAATGCCNACACAATTTATCCCTGTAACATACGACGGNAGTCCAGAAATTGCACCTGTAATNCCATATCTTAATGCTCATCGAGAAATAGCATTTGAGAGAATGAATAACCCCTCAAATCCAGTTGAAGATGAACTTGAAGCGATTGATAAATTTCAAGATATGGTGGGTAGAATTGCTCCTCTAACTGATACCAAATTAGGATTGGTTGGGAGCATTCAGCATTTGCATCTCTTACCAACTTACAAAAAATATTTCGAAGAAGCAGGATTTGAGGTAACGATTCCAGTTGGGGGTGCTCGTTTATCCTTCCCAGGACAAGTTCTTGGATGTAATTATTCAGGAGACGATCCTACTGTTGGACACTATATTTTCCTAGGAAGTGGAGATTTCCACCCTATCGGACTTGTACTTCATACTGGCAAACCACTTGCTATGCTAGATCCATATACTGGTGAAGCAACTGAAATGGGAAGAGAGAGAATTGAACGAATTCTGAGACAGAGATCAGGACTCATTATGTCTTCAATGGATAAGAATCGATTTGGGATTCTAATTGGGGCTAAACCTGGTCAAATGCGTCGTAATTTAGCACTTAGAATGAAAAATAAATTAGAAAAACATGGAAAAAAGGGATATTTACTAGCTATGGAACATGTTGGTCCAGAATTAATTGATTTTTATCCAGTTGATGTTTTCGTTAACACAGCATGTCCTAGAATTGCGATTGATGATGCTGTAAAGTATGCTAAGCCGATGATTACGCCATACGAACTAGAAGTAGTCTTAGGCGAAAAAAAGTGGGAAGATGGTTACAAATTCGACGAAATTCCTTAATTTTCTCATCGATATCGTCATATCATCTGAGTATAACGGGTCAATATGTCGGATAGAGATTGGTCCACAGTAACCTTCGAAAGAAGATTGCAAATGGTGTATCATGGAATAATTATTGTAGCAATGGTTATCCTTTCCGCTCACTTACTAGAAAGCGTCCTAAAACCTCTTTTTCTTGCATTTGGGCTTTATTTTGTCTTGAAGCCTGGTGCAGATTGGTTAAACAACCATGGTTTCAATACTTTACAAGCAAATGCCACAATGCTTCTTTTGTTAATACTAGCACTTTCTCTCATTGGCCTTTTTGCTTGGTTGCAAGTAGATTCATTTCTTTCAAATGAAGAAAAAATCACTGAATTAGAACTCGCTTATTCAGCACTTCTTGTAAGATCTGAATCATGGCCTATTGTTGGAGATTATGTACAAAATATGGATACAACGCAATCTCCGACCCAAATTCTCGGAGACATGGGCATTGAAATTGGATCTGCCAGTCAATTAGCTTCTCTCTCTGGAATGGTATTTTCGTCGCTAACTGTGTTATTCTTTTTGCTTTTTATTATCTTCGAAGCGAATTTGTTGCCAGGTAGAATCGAAGCTGCTTTTCCTGGAGATTCATTAGGTCGATTTCAAAATATTACAGAAAGAGCACGAGATGGAATCAATACCTATATTGTAGTAAAAACGGGTGTAAGTATTGGAACTGGAACGTGCGCAGGACTGATTTGCTTATTTTTTGGGATTGAACTATGGTTTGTTTGGGCTGTCGGAGCCATTGTCCTAAATTACGTTCCATACATTGGTTCATTGATTGCTTCTGTTCCACCCGCTTTACTTGGAATGTTAATGATGAATGATGATCCATTCAACCTTTTACTATTCTTGGGCCTCCTTGTTGCTAATCAACAATTCTGGGGTAGTTTGATTGAAACAAAATGGGCAGGTGAGGCACTCGACTTAAGTCCAGTTCTGTTACTAATTGTTGTAGCATTCTCATATTGGCTTTGGGGTATTGTTGGAATGGTAATATCAGTTCCATTCACAGTAATCATCAAAATTATTTTGGATACCGTAGAACAAACTAGACCATTGGCAGTGTTGATGTCTGAAAGAAGTCCAGACCTTCAGAAAGTCTGGAATGATGCTCTAAGAGATGGGAGATTAGATGACTGGGAATTTACACGTTTGCTTGAACTTCAAAGAAATTTAGAAATCGATGAACAAGAAATGAATATTACTGCAGGGAGAGCAGCAATTATCACTGCACTTGAGAGAGAATCTCTAAGTCCTATCGAAAGAGAATTTGTGATTCGTTATGCAAAAAATACTCCTCTTGGAGACAAAGCAGTTGAATTGTTAGTGCCAGGTGCTCTCTCTCCTTCATCAATCGAATTAATGGAAAATTTACTACAATCGAATGAAGAAGAATAACCTAGAGTTCCCCAAGTTCCATCCACATAGCCATATTTGCAGGATCGTCCAAGTCTGTAGGATCCATTGACATCGCAGGACTATCATTATGAATTGGAGCAGTATAATTTCCAATATTAGAATTATAATTCTCCGAAGTGGAGATGCCACGGCCTATTAACCAAAATAACACTAGTAACACAAATCCGAGGCAAAAAATAGTATCTAACATTTCAACCACTACTATTAGTTCACTGATAATCTATCCAATCAGTTCCATTCCACCATTGAGTTGCTCCGTTACTCATTTTTCGCCAAGTGTAACCTGAATCATCCGTCCATTGTTGAATAACACTAATTTCAGAAATAGATGTGAGGACTATTTCATCACCAGAGGAAAGAGTCTGAAAATCTTCATTCTCCTCCGAATTACTCGAATCGTAGTAGTTCTCTAGGAATGTAACTCTCTCTGGATTTAATCCGTAGGCTGATGCAAATGTTTCAAGCATTGACTTCTCTTTATCAGTGATTTTTCCATCACGCGCTGCCTCTGAATAAGCCTTGATATAATCCAGATCTTCTTTGGAAAAATCACTAGAAAGTAATCTTCCAGAGAAGCTATCAATTATACTGATAACTGGTTTTCTGACAATAACTAGACTTATTCCGATAAATACTCCACCTGCAAGTCCAAAACCTAGAAGATTTTCCATCACTTCGCTACCTAATATGAATAAAAACGCTCCAATACCAGTAAAAACAGCATTCCTAAATGTTGTTCTGAGATTTTTATCTATTCCAAACACGGTATCTTTCAATGATGCATTAACAAACATCATCGCTTCGAAAGCGACACCTGAAACCTGAAACATTAGAGAAAAGGTCCAAACAAAATATTTCAGACGAGACATGAAAGTTCGATCTGCGGCATATCTCCATTCATTTACATCGATAAATCCTGCAGGGCCACCGTTGAGTAGAGGTATCACAAATAGGATAGCAGAGAAAAAGAGAATATTTCCTATTACTTTACCCAAGAAGCCAATGTATAACGAATTCGAAGTCATACTCTCTTTTTCATAGATAACATTACCATCCTTACTTTTCTTAATTGACGAACGGATTAATAATAGGGCCAATATAGAAACAGGAGTTCCAGTGAGGGCAATTAACCACAAACCGATACTCTCAGTGGCTACTATCGTATCTATTGTCGCTGGACAAGTACCAATCGAGTTTACTATTTCCTGTAACCCACTACTAAATTCACCAGTCCAGGTCTGTACTTCTGGTTGTGCCCCTTGAGATGAACAAGTAAACCAAACTCTGTTAGGAATTTGGAAGAATGGAATATTTCGTAAAAATATCCAAAACAGAGTGGAAAAAATAGGGATAGAATACCACATATGTCTCTGTAAGGAGGGTCTGTGAAGAAATTTCAACCGCTCTATTCGGTAATATACCGGAATAGAAAGATATAGGAAAATTGATGTTATTGTACCGATAATGAAAACATCAATTTTAACCAGCCAAATAACGTTCCACAGGGGTTCAAACTGAGGTAAATAGGGTATTATATCCACTGCTTGAAACAGCATCTTCATTCCTTCACAAATAAGTAAAACTGCCATGAAACGGTTTTCAGATGCTCTTGAATTTGCTCTTAATACCAAATACGCAAGACCTAAAACCCATAAAAACACAAGCATAGACATCCAATTGATTACCATTTGGAGACCAAAGAAACTATTCGAATCAAAGGATCTGACATAGTATTCCGTCAGAGATGAGGCCATGGTTTATCCTGAGAAAGATAGGATATAATCAAAACCCTGAATTATTGAGAATCATAATTGATCCATTCTGTTCCATTCCACCATTGCATGGATTCATCACTCATCTTTCTCCAAGTAAAACCTGTATCATCTGTCCACTGTTGAATTACTTCTAAGGATTGCACTTCTGTTAGAATTACTTCTAAGGATTGCACTTCTGTTACAGTAGGCTCATTATTTTCATTAGAAAAACTAGCCTCTATTTGCTCGATCCTATCGTCATCAATCCCATATGCAGCAGCTAGTGTAACAAGAAGTTCTCGCTCATTTTCGGTAACTTTTCCATCCTTCATTGACTTAGAAAATAACTTCAGATATTCTGTCTCTTCAGGGGAGAATTCAGATGGAATTAAACGGTCTGAAAAACCATCAATTAATCCAATCACTGGTTTACGTACAGCCAATAATCCTACACCAATTAGTACACCACCAGCCATTCCAAAACCAAGTGCATTCTCCATTGCCTCACTACCCAAAATGAATAGTGTGGCACCAATACCTGTGAATACTGCTGTAGAAAATGTCTTTCTAAGTGTCTTATCAATACCGAATACTGTATCTTTCAATGATGCATGAACAAACATCAAGGCTTCGAAGCCCATACCAAGTGGAACAAATATCAAACCAAATGTCCAAACGAAATATTTCAATCTAGTCATGAAATCGGGATCTGCCCCCCATTGCCAAATTGAGGCATCGATGAAGCCTGCAGGACCTCCATTAAGGAGAGGAATGATAAGAATAACATTCGAGAAGTATATCATATTGCTAACAACCTTTCCAAGGAAACCGATGTAAAGAGAACGAGATGTTTGACTCTTCTTAAGATCGGGATTATCCCCTTTCAAGTGTTCTTTCATTGATGAACGATAAAACAACAATGCAATAATCGAAATTAAAGGAGACATCAAAGCAATAGCCCACAATCCTATTGGTTCTTGAGAGACGTGGATGTTTAGGTAAGCAGGACATGTTCCAATAGCTGCAACTGCTTCAGGACCAACTTCTGGAATTCCACCAAACCATTCCTGAAGATATGGAGTTGCTCCGGCTTCAGTACAAATCAACCATGCTGATTTTTGAATATCAAACAATGGATTTTCACTTATTGAAAACCACAATAAAATACCAACTATTGGTGCTAAATACCAAGCATGTTTCTGTAATTTTTCTTTGTATAAGAAACTCAAACTACCTACTCGATAGTATATGGGGATACAGAAATAAAGCGCAACTGCAGTAAGATGAGCCATGAAAAATAAATCAATCTTTATCCACAGAAGATAATCCCATATCCATTCCCAATCACTTTCGTAAGGAATCGCATCAGTCATGATAAATGTCGCTTTAATTCCTTCACAAATGAGTAAGACTGACATGAAACGATTCTCCATGGCATTAGAATTTGCACGCCAAACAAGATACGCGAGACCTAACATCCAAAGAAATACAAATGCAGAAGTCCATGAGATGATTAATCTCAA
>PADI01000037.1 GCA_002702985.1 Methanobacteriota archaeon
ATGGAAAGTCAACGACAGTAGGTCGTTTACTTCTTGACAGTGGACATATTGAAGCACACGTAATTGAGAAGAATGAGAAGCTCGCAGCAGAGCAAGGTAAGGCCGGTTTCGGACTTGCTTATGTTATGGATGGACTCAAGGAAGAGCGAGAGCGTGGAATTACTATTGATGTAGCTCACAAGGAATTCTTTACTCCTAACTGGTATTACACTATTATTGATGCTCCAGGTCACCGTGACTTCGTTAAGAATATGATCACAGGTACTAGCCAAGCGGATGCAGCAGTTCTACTATGTGCTGCAAATGATGGTGTTAACGCACAAACCAAGGAACACGCATTCCTTGCTCGTGTTCTTGGAGTAAAGCAGTTGATTGTTAACGTCAACAAGATGGATATCAGCGGTGTTGATTATTCAGAAGCCAAGTACAATGAAGTCTGTGAGCAAGTTGATGCTCTTCTAAAGATGGCCGGATTCAATCCAGCAGATGTTCCTAAGATTCCTTGTTCTTCCTTTAATGGTGAGAATTTGTATGAAGGTTCAGACAACATGGGATGGTGGAAGGGCACCGAGTTTAATGGAAAGTCAGTCAAGACTCTTTTCGAGTGTATTGATGCAGTTAAGCAGCCAGATAAGCCAGTGGATAAGCCTCTTCGTCTACCAATTCAGGACGTTTACAAGATTAGCGGAATCGGTACAGTTCCTGTAGGAAAGATCGAAACTGGTATTCTAAACGTAGGAAAGAACGTTGTATTCAATCCTAGCCAGAAGACAGCTGAAGTAAAGAGCATCGAAATGCACCATACACAAGTTGCAAAGGCAGAACCAGGAGATAACGTTGGATTCAATGTACGTGGACTTGCTGCAACTGACATCCGTCGCGGTGACGTTGCTGGTTACTCTGATAACGAGCCAAATTTCGTTCGTCATGATGAGACCTTTGTTGGACAAATCCAGTTGATGGATATTCCAAAGGCGATTGGTGCAGGATACACTCCTGTATTCCACGCACACACTGCTCAGGTTGCAGTTCGTTTCGTTGAACTTCTAGAAAATGCAAAGACCAAGGAGAAGAATCCAGCATTCCTCAAGTCTGGTGATGCAGCATTGATTCAGTTCCAGCCAACTAAGCCTATGGCGATTGAAGAGATGGGTGCATTCCCTGAACTAGCTCGTTTCGCAATTCGTGATATGGGTAAGACTGTTGCTGCTGGCGTCTGTATGAAAGTTCAGAAGAAGTGATTTTGAGAGTAGTAAGGAGTTCGGAGTCGGATTCCCATGCCTGTCATTACCACTATCAAACTGACCGGAGAAGATCACAAAGCAGTAGATGGAGTTGCTGCGTTAATCAAGCAGATTAGCGATGACAAATCCGTTCAAATCCGTGGCCCTATACCGCTTCCAACACGTCGTTTAGTGGTTCCTACTCGAAAATCTCCTGATGGGGAAGGTTCGGAGACTTGGGATCATTGGGAAATGAGAATTCACAAGAGATTGATTGAATTAGTTACCAATACAGCAAAAGATCACAAAGCTTTGGAAGATCTTATCAGAATTCCAATTCCAGATTCTGTGACTATAGAGATTAATTTGCGTCAAGTGAACTAATCTGTTCATATTGAAGCATTTTCAGCATAACCCATCTTGATCATTGCTTTTGCTAAAACTTCAGGGAAAACGAATACATCTCCAACTAATGGTTGTACTTCGTTTCCATCAAAATCCATTACAGGTTGTTCAACATCCTTGATAAAACGAATTCTAAGACAATCGTCGTCTAATTCGATAGTATTTTTTTCTTCAATTTCTTCTTGTACATGAGGGACGTCTTCGTCCCATCCTTCTTCTAAATGAACATCAGGTGGAGGCATTTCTTGTTCAATTTGTTCTAAAGGAATAACATCTTCTTTTTCTACAAATTCTGTCAAAGGAGCAATTCCTTGAATGGTAGTAGAAATTGACGTATCTCCAATTCCATTTTGCATTTGTTCCCAATCGATCTCAGTTTGAAATTTTTCAATTAGTCTACACACTCCTTCGTAGAATGCACGCTCTGATGCATCATGTTGGGCCCAATTAGGTTCAGATATATCAGAAGAATTTCCTCGATTGAGAAGAGTCCTCATATTTGCGTGTCGTACGAATGCATTGAGACGATGTTGAATAATCGATCCTATTGCCCATCTGATGTTGTTTTGTCTTTTTTGTAGGAGTTGAATTTTTGCTCCCCATCCTTCTCTTCGAATACATTCATCCATTTCAATTTCAATTGATTGAGTAAGTTGTGAAACTAATATCCAGAAATCAGAAGTCGGAAGAGGTACTGGTAAATCCTGTTCTGCTTGAGATCTTTGTAAAGCCATTAATCTTGATTCAATTGCTTGAACAGCTTGATCAGATAGCGCATTCGAAGACGAAACCTCTGCTGAACTCACTGCCATCCCACCCTATTGAATCTGGCCGCCTCATGAACCATTCGACACATTTTGGAGTTTATCGGGGAGCCGGACGATTCAAACACACCTTTGTCCTTTCACCAGCATGGAATCTGCCGAGTCACGACGCTCGGCAGTGAGTCTCGCGATACTAATGCTTGCAATGTCGATGTCACCCTTTCTGATTCAAGCCGAAGAAGTACCATGGATTGGCCCCTCAACATTCTTATTGGAAGAGGGGACTATTGATGGGTTTGAAATTGAGTCAAATGGTACAGTAACAGATGCATGGATACTTTTGGATTCTGATGGTTCAGATGTTTATTCAGCACCCGGCTGGGAATCTGGAAGCATTGGAAGAAATTTTTCTAATGGAGTGAGTGACAATACCTCTACTACTTTATTTCCTGGAGAGTTAAGTCTAGACAATGCTGCCAACCATGGGAGAATTCATGATTTTGAGGAATTAGAATATAGATTTAATCAATGGATTTCGGGTGGAACAACTAGTGTATGGGAAATAATCAATCCTTCATCACTTTCAGGAAATGTAGTTACAATTAACACATCTTTCAATCAAACTCAAACTGCTAGAGAGAATGGAGGAGGGCATGCTCCAAGACAGGCTGCAGATGGCTCATTGCTCGCATTAACCCAAGCAGATCAATCATTGGACGCAGGAATTCATTCATGGATAGAAAGCCCAGTTCATCCTGTACCTAATTATGTTTCTAATCTTACATTTTCTCTAGATCATTGGCTCCACATTTGGACCAATTCAGATTCATCGGGTTCAGGTGCAGGAGCCTGGATTGAGGCATCATTTGATGGTGGAAATACGTGGAATTGGGTAGAACCAGAGGGAGGTTATGGAAATACAATATCTACTGCTGCTCCGGTTCCCAATGGAGCAAATGGATCTGGATTTCCCGCATGGGCTAGTATTAATGCAACAGGTTGGCAACGTTCACAGGTTGTTTTCGATGACCATCCTATGCTTGCAAATGCTTCTAGCCTATCCGTTCGATTGGTGATTTGGACCCCTATAACCCAGCTTGTAGAGAGGCCAGGTTGGTTCGTTGATAGAGTTGGATTTGAGAACGACGGACACCCTCCAGGAGCTTGGTTTCATGGAAATTTGAATGGCGAATATGCAGCCAATGCGGAATCACAACTAGTTTTAGAAACCAATCTTTCAGGAATCTCGGGGCCGATGGTTTTCCAATATGCAGCAGATTTTGATATGGAAGGAGATATCTATGACAATTGGCATGTAGATATCAGTGATGATGGAGTAAATTGGACTAGCATTACTCCTACTCTAGGTTTACCCGGTCATGGAGTATATATCAATGGAACAACAATTATCGATGATTCTAATGGGTGGGTTTCATTACAGCATTCTATCCCATCTGGTTTCAATACATCAATTCAGATTCGTTTTAGGTTTGAATCCGATCCTACCGGGGGGACTGGATTTGGAGGGCTAACAGTAGATCCTCCTGAAGGCCTTGCACTAGATGATGTACGTATTGTAGAAGTAATTTCAGGAAATGAGACTGAAATAATCCGCTGGGGTTTCAATGATTCTACTACTGCTAATCATTCTAGAATAGGTACTAGTTTAGTTGATCAATGGCAATTTTTACCAAATGTGGGTGTGAATGGACCATGGTCAGATTTTGACTCGTTTGAAGAATCAATACTTACTCCAATTGGTTGGGACATTGAGACTCCTAATGGTTACGGTTGGTCTTTCGGAGAACTTAACTCAACAGGTCCAGATCCCAATAGTTTCCCCGGAGGAGGAAATGGAGCTGGAATATTATTGAATTCTCCATATAGGCAGAATTCCTTAACCCATCTTTATTCTCCTTCAATTCCAATTCCTCTTGGAAGTCGAGCAACGCTGCAATTTGATCACTTTATTTGTGCAGAATCCGGTTGGGATGGAGGGGCATTGTTTATTTCAACTGACCAAGGTCATACATGGTCTCATTTTGGTTCTCATATCCCTGATTGGTATGATTCAATGCAGTACAATAACTCTCTCAGCCCTCTCTATGGTCAAATGGCCTGGGATGGCTCTAGACAGAAAGGAGGCGGATGTGGTGCCAATACTTCATTTATTCAGAAATCAGCTGATTTTAGCCATTTAGCAGGAAGAAATGTAATGCTTAGATTCACCTTTTTTTCAGATACATATTTTGAATCCAGTGGATGGTATATCGATAACGTAGGAATTGCAGTTGACGTTTTTGAAGAAAATGGAAATTGGACTTCCCCCCTAATTTTTGCTGACTCTTTGGGATGGGGATCTATTGATATCGATGCAAAAATACCTGAAGGCACCTCAGTCTTAGCGAGTGTACTTGATTTTCAAGGAAACCCCATTTCAGGATTCATTAACAAACAATTTCCAGTTCATTTAGCAGATTTACATGGATTATCGAGACTTGATTCTGATCAAGGAATATATTTGAGATTACAACTTTCTACTTCTGAAGAACATAGAACACCTAGAATACATGAATTTTCGATAAACGGTAGTAGATTTCTAAATGGATTTGCAGTCAACTCTACGGGTTGGGAATTAGATTCATCACTAGAAATTCAACATACAGATGGAGTAATAGTCAATCCAACATTTATGACAAGAAGAGTAGAAGGTCCCTCAATAATTTCTGAGCGACGAATTGACGGGATTAACTTAGATTCAATATCTGCTGGTGTGATGATTCAGGTAATTGCGGATGGTCAACAAGTACACTCAGGTATGATCAATAACGGTACAATTTCATTTTTCAGACCAGCGACAATTATCAGTTTTATTTTAGATTTTCAGCCTGGTTCTGAATTAGAAAAATTAGCAATTAGGCCCTTACTGTCCACTCCATCTATCGACCCATCTGTTGATGTTCTAAATGATGGAATAGTCGATTGGGATTGGTCAGATTCATCTACTGGAGACTCTTTGACATATGGTTTATTGAAGGGACCAGTTTTGGAGTCAAATTCAACATTTCTCAATGGTTCAATGCATTTTTCATTACCCAATCAAGCTGATTGGAGATCTGCATCATTGATGCTTCGTCCCATTTCGGGAACGGATGTAACTTATTCCATCAGTTCTGGTTCTTCAGTACAACAGAGAACATTATCTTCCGGCGATATTTCTCTTGTTCGATTTGATGGTTCAATTCTTAGAGCCTCGCAACCGACATCTGTATTTTCACAATCTATGGGGCCAAATCATAGTATGGAAATGAAAGANTTGGAAATCGTCATTCATTCAAGTCATCCAGTAACAGCATCAATTTCATTGATATCTGTCGATTATCATCTAGAAACTAATTTGTCTAATTTAGGTCCAATGATTGAATCATATAGAATTAATTTTGTTAATTCCAATCCTTCAGCAACAATTAATTCGTTATTGAGAATTCCAATTCATCTTGAACAAGGCCAAGGAGGCGGTTTGATATTTAATGGAAAGATCATCCAAAGTCCTTTGATTTCAGATCAGATTATTTCTCATCCAACAACTTTCGTTCCAGAACTAATTTCAGAGATAATTACTGAACATGAGCATCTATTTGATTCATCATTAATTCATAATGTCACTCTTGAAATAATCACAGATGAATTAGAATCCTCATTTCAATTGGATATTTCAAATGGTCAACCAATTATTACGAACCAATCTAATGGTCCATTTACACTTGTGAATCCAAGTTTTGTAATCAATTCGAAATCAGTACAGATTACATGGCCAATCAGCGTTGACTGGTCTATAGATGATGTTGATGAAGTTAGGATATATGTCAAAGCAGTAGATCACCTAAACCAATCTTGGGGGCCCGCAGAAGGGGTTGTAGGATCTGGAGGATTATTGGGAATTGAGAATGATATGGAGATAGTAGGATTTTCAGTTTATGATGGCCTTTCTCGAGATTTGATGGATTCTAGATTGTTCGGATATCCACTTCATCTTCACCCTGAGCAGACCATTTCTGCTTCTGGTATTGTTAGATTTGAAGGAATTGTAGGTCCAATTCCTCCTAATTCTGCAGTGGTTGGTCTTGAGATATCAAATGGAAATCAAACATGGTCATATCTTGTAGAAGAAGTTTCAGAAGATGGAACTTGGTCTTCCACTATTTCATTACCTGAAGTAGGAAATACTACTCCAAATAGTATTTGGGAAATTCATCCGAAATTGATTCGAGTCGGCCCTGTTGATGTAGTTCGTGTTGGAGCAATTGATTCTACAGTAATCATGTCTCCTGGAAGCTATCGTATTGATTTAGAATCTCCAATTGTAGGTCGTCTTCTTGCAGATATTAGTGGTATTCAAAGACCATTGAACGAGGATATCTGGTCGCTATCAAGACCGTTGATTATGTCATTAGAGATTTTTGAAGAAGAATCATTGTCAAGAGAACTCACATTAATGACTTGGATAGAATCCAAAGATGATCTGAATTTAGATGGCGTTGCTCAACCAAGTGAATATGATTCTAAATTAGTCATTATTCCATCTAATGCACATCAAACCGGGTTGATTAATCTTGGATTATTGGATATTTCTCAGGGTGAAGATGGCTCCCGAGTGTCTGTATATGTCATTGGCACAGATGCATCTGGAAGAACCTATCTGGGCGGAGGTAGTGGAGGATTGCATGCTGATTTAGCTACATTCAGTTTAGCTCAAGAAAGTCCTACTGTAATTCATCGAAACACAATCTCTTTGGATTCAATTGACGGTACTCTACTTCATTCAGTTAGCCATACACTGAGTTTCCCTATAGAAGATCTTAATGGATATACATCAATAGATGAAATACATCTATGGATTTCAGGAATTGGTGANGAAGCGGGACACTTAATNCATCGTCCACTGTTAGGAGACATTGTTTCTGCCGATGAAAGTACAATAATTCCTCTTGGTGCTGAATTCTTACCAAGTGATGATTCAGGAAATTTTGGCCTTGCCTCATTTTCTTTTGCGACTAGTGAAGAATCACCCTTTGATTGGACCCTCGACTCTTTNATTCCAGCAATTACGGTTGTAGAAGATGAAGTGACTCTTGATCTGGATTTATTATCTCTAGCAGATTTGGCTTGGACTTTGGATACATCCACATCATGGAATATTTTGGATATGGAAGATCTGACTGCTCCATTTGGCAGATTATACGATGGGAAAATGTATGCTACAGATGGAGACGCTATTCTTTGCAGGATGCAAATGGTTCATTCTACTAGTGGACTACCATTGTCTGTCCCCCCAGTTGGTCGAAATGTGGTAATTGACCCACATTTTGAAGATGTAATGGAAACTACATCTGGAATACCAGTTAATGGAACAGTAGATACTGAAGGAATTGTTGAGTTTGTTATAGTTCTTCCACAAACTGAGAGAGACACTGAAGGAATACTTCGTGGAAGGATAGTAGGAATAGGATCTATTCCATGGGGTGGATTTGATGTTGATGTGATAGTGGANAGAACTTCGCCANCGATAGAATTTTTACAAACAAGNTTGGCAGCTGTACAGACTAATAGTTTAGATTCTCAACAAGTTTCCTTTTCNATNATTGATTTAGGAGGAGTTGCTGAAGAAGAGGTACAAATGCATTGGACTTTCAGGAGATTTGGGGTAGATATTCCTGGTACAGATGGGAGTAAGTCTATTGGCCCTGCGTCAAGGCAAGGACCAGTCTACGGTGTTTCTAACAATGTGGATATTTCTACTGTCGAATCCANTGAATTACAGGACGGAGATCAGTTAGTAGTTTGGTTTGAATTTACTGATCTTTCTGGAAACCCATTAGACGGAATAGGATCTCAATTTACACCACGTGCTCCATTGTTACGTGTAGTTTGGTTTGAACCAGTTGTAGAACCAATTTCCATTTCTCCACAACCTGCTAACCTCAATGGTTTAGTCAGGATAGACCTTTGGATTAGAGATGAAGGAAATCAAGGAGGCCATCTAAACCTAAGTTTACTTGCTTGGGAAACAGATTCTTCTGGTCAAAAATGGGTAGAAATTAATCAAACAGAGGTCCAACTCCTTCCAGGAGGCTCTATTGAAGTTGATTTTGAAATTGAAGCATGGCAAGAAGGTCAAATGCTATTGATTGCTGCTATTGAT
>PADI01000038.1 GCA_002702985.1 Methanobacteriota archaeon
AACTAGTGAACCTAGAAGAAAAGGCCAAAGGTTTCGATTCTTGAAAACATACCTAGCAAAGATTGGCCCTAATCCTGTACCTAGGCCTCGAGCGGCGAATAATATCCCAATACCTGCGGCTAAATCACCCACTCCAATTTCATCACCAATTAGTACTAGCATGTATACCAGGCCACCTCCAAAAACTGCCCAAAGTGCCTTGGCGGTAACAATTCGACTTACATGTGGCTTGGAGAGAATAATTTGGAATCCTTCGACAATATTCCCTCCTGTATTTGCCCAAAAGCCACCAGGTTTGGGTTGAAATGGTTCTTGTGGAATGGTGATTGTTGAATACATAAATGCTCCAGCAAGGAAACATAGTGCATTAATGATGAAAGCCATTTCCACTCCATAAACAGAAACGACAAATCCTCCAATACTTGCTCCTAAACAAAGTGCTGCGCTCCATGTGGCACTGTTTAATGCGTTTGCAGTTAACAATTCATTTTCTTTTGTGATATTCGGAATTGAGGCGCTTTCAGCAGGTATGAATACTGCATGTAAAGCCATCAAAAGTGCAGAAATGAAGTAGATTAGCCATACTTCACTTTCATCGTTTACAGTCAGTAGTGACAGTACTGCAATAGAGGATAGTATATTTGCCCAGACCATAATTCGTTTTCTACTAAATCTATCTGCTAACATGCCCGTAAAGATTTGAGGAAATGCCATTGAAAACATTCGAATTACGAATAATAAACCAATTCCTAATTCAGATCCGGTGAGTGTGTAAATCAGAACAAATAATGCGACTGTGCTGAACCATTCTCCCAATAAAGAGATGGCTAGCCCCATCCATAAACGACGAAATGTAGGATTATTTTTTAGGAGTTCAAAGAAGCCTACTTCTTTTTGCAACTTGACAACATCTTGCTGCATCTCCATATCCTTCCCGCGATGTCTTCCACCTATGATTGCTCGCTCTTGTCCAATGCCAATTGCTATTGATGTAGTTTCATTCGAGCACCTATGGATGAAGACCGTTTAGTTTGGATCGACTTAGAAATGACGGGATTAGATCCTGTCAAAAACAAAATAATTGAAATTGCTACTATAGTGACTGATGGTCAACTGAATATTATTGCAGAAGGCCCTAATTTGGTTATTCATCAACCTGAAGAGGAGTTGGATAAGATGGATGAATGGAATATTTCCCATCATACTGCGAATGGATTAATTGAGATGGTTCGTGAATCTGAAACTGATTTATTATCTGCAGAATCTCAAACAATTGAATTTCTAAAAGAATATTGTATAGAAGGAAAATCACCACTTTGTGGTAATACAATAGGACAAGACCGCCGTTTTCTTCGACGATATATGCCTACCTTACATTCGTTTTTCCATTATCGATCGGTTGATGTTACGACTGTCAAGATTTTGATTGATTTGTGGTATGATTCCCCACCATATCACAAGAATGATGGGCACAGAGCTTTAGATGATATTCGAATGAGCATAAAGGAATTGAGACATTATCGTAAACATGGATTTCAAACTAAAGAAGAGTAGTAATCTCAAATCTTCTTTAGTTTATCCCATCCGATTGGGACTCCTTTCTCATCAACTAGAACCACATTTATTCCAACACCAGTCCGATGAAAAGAAATCAGTTCTAATCCATGTATTCTATGTCCTGTAGATGCTCTTCCAAGAACTTGCTTTTCTTCCCTAGATCTTCTAACTCTAGCCCAGCCCCGTCTTCCACTTGAGTCGACATCATCAGCCCTTTGAGCAGCTTCTTCGGGTTGTAGGGGTCTTCTAACTCCATCAACTTCATCAAACCAAGGAAGTGGACCAGATGGACTAAATTGAATCCCGAGAATCATATCAATTCCACTTGTCCATTGAGCAGCATCAGCATCAGCATTTGATGGAATTGCTACTGCATTTGGATGGGTGTGTAACCAGTGAGTGAATCTACTTCCTCTTCCTCCACGTTCTTGAGCAAAAATATCGTCAACCCACTCTTCTGGAATGTGATGAACTGAGAATGAATCTCCTCTATTCACTAAATGTGGTTCCCCCAAAACCAATCCTTCACCTTGATGCAATTCTTCTCGATGATCTGAACCAGTGAAGAAATCATGAATCTCCTGATTATGTGGTAAATTTTGATTCGGATCGAAACCAACTAAAATTTCGTCAGGAAGTGATTGAAATGACCAATTTAACACAGTCTCTAGATGTTCTACAGGTAGAAGAATTAAGCCGACGTATCCGTCTTTTTGTTCAAATGATTGTCTATTGTAAGCCGCTGCAGCATCGATTAGCCACGGTTCGACCATGATACCCCCACTCGCGAAGCACTAATGAGGCTTCAACCCCGCAACCAGTTTGGTCATCGGCATGGCGAGGAAGAAGAAGAGCGGGTTTGGCAAGTTCATCGGCAGCCTTGGAGGTAATCCTTATGATCGTTTGATGGGCCAGTTTGAGAGGACTGTAAAGCAGAATGAAGACGACGATAATGAGTTGGCAAATGAATTAGATCGCTTTGTTCGAATCGCTCGACGTAGATTCGATGAAGGTGAAATTGATGATGAAGAGCATGACCTTCTAATGGAAGAAGTTGAAGATGTTCATCCGTCTGGGAAAACATATCCCCGATTAGGAGATTCAGGAGATGAGTTTTATGATTCAGATGATGTCCCAGATGCTCCAGAATTGAAAATTGGAAAGAATATTGATCTAGATGACTTACTTTCAAGTTCTGATAGATCTCAAGGCTCTTGGGGAACTAGTGAATATGATGAATACAGAGAGCGAATGGCAGCGGAATTCAAGCGAGAATCAGATGAAGCAATCGCATCTGGAGATCATCAAATGATTACTGCTCAAGACCCNGGNGGNGGCCGAGTTTTNGNAGANGATGAAGATGANGCNGAAGANACCAAGAGNAAAATCATGGTTGAAGAAGGAATCATCGANGAAGANGANGAAGNAGAATCTGANGANGGAATNGAAGTTGATGAAGATGGAGTCGAATGGTGGGAAGATGAGGAAGGCCAATGGTGGTACCGTCCTCCTGATCAAGAAGATTGGTATGCTTATGAGGAGTAAATTCTTCAATCAAATTAACGAAAATAATTGGCTATGATTCTGTGGTTTCCCACCAAGGTGGAACNTTGAACCATTCTTCTGCATTTATTCCTCTTTCAGTGATTGGTAAGCCAAGAGGTTGTTCCCCCTGAGAGATTGTCATCCCAATTGCAGAACAAGGACTTGGAAGATAATCTTCACCTGATTCAGATATTACTAATTCNATCGAATGACCNGCAGGGATTCTGACATCCATTGGATTGAATTCCATCAACATTGTATATTCAGAAAGTGGTGTAGCTACCTGAGATTCGTAACCTCCTGCACGATACCTTACATCCATGGTTGCATGACCGAGTCTTAGACCTGCAGTGGCATCATTCATTGTTACGAATAACTGNCCACCGTTGCATAGTCCCGTACTGGCTTTCACGTGGAATGTTGGCATTCCTTGTATGTGAGTATCTTGTTCCAAAGGAGGGGAAGTGAATGTAGCGGATGAGGTTGCAGATACAGTCGATCCACCTGTTGAGTCCCATGAGTTTACATCAAACATTTCCCAGTCCATATCTTCCGGTGGCCATGTTTCTTCTACGTGCCATTGACCATCATGTGTCTGCATCTGGGCATGAGCTGCCGGTTCCTCTCCGTTGCCTTTGAGATAGTACTCAAACCAGTTCCACAACTCAATTGCCCAATCCATTCGACTCATGTTTGGGTATGCTTCCTCTCCATACCCTGAGCTAAGATCACCGTGTATTTCTGGCTGATCAGGATAGTTATGCGCCCATTGTCCAGCAATTACTCTAGTATGGATTCCAGCCTCATTGAGCATTTGNTATGTGGGAAATGCATGGTAAGGATCTACATTCCAATCTTGTAAACCCCAAACAATGTATACGCTACCCTGATAGTTGTCAATNACATCCTGNAGGTGATATCTTTCATCCCAATAGTCATTCCATTCATCACCACCTAATCCTGCTCCTGCCCATGTTGTGAATGGGCTCACAGGTCCAATAACATCATCACTACACATTCGCATATCATCTTCGGTTGCATCTGCNGTTGCACCTTCATACAATGCATCGTAAAGCATGGCTCGAGATTCACTACTACCGTTACGATAGAACATNTGTTGAACTCCAATGCTACCTGAAATTGGAACAATAGTTTTCAGATGTTCAGAAGGATTCTGCGCGGCTTCCCAGTTAGTGGTTCCTGCGTATGACTTACCCATCAATCCGACATTTCCATTAGACCATTCTTGAGTACCGAGCCATTCTACGGCTGCTTGTATTCCAGTTTGTTCTCCAAGTCCTTTCACATCTTGACAATGTGTAGATTGTCCTGTACCAAAGGTCGATACTTGTGCGAGTGCATACCCATGTGGTACAAATTCATTGAGAACCCATTCACCAACTCCTCTGTCAGGAACAGTATTTGGATTCGAGTCATCTCCAACAATTCCTTCTCCNCCGAAGTCATAGTATGGATGAATNGTAGCAATNACNGGAACAGTTTCTCCTTCTGGAATGTTGGGCATCCATAATGCGACATGCATTAGAGCAGGGCCAGGGAATCCAGCATCCTGTTCTGATGCTGGTAAATCAACTTCAACAAAATATTCTGTAGGTCCTGTCCAGTTGTAGGGGCCTTTGACAGGTAGTTGACTTCTTTCTCCAGTCATGTTAAGATCCATCTGCCATCGTTCTTCCAGAGGAATTGACCACCAGTCTTCATCCAGAGAATCATCATCTACAATTGAGTGACTACCATCCCATATCATGGATAGAAGCAAGATTAGAACTGTGAATCCGGCGGTAGCCATTGCGGCTAGATTCAATTGTCTTCTTTCTCGACGAATTCCATCCTCCTCTACTAAATCGGAGGAAAGGATCACAGCCTCAGGGGCCTCTACAGCATCCGCCATCAACTTCGCATCTATACCAACATCAAGAGTCTGACGATAGAGTGCCTACCTCTACATCGAGGACCCTGTGTTCCCAATGTGGGGCATAAGACTTGATTTTAATCGATTTAATTGGCTGAATTTTTCTTTTATAATTTGATAATTTTTGGATAACTTCTTTTTCCCATTCTTCTGGTTTATCTGATGAAGAAACACCATGAATATGCAAAATCCCTCCTGTAGATTTTAATGATTGAATTGCAGTTTCTATCCCTTCCCATGGTTGTGGAAGCAATCCTAGAACTACACGATCGAATTTTCCATGTAGTAAATTTCCGTGTGTGCGATTATCTCCTTCTAATACTGTACATCGTTTTTTTACTTTATTTTTCTTCAATCCTTTGTGTAAATCCCTTAATGCATTTGAATTCCATTCTGTTGCTGTCACGTGTTTNGCATTTGCTCTAACCAACATTGGAAGAGTATAGTATCCTATCCCTGCATATAGATCTAGTACATTTTCATCTCTTAGNTCGAGGTCTCCCATTCTTTTTCTTTCGTTTAGATTACCTTGCGAAAACATACAATCTGTGACTCTATAAACAAATTTTACACCGTGTTCTATTCGTATTACATCCGGATTGGTTCCAATCAATAATTCGGCAGTACTTTCCCTTTTTTCTCCACTAATTTCTCCTTTACGAAAAAGACGATTTACATTGAGAGACTTTGCTACCTCTTCCCACAACAGATTTCTNTCGACAAAATCCCATTTTGAATCTGAGAATGCATTTATTGGAAGAATAGCTACATCATCAAAACGTTCCCATCTCTTTGGTAAATCGTTTATCATGTATTCAATTACATCTTGTCCATGGTCTTTGAACAATGTCTGAATCATAGAATTTAGAGCATTTTTGGGTACTAGTTCCACCCCCCTCACCATCTACTCGTAGTGGGAACTGCATTATAGGATAGGGGCACAGCCCAAGGCCGATGGATAGGAGTTTACCTCATCTTAAAACTGGAATTTTGCTTCCAATTTTACTGCTTGCATCATTGACACCCATGGTTGTCGCAGACCCTGCTCCAGGTGCCCCAGAAGTATCTAACACGATTTGTGATGAAATCCCGGGACTTGGAATAGCATATTCTCCCGGGCATTCAACTATCTGTGATGATTGGACTTGGTCTGACGATAATACTCCAGGATCTAATTGGGTTGTTTCTGAATATGCTATAGAGATGGATTCACTTTCTCAAATGTCGCTTGATATGGAGTTCGCAATTTATGAATTCAATCGTTCTCTTCTGAATTTAGATGATTTAGATCTGGGTGGCAATAGTACTGATGGAGATGGAATCCCAGCAGATTACATCAGAAATTATTTCCAATTACCTACTCCTGATGGTTCAGATGTTANGGAAACACTTCGAACATCAATGGGAGATGTTGTTGAATCTACTTTGTCTTCAGCCTTTGGTTCTTCTACAGGAGTTTCGGTAAATTATGTCTCAACTATTGGTGTTGCAGGTGCTCCAATCATTTGTAGTGATGACCCAGGAGGGGATTCAGCAGATGAAGATGCATCANTTTCNGAGAATGCATATTATCCTCCAATNTGTCTTCGNGTAATNATTACAGTGAATGTTGATNCTAGTACNTTNGGNCTACCNANNGTATCTGGAGGAGAAATGGAGAGATTATTCCGTGGATTATTGACGATGGGAGGAACGGCAGACACTGAATTCACACTGATTGCTGAAGAAGGACATCTTGTTTCGTACGATATTTCTCCTCCTCCTTACGCAAATTTTGGAATTCTTGACGATTTTGGAACTCCAGTGAGTCGAACGGAAAATCTGTATTCGTATACCTCAGGGATTTGGATTCTAGATAATACTGAAGCGTCCAGTGGCGATGGAACATTGACTGATGAAGCAGAAATCCGTATTTCAAGAAGAAATACTTCGACTAGAGCAGTCGAATTCTCTCCTTCAGATACTTCTATGGATATTCGGATGACGGTTGACGCTCGTGATGAAGCGAACAGCGTCGTCACATTAGGTATAGATCTAAATTACCTTGATACCTCTCTACTGAATACATGGGGGATCCAACCATTTGACACTGGAGTATCTCTACCTTGGATTTCTTCTGATGGAATTAGAATGCTTCAAGAGTTTGGATACGTAGACCTTCAACAACTAACAGGTATGCTTCCGTTAACTGATGTTGCAAATTCTTTTGCCGAACAGACTGGTAGCTCAGTTTCATTTAGTGATATTTCATTTACTCCTCCTAACGATTCTGGTGGATTGAATTTTACACATACTGCATTAGTCACTTGTGCTGAGATTTCACCTACAGGATTCTGTGTCGAGGGTTCTAATGCCATGAATGGAACATATCCAATTATGTTAGAATCTAATTCAACTCCAATCAATTTAGACGTAATCGATCTTGCAGTTCGCCTGATTAACGAAACTGATGAAAACGGAGATCCATTAGATGTTAGTTTCATTGAGAAAAACGACTTGGCCAAAATCCTCAATGTACTCAGCGTTTCCAAAGAAGTTAATCCTGATATTCTAAGTAGTTATATTCCAGAGAGTTTCCCTTCTACGGATATTACGTTGACTATTCTTTTACCTACATGGGCTAGATCCACAGGAGATGTTCCTGATCGTTTGGAATTGGTTTATCGCCATCAAGGATCTTCTCCTGAGGAACTTGGTCTAACAGGTCCCGTTCCTTGGGATTGGGAGCATGCATTATGTTACGAAACCGTTAATTGTTTAGATTCTAGTCCTGATGTTTTCTGTAAATCTGATTGGGCAACTTGCATCAAGGTTGAGGTAGATGTTGATTTGTCTGGCCTAAGAATATTGGAATTTAGTGGTGCTATAGAAGCCGATATTGAGGCATCTGTTAGACTTCATGTTCATCGCATCGGAGTTCCACTCCAAGCCGAAGAAATTGATATGTTGACTTTTGAGTCAATTCCTTCCGATCTTATTCGTCATGTCATAGCTATAGGAGATAGACGTGATGGAGGATTAATTTCTGGTCTTGGATTCAATACTGATATCCCAATTGGTGATACAAACCATACTTTAGAAATTTCTAATTCAGGGTTTCAGAATTTTTCTAACGCCATTTCTGACGAGATTGCAAGAACAATAGAGCAGACCAATATTGAGATTCAAGAAATGGTAGATGAAGCATCAGGAGATATCCAAGATCAAATTGAATCTCAAGATTTACCTGCCGAATTTAATGGAATAAAGATTGATCTTTCAGGTATTAGCCTGATTACAGAAATAGGGGAGTTAACTGAAGTAACTGGGAACGAACTGAGCGACAAGGATCCATTGGTCATAGGGGCATCCTTAGAGAAAATGACACTCAGGTTAGGTATCAATTCCAATCAAGAATTAGCTTTTATCACTTCACCTGCTCAAGTTACGGCAAGAATTGCCGAATCATTGGCATCGTCTTTCTTTGATTCAAGTGCAGCTAATACGGGTATGAGGGGATTCAGTGCCCCAATTATTGAGGAAGAGGTCCCCTCTGTTGGAACAGACGTTGAAGGAATGACTGTCCGTCCAAGTATCAAAATTGAGTTAGGGTTCCCTCGTGGATTAGGAGTTTCTGAATTTTCTAGTTCCAATGGAAATGCAGAGATTGAAACAATCGACGGCCGCCAGCATCTGACCTATATTCTCCCTCTTTGTGATTCTGATCCTTGTGAAGAAACTACGGACAGAGTTTCGTTAGGCTTTGTTCTAGGATATGAATTCCTTTTGATTGAATTCATGCCATACTTGACAGTAATTTTAGGATTAATTACTTTGATTATTTTTAGAAGAAGTTCAAAGAGAGCTAGAAAGAGGAAGAAGCTTGCTGATGAAAAGAAGCGTGCACGTATGGCAGTACAACAGAATACTGCAGAGGTTTTGTTGGAGGACATGAATCTCCCTCCTCCAGGTACTGATTGGGAAACCGCAGGTGGATGGGGGGAAGACCCTTGGGAAGATCCATATGTTGATCCAGCAGAAGTGTATATGCAAGGAAGAAAAAGTCGTTGATTAATTTAGATAATCTATGATTCTTTTAGCCATTTCATTTCCGATACCTGGCGTATTTCTTAGTTCTTCCAAGGTAGCATGTTCTATTCCTTTTCTTCCACCAAAATGCCTCAATAGACTCTGAAGTTTTTTGGCACCCAATCCTGGAACTTCTTCTAATGGGTCCTTGATGGAGGAACTTGTTCTTCGTTTCCGATGAAATTTATTTACAAATCGATGCGCTTCATCTCTTGCCAAGGTGAAAAGCCTTCCACGTCTATCCAAAATAATTGGGTCTTTGTCTGGTAAATGTAGTGTTTCTTCCCTTTTTGCTAGTGCAGCAAAACTAATTTCCTTTTCTAAATTTAGTTCTACCAATAAATTTCTCATCATGTTCAGATGTGTTTCTCCACCATCTAATAGAACTAAATCTGGCCATTCATCTTGTCTCTTAATCCAACGAGTAATCACTTCTTTCATCATTCTAAGGTCATCTTTTGCTACAGATTTAACCGTAAAAGTTCTATATTCTTTTTTAGATGGCTTTCCCTTTCTCAGACTAATACACGCACCTACTCTTTCTTCGCCTTGAAGTTGAGCCATATCGAAACATACCACATGGTCTAGAGTTTCAACATCAATTAGTTTGACAGCATCTTCAACGGACATTTTTTCGATATTTTTGGAGGCCTTTCCAAAGTTCATTTCTAAGTGGAATTTTGCATTCGCATCTGCCATTGATCTAAGTTTAGCCAAATCACCTCTTACAGGAACTCGAACATCAACTGCTCCCCCCCTTCTCTCCGACATCCATTGCTTCATCCAATCTGAAACACTAGATGGAACTAGAAGTCTTCTCGGAGGTTTTCGTGAGGAGTAATGTTCACTCATCACCAATGATACTGATTACCCAATATCTCCTCTGTGAATTAATGGATACTCAACTTGACCTTGGATAGTGCCTTCTTTGGTATGAAGGATTACTATCATTCCTCTGTCACCGATTGAATGGAATCCTACAGCATCACAATCTTGGTAGAATCTAGAATGAATAATTTGTTGTGAAATGGTTTGTTGAACAGCTGCGATTAGATCTCTACTCATTCCTGCTGCTTCATATCGTAAATGACTGCTATGTTCATCCATTTCAGATTGAAGACTTTGGATTAGGATAGTTGCATTTCCATCTAGAACTGATTTTGCTGCATTGATTCGTTGTCTATAACTCCGACTATCATCGGATTCTACATATCCAAATGGAAGATTATTTTTTTCATCTCTAATTCCAAAATGTCTTCTGAGTAATTGGATTACTCGTTTTGCTGCTCCAGCATCGGGAAAAGGTCCCCATCTTGATGCATCTGTAGGGGGATGGCGAGAATACATTATTCTCGGCATATCTTCTGATGTGATTGCAATAAATGGATACGATTTATCATCTTTCAATAGAGAATTATATCTTGGTTTGTGCTTTCTAATCAACTGTCTTTCTAGCATTAATGCTTCACTAGGATTTCGAGTTATGATGTAATCAATTTCGTCAGAATTTTTTACTAAATCAGGGATCATCTGTCGATCTGGATTTCTTGAAAAATATGATCTTATTCTATCTTTTAGAACCGTTGCCTTTCCGACATACATGACAGTCCCGTCGATTTGTTTGAACATGTAAACACCCGGTTTTGCCGGGAGTTCCACGTCGTCTCCATCTACGGGCATGTTGATGCGAGGAGTGTGGGGACTCAAGAACTCCCGCCTTCCTGCATAGGCCATGGGGCTATCCCTCCGAGACAGACTTCTGAAGTTGGTCTGTGAGCAATCAGAGTCTCTAGCTAGTGCTTGGGACGTACCTCGTACTGCATCATTACCTGGACTTAGTGAACGATTAGGTGTAGTCCGATCTGCTCTTCATGGGCACATAAAGATCCTACAAAAAGAGGGCTTTATCATTACGCGACAAGCACATGTCATAGGAGGAGGATCTAGGAAAAGAACAGTAATTCACCCAACAACAGAAGGCAGGAGAAAAGCGTCGACATTTATTGAAGAAGTAAACGAATCAATTGGACGACTTATTGGAAATCCTCCACCATTGGTTGAAATAGTCGGAAGAGAAGAACTTATGACTTCCATTTCGAACAAAATTATCGATAGTGAATCTCTAATTTTGACAGGCCTTCCTGGAATAGGAAAAACTGCTTTCGTAAGAAGCTTGGCTGATTTGATGATTCATCAAGGAAAAACAATTCGATGGATGAGATTTGACTCAGACTCAGATGTTTCTTTTGTTGGTAGAAGCCTCATCGGAGATGATTCTCCAACTACTTCAGAAGCAATTCTGGGAATGCTACCTCTAGAGGATATTATTATTCTTGATGAGATACAAGAGGTCCATCCAAGACATCTTTCTAAGGTCATTGAACTCTGCAGTTCTTTGTTGAAACGTGGAAACTGTATCCTTATCTCGCGAGCACCCGTACCTGCTGGAATTGATGGAGATTCCATTAGAATTGAAGGACTATCTCCTCATTCTGCTAGAATGATTTTAGGTGATAGGGTAGATGACGAAATGGGATTGGAAATTGCTTCTGCTTTAGGGGGGCACCCTCTTGTGTTGGGTTTATGGTCTCCCGAAGATCCATTACCTACTGCCTCTGATGCAGTTATGTCATTTGTTCAAGAGACAGTTCTAGATCATCTTGATTCTGAAGAAGTCAAAACGTTTGATGAATTAGCGATATCCCCTATTCCAATAGGGATAGACGAAATTTCTAGTTCAGATAGGGTTGGTGATTTGGATGATCGAGCACTTATTAGATGGCATTCTGCGAGGATGGAAGGCCAGCATTTGATTGAAAATGTAAGAAAAGAATCGTGGTCTACAATACACAAACAAGATCTTCATTCTAACTTGGCAAATTGGTGGTCATCACGTAAAGGTGCACGAGCACGTAGAATTGAGTTGCACCATAGGATAAGTGCGCAAGATTCTGAATTTCCATCTCTACTTTTATCCTCTTTAGATTCNATTTACGAAGAAATTCCAGCAGCAGCAGCCATTTTGGTTGAAGAAGCATTACAACAACATCCTGACAATTCTTCCCTACGTTCTGCAGCAGTAAGGATTGCTTTAGATCGTGCTGAATTAGATATTGCATCAGATCATATTTCAAAGTTAGAGAATAGCCCTGAGAAACGTTTGTTCAATTCTCAATTATTGAGGATTGATGGAAATTTACAAGAAGCAAATGAAGAGGAAACTCTTGCACTTTCAGAAATGGATGACGAAAGTAGACTTCGATATGGATTAGCTTCTATAGTTCGTAAAATAGATGATCATATGCCGGGTAATTGGCAAAAAGGTGAAGCTAGTTTGTTACTTGAAGAATTAGATCAATTCGAAAGAAAATTACCTNTTGATCATGAATTAACTCCTCCGACAAGAACTGCATGTGCGATTTCNCGCTTCAGAGTTCATTTGGCTTGTAATTCGATTATTGAAGCAACAAAAGTATTCGATCGATTAATATCAATTGCAGGCCCAAGAGATCCTATCGTTCGACGACTTCGACTTCGTTTAGATTGCATTAATGCTGATGAATCCGAAATAATGCTACTCGCAGCTAGAATTGAGGCTGAACCAGATATTGTAGAAAGATGTAGGCTACTACATTCATTGATAGATTCTCAAAGCCAACTCTCACCAGCATTGATTGCTGCATTCGAAAGATCAAGACTTTTCCCATTGCCAGAACATACTACCTCTGGTCGTCGATTAATGGCATCTAGGTGGAGAATAATTGCAAGAATTGATCATAATAATGCTATTCATGCATTACGAGANTCAGTTCATCTTCACCTCATTTCTGGTTGTAGAAATGTAGCTGATCAACTTCTAGCAGAGGCTCATCGATTGATAACATCAGATTTGTGAACCAATTAATGTTCGAGTATCTAAAATTCCATCGATAATTCTAATTTCTTCCATTATACATCGTGTCANGTCAATTTCATCATCTGCTACAACTTTCACTAAGACGTCAAACTCTCCGAAAATACCCCATCTTTGTTCTACCATTTCGATTTTCCCAATGGCTTCCCTAACTTGAGTTTCTTTTCCAGTTTCAGTGGTAATAAGTACGAATCCTACTGCCATTTTTTATCCCCCTAGTAATCAACTGTGATCAGTGTCTCTGTATCTCTGATGCCTTTTATTGTCCTGAAAGTACTCAATAGAATTGTTGCGAGTTCTGAAGAATCATTCGCCCCAATTCGAGCGATTAAATCGTGTTCCCCATATAGAACATGGACTTCAAGAACACATTCTAAATCACTCAATGTAAGATATACATCTCGTTCCATTCCTGGAACTGTTTTTATGAGGATAAAGGCCGTTCCCATCTTCTCTCAATATTACGGGGAGCGNGACCCCCTTTGAACTATCCGTTCTTTGCANTTTNTTTGAACGNGAGACCGCAGGGTTGATTNGTGTTCCGAAATGGTAANGANATATGCACCGGCGGGCATCACTTCTTGTTGTCCTCNTTCTCATGGCTTCTGCATCATCAGTTAGTNTCCTCNTTTCCTCATCTNCAAGAGANTGAAGATNTCAATTCTGTTTCANNTTCGAAAGCAGTAACAACNTGGAGCGGNGTNGTTCAACTNCAATCATCTTACACAGTNCAGTCATCAGATGAATTAAGAGTACTTGCTGGAACATCAATAGAAATGTCCATTGGTTCTAGACTGTATGTTGAAGGACGACTGACTGTATTGGGTGAAGAAACAGCTCCTGTTGTAATGATGTCCGGAATTTCAACACAATCTCACGAGGGTCTCCAATTCAATACTACTTCAAATAATATCGGCTCAGTCATTCGAAATCTGACGATTGATAATTCAGATTTTGGGGTTACAATTTATGGAAGTAACCCATTATTAGATAATTTGACCATTTTAGATCCAGATTATGTTGGAGTGGATTTGTTTAGTTCTGCAACTCCTGTAATCAAAAATCTCCATATCAATGAAGCTGGACAAGATTTACATGGATTTTCAAACACTTGGAGATATGGCATCGGTCTCTCAGTAGGTGCTAGTTCTGCTCCGGTAATTACTGGTCTTCATGTAAATGATGCAATTACTAGGGGGATCAATGTTTGGGGAGGTTCAGGCGGTTTGATCCGTGATGTGAATTTGCATAATATTACATCTGCAACCCAAGCTATTGCTACAGGTATTTGGGTCGAAGATTCCATTCTGTTGTTTGAAAATGTCTCTGTAAATAGATCTGATCACGGGGTATACGTGCGACATATTACTGAATCTAGCATTACACGTCCTACATTTCGTGATATGACAGTTGAGAATTCAATGTATGTCGGAATATTTGTCGAAAGAAATAATCATTCATTGTACAGTAATATTCCAATGAATGCTCAATTTGAGAACCTTGTATTGAGAGGAACTGGCGGCCCAAATTCTAAGGCCCCAGGTCAATGTTCAGCTGCATTGAATATCAATACATCAGGAGTTTATCTTGAAAATGGATTGATTGAAGAAAATGATTGTATTGGATTTAGAGGCTATATGATGGGACCATCTACAACGATAAATGGATTAATTATCAGAAATTCAGGTGATTCTTCATCCAATGATATACCATTACAATCCGGTTTTTATCTCCGTTCAGCAAATTGGGCTCCAACAATTGATGATCTTGAGGTTTCTGGTTCTATAGGTGCGGGAATTCATTTGATGAAATCGAGTCTTCGTGGAACTAATTGGAATGTTCACAATAATTCTGGTATTGGTTTACATATTCAAGAATCTCACCCTGAGATAGATGGTATTGAATCATCAGATAATGGACTGAATGGAGTATTTGTTTATGATTCAAGTAATGTGTTGCTGGTAAATGCTTCATCAAATCGAAATGGAGCTAGTGCTACAGAGATTTCTGAAGGCGTGGGTTTTCTATATCGTGAATCGAATACTCTTACTGCAAGTACAAAGGATGTTACATGTCGAACCTGTTCTAGTATTGATGATGCTCAGGGTGGAGTGATGGCACAAGATAGTATAGATCTAGTTTTAGAAAATCATTCAATTTCTCTTCCGGTAGGGGTTGGTCCAGCACTAAAAATCGATAACTCAGGTATTTCGTTTCCAGGAATTGTTACTATCAAAGGTATGAGTATCTATCAGGATGAAACCTCTTCTCAAGCGGTTGCAATTACGTCTTCTGATGCAATCATTAACAATCTGGTACTACAAGGAAATCATACTGGAATTATTTGGTCAGGATCGGGTTCTTCAGGTTTGAATTCCTATCTGAATAATTCCATTCTGTCTGGACAAAATTGTCTTTTATTAACGAATCACGAAAACCTAACAATTCATTCACCAGATTATTCTTCATGTAGTGGCAGTTTTACTGTTCAATCTTCTCAAGTTTCTTTCGTTGATGCCCCTGATGCAAGTGGTTTGCAACTTACTCAACCTGGATTGTCACAGACTAATTTAGTTCAATGGATTTCATCTGACACCCCTCCTTCTCTCAATCAAGCCGGAGTTGCTCAATTTGATGTAATGTGGACAATACATGTTTGGGCAGTAAATCAAAATGGATTTGGATTGCCATATTCTGTAGTAAATCTATCATTCGATCAAATTGAGAATCCAGTTCAACATGTTCTCCCTTATGCTGGGAACTCTGTATTGGGGCCATTTGTTGGGACTAGAACTACTTCACAAGGAACAACGAACGTCAATCAGTTTTGGACTGGATGTGAATATTCTTCAACTCGAAATGATACCGGACCCGAGCAACTAAACTCGGATAAGATATCAATTTGTGAAATCCAACTACCCGATCAACCACCTCTAATTCTTTGGTCAACTCCAATAGATGAACAACTGTTTCCTTCTGGGGGTGAAGTGATTTTCAATGCATCTGAAACCTGGGATTTGGAAAATCAAGTATTGACTTATTCATGGAATAGCAGTTTGGATGGAAGTCTCATTGATTCTTGTCTTCAAGGGGTAGGTAGTGAGAATAACAAATCGTTTTTCATTGCAAATAATCAGGGTTCTGGATGTTTATCCGATGGAACTCATGATATTACTTTAGAGGTCTGTGATATTTCCAATAATTGCGCAGCTGAAACTAGGAGGATTGAATTAACAAATCTACCCCCCTCAATTTCTGTAGTACTAACTCCTCTTGCAGATGTTACGAATAGAATTCTACTATCTAGAACTCAAGTTCTTCATGTAAATGCCAGTGCTTCTGTAGATCCTGAAAATCAACCATTTCAGACTAGTTTAGATGTTTCCTTTTCTGAATGGGCCGACGATCCTGGAGATTGCTCTACTCCAAATTGCCCTCTCGAATACAATATATCGTTCGAAGATTCTCCAAATGCTGTTTTCGATTTGACTTTTGTAATTGGAGATGGGCTGAATACACCTTTGACTTATTCATGGACTGTTGAATTATACAATGAATTGCCTATTCCTGATCTTCAAGTTTCTAGAGAAAGTAATCTCTCATCATCTGAAATTACGCTGGATGCTAGGGGTACCGTAGATCCCGAGGGCGATCAAATCACTTATCGATTCTATTCTAGTATTGATGGTGAATTAGATTCTCGTTCCTCACATCTTCATAATGGTCAAGACGCTCCACCTGAAGGTGTATGGATAGGTCATTTATCCCCTGGCGCCCATACAATCACTTTGGGGGTAGGTGATTCTGATTCATCACATTCTGGTTCTGAATCATTACTTACTATCTTGTTAATTGTGAATAATTCTGTACCTATAGCAACAATATCTTCTCCTTCTTCAGGATATTCTACTGATTCCTCAGACCTCATTCGATTCGAATCCTCGGGTTCTGGAGACTGGGACTTATCTTGCGATTCTGTAGAAGGTTCCTCATCTCAAATTCTCTGTAATCCATATATTGGATCTAGTGACTTAGTTAGTGTACTATGGACATCAAATCAGTTGATTGATCCATTAGGAAGTGGATGGATTCTAGATTCAAGATTACCAGCAGGGATACATGATGTGACTTTGACTGTTGATGATGGGTCTGGACAAATAGCCCAGAGTACTATCAGAATTGAGGTATCTGCTAGTGCGCCTCTCTTAATCTTAGATTCACCTGAACCTGGTGCAGTAGTGAATAGCGATGCTCCAATTCTGTTTGATTTCCGTCAATCCTATGATCCAGATGGAGACTCATTTAATGTTACAATTACTAGCGATATTGAATCTGAACCTATGGTTGAGAATGGGACAATTGAATATTGGTATAACGATTATATGTCCGCAGGAGAACATATAATCACAGTTACCTTAACTGACGAAAATGGTTTATCCAGAGTGTATACTCAGTCACTTGAAGTTCTTCCATCAGATCCATTTGCAGTAATAGCGAATGTTTCCGAAGGGACCTCAATTCCTCCAGGAGAGACAATCGAAGTCATTGGTGCAGATTCATATGATTATGATGATGATATTTTCAGGTATGAATGGAGAATTGACTCACCAAGTGGAACGGTTGTTTCAACAATGCCTAATTTCACATACAAACCAACTCCAGGTCTTCATTTAATTCATTTAACTGTGATTGATCAACGAGGTGGAATTAGTACTGCTAGCGTTAATATCACCTCACTTTCTAGTTCTCCAAGACTTAGTGACTTGATGTATGAACCATCAAGTTTTGTTGCCGATGAAACATATGAAATGATAATTTCAGTAATTTTAGACGATCCAGATGGTACAACAAATCAGGTACAAGCAAGAATTGCAATGAATGGCGTAGGAGATATAATCCAACTAAATGATAATGGATCAGGTACGGATACTAGAGCAGGAGATGGAATATGGACCGGCTCTATTTCATGGTCTCCTACCGGAACTGGATATGCAAAAATTGAGGTATGGGCTACTGATGGAGACTCTGTTTCCTTACCAATTTCAGAGCAAATAGAAGTGCAAGGTCCTATTGATTCAGGTGGTCTATTCGCATCTATTTCTGAAGATTTAGGAAGTATTATTTTGGCAATTATTGTCATGTTAGCCATTGTTGTAGGAACCTTTTTACTAAACCGTAGAAGAAATCTACAGAGAGATTTAGATTTGATAGAATCTTGGAGCAGTGTCCCGTCTAATTCTACACAGTCATTGGATGGGACTAGTGAAGTAGATGCAGAATTAAATGCAGAAAACAAACCTGTTTTAGAATCAGAAAATCAAGATGAGGAAACCAATAAGATTAGAGGTTCAGATTTAGACTGGGATTCAGTCTGATTCAGGACCCCATGGAGTCTTTGTTTTCGCTAGTCCAAATCTCATGCTGAAAAGGAATAGTAGATTTTTTCTTCCATCGCCCCAAGTATTGATTTCAGCATCTCCAACACGAACTCTGTAAGGAACACTGATTTCTATGGCCTTTTTCTTTCCTAAGTATCTTCGAGCTCGAATCTTGAATTCTTGAGAAAGAGGCATTCCATCATTAGTTGGCCTCATACGCGAATCTTCAAGAATTGATTTACGGAAAACCCACATTCCACTTTGAGAATCATGAATTCCGTACCAATACAGGAATCTAGCAGTGGTGGAAAGTACCCAATTCCCAAAACCATGAAGTCCAGACATCGCTCCTTTTTCTGCTCTTCTTAATCGATCGCAGGTAATCCAAGATAGATCTTCCTCTATCAATTTCTTTACTAGTCTAGGTACTTCTTCTCCTGGATAAGTACAGTCGGCATCCATTGTGACAATTATTTCTCCTGGGGCCATTGCAAATCCTGTTCTATATGCTCTTCCATATCCTTTCCTCGGCTCAAGATATACTGTGGCACCTTCTTGTTCTGCTAATTCTCTGGTCTTATCTGTAGAATTACCATCAATAATTAAGAAATCTAGTTTTTCGCACCAGCCATCATTAGGCACAGAACGTATGGTGTCAACGATTGCTGCCTCTTCATTTCTCGTAGGAATCACCACGGTCACATGGACTGGCAATGCATCTGTCATGAATCAAAGGGCACGGTACTTTGCTTTGAATCATTCCGAAAAACGTCTAATTTCTTAATTTATTCATTTTCTATTCGACGCAATTGATTTACACGTAGTGCACGACTCCATCTCCGATGGAGCGCGGGCTGTCTTCCACCTCGGCCCCAAATCAAGGTTCGATTTCACGTCGATTTCTTTCTACTGCCATCATTATATGTTTATTCATTTCTTTCTTTCCTAGCGTTGCTGCGGATGACGATTGGTCTACTGCTAATGTATTGACAGATGGTAGTAGTTCATCTGATTCTGTAGATGCTGATGGAGATGTTCAAGATTGGTGGACTATCGATATAGTAACTGGAGATAAATTAGAAATTTTTGTTAGTTCACCTACGGGTGATTATGGTTTTGATTTGTTTGGATGTTTCGGAACAGATCATTGGGAAGGAAAAGTTCAGGTTTGGGATGCAAATTTTGTAAATGGGGTCCCTGAACGAGGCGAGAATAGATTTGACCAAGATTTTGGAAGCAGCGGTTCCACTCAGATTACTGTAAATGTAAATCCTTCAGCTTCTGAATGGGGTTCTCATTCTGGTTCTACAACATGGTATATTATGGTTAAATCAAAGTCAACATGTGCTCGTGATGATTTTGATTATTCTGTAACTGGAACTATCGATCAATATGACAGAGATTCAGATTCTGATGGTTTTGCTGACCGTGAAGATGATTGTGATTCTACAGAAGGAAGTTCAACTGAAGATCGAAAAGGTTGTCCAGATAGTGATTCAGATGGTTGGTCAGATACAGGAGATCGTTTCCCATCCGATGGCACTCAATGGAATGATATTGATGGAGATGGTTATGGGGATAATCCTGCACCTGCAAATCTTCCCGATTCTTGTCCCACAACGTTTGGAAACTCCGATCAAGATAGATACGGTTGTAGAGATTCAGACTTAGACGGTTGGTCCGATCCTGACCCCAATGCAATTTATGCAACTCAGCCTTGGAATATTTCAGATGGAGCCGATGCTTTTGATACCGATTCAACTCAATGGTCTGATTTTGATTCTGATGGTTATGGAGACAATTGGGATGACCCTTCATGGAACGAGAGTCGTGCATTGAATGGCTTGGGTGTATGGTATGTAGGTGCAACACAGCCCGATGCTTGCCCATCTCGCGCCGGTCAATCTTTCGAAGATCGATTAGGATGTCCGGATTCGGACGGAGATGGGTGGTCTAATCCAGATGAGTCGTGGAAAGCAGAAAATGGATCTGATGCATTCCCTGGAGATTCAACTCAATGGTCTGATAGAGATCTAGATGGATTCGGAGATAATTCTGAAGGAACCAATCCTGATGCATTCCCCGATAATCCCACTCAATGGTTAGATTCTGACGGAGACGGCTGGGGGGACAATCAGAATCCAGCAGCAACACAGATTGATGCATTCCCAAATGAACCAAGTCAATGGATTGATTCCGATTCAGATGGGTTCGGAGATAATTCTTCAGGATTTGAAGCAGACTCCTGTAAGGACCGAGCAGGCACTTCCACTATGGATAGATTTGGCTGTCCAGATGCTGATGGTGATGGATACAGTAATTCTGATGCTGATTGGCCTGCGCATCCTGAAGGATTTGCTGATGCTTTCAATGACCAATCATCTCAATGGGCAGATACAGATGGAGATGGTTTCGGGGACAATAATGAGGAAGGGGCATGGCGACCTGATGCTTGTCCTGCTACAACTGGTGCTTCTACCATCGATAGATGGGGTTGTCCAGATCGTGATGGAGATGGTGCAAGTGATCCTCAAATTCAGGCTGGATGGTTACCACATCCTGCTGGTTTAGCAGATGCATTCCCTGATGATTCCAGTCAATGGAGAGATCTAGATGGTGATGGATATGGAGATGAACCAATAGGTACAGATCCAGATCGTTGTAAGGAAACTCCAGGAACAAGTACAGAAGATCGTTTTGGATGTACAGATACAGATGGAGATGGTTGGAGTGATTTAGGAGATCGCTTCCCAATGGACGTTACTCAATGGTTCGATGCAGACGGTGACGGATATGGAGACAATAGTTGGGGTAACATGCCCGATTCTTGTCCTGAGGCTTCGTTAGCTGATGGAATCAGTCTTCTGGATAGACTTGGCTGTCCCGATCTAGACGGAGATGGTTACAGTGATCCAGATGATGGTTGGGGAGCAAGTCCTAACGGAACTGCAGATGCATTCCCTCAAAATAGAGTGCAATGGTCAGATCTTGATGGTGATGGATTTGGAGACAATGGAATTGGTTCTCTTCGAGATGATTGTCCTGAAGTCTCTGGAGAATCAACCATTGATTTACAAGGATGTCCTGATGCTAATGGAGATGGTTATTCAGATAGCTTCGGATTCTTGAATTCGCAATACATGTTGATGGCATCAAATCCTACCGCTGCTATGTTTACATACATTATTCCAATTGGGATTTTCTTAATCACTATTCTTGGAATGATGGTAGTTAGAAGAGGAGGTGAATCTTGATGCGACAAAATATTCTCATTCTGTTCTCTGTATTCTTGTTATTGCCATTAGCAACTCTAACAGTTAGTGCAGAATCAGGTATTGGTCTTGAAGAGAGAAGAGTAGATGCAATGGATATGGACAGTGATGGTTTCCCTGATATGTTGAGTACTATATTTGCGATTAATTCAACTCAGGATAGTCATGTAGGGGTTCAAGTCATTGTTGAGACAGATAGATTGGTAATTCCATTTTGGAAAAATTTGACTCTCTCTGCAGGTGAAATGAAGTTCGGTTCCATCGATATTTATGCATGGGAAGATGGCGACTATCATCTCAGAATGCTAATTTGGGATCATGGGTTAGAAGTTATCACTGAAGAAGTTGATTTGGGTACATTCGACTTAACAACCGCACTTTCTCCACCTACATTGGGACTTGAATTACAAGCTGCTGAGACAATATTTACCGGCGATGAATGCAAAATCCTTCGTTTCTTTTCTGATGATGTTGGAGAGCAATATGATGCTCTAGGAGTTGTATCTCTAACTGGTGTTCCTTGGCAAGTCCTCAATGAAACCGCTCCTATTGATTGTTCATCATGGCCTGCAGCAACATATTCAATTTCTTTACAGTACACAAATGAACTGGGTTTTGGAGCCTCAACCATTCTAGAAGTCACGATAGAAAACCATCCTGCACCTGATTTTACTATTCTTGTGAATGGTCAGAATCAACGTATGGGTACAGGTTGTTCTGTCGTCGCAGTTCCAGCAGAAAATCAAACAGATACAGATTTAGAATTTTCATGGTTAATCACTAATCCAAAAAATCAGGAAACGTCAGAATCTAATCTGAAGGACTTAGATTGTGGACTTTGGGATCCAGGGGTTCACAAGGTTCGTGTAACTGCTACGAATCCACAGATGCAGACAACTACTTTGGGAGTGAATGTTGTTCGCTTGCCGCCTATTGATCCTAGCGACCCTAGTTTAGGAAATATTAGCGATGACACTGCTTGGCCTTCAAGTTCATCCGGTGAAAATTATGAGGCGATTCCTCTATTCCTCAATCTACAGGCATCTGCTGCAGCTATTGGCGGAGGAGGAATATTGTTCGGCCTTATTTTTGGTATATTTGCAGGACTAATTTTGACCCGTAGAGGCTCGGCTTCCCCTCGCCTTGAAGAAGTAATGGAGGCTGCCGCATCTTCCATGGTAGAAGGAGAGATTGAAGATGTTGCAGATGGCTTACCCACATATACTGATCCTCAAGGAATAACATGGAGGCAACACCCTGATGGTTCAATGGACTGGTGGGACGGGATAGAAGGAATTTGGGTAAAGTTTGAGTCATGAAATATGAATCAAGACGAACACAGTTCCAGTAGTTGAAATTGTAAACTCCTCTTCATTTGTTTTATTTGATAGTCCTCTTGATGAAAATCCAATCTCTTCATCTAAATTCCATTCTAGTCCTGTGGTTTTCACATGTGTATTTTCAAAAGAGAAAATGGATACAGTTGTACCTATAGGTACATTATAGCTGCAATCATTTGTTTTTGTGATTCTATGGATAATCATATCATCTAAAATTACACGAATATCTAGAATTTTATTTGCATTATGTAATGCTGCATAGTTGGCCAACTCATGGTCATTTCTTTTCCCTGTAAAACCAAGAATACATATTGTTGTCAAATCTTTTTCTACACATACTTGAAGTGCTTTTGATAGGTCGTTATTTTCTTGTCCATCAACAAAAATTAAATTTTCATCAGGATGTTTTTCTTTGTTTACCGAATCTAAATCTCCAATTATCAAATTTGGAGTAATCCCATACTCTAATGCTATATCTGCCCCCGAATCTACCCCGATGATGTACTCGTAATCTTGTGGCCAACTCATTTGAGGCCATACACCTGGCAAACAAAGGAGGGTTGTCATGGTTAGGCGATTGTCATCTAGTCCTTCATCGCACCGCTTTCAGGTCGAAAGATATGAAGCCTTTAGAGTAGGGACGCTCATTCACAGGCAATGGTGCTTCGGCACCGAGGGGAGTGAGATTGTGAAAGCAAGAATTCTTGTTGCTCTTATGGTATTGTCATTGTTTTATCCAATGACCTCTTTTTCTACTTCTCTAGAAGATGAATTTACGTCCTTTGATACAATTCAAGCACCGTTACCATCTAACGAATGGGGGGAAAATTTAGCAGGTTCTGATATTACACACATGAGCGAAGATTGGAATGTTTTAGCGACCAGAAATTTATCCAATATGATTGAGTTACAAATTTCTTCTGTTCTATCAGATTCAGATGACTATTCGGGTATAGATTTGATCGTCGATCACTTTGATGCAATCCATGCATGCGTGCATAACAATACCGATGGCAATTTGGAATATATTCACATCAATCAAACAGGTAATATCGTTGACTGGACAATTGTCGATGATGGAAACGGAAATGATGTGGGCTCCGAATGTGCAATTGATTTAGATAGTCAGAATAGAGCTAGAATTGCATATCTCGATACAGATACATCTTCTCTTAAATTTGCATTTGATGCACCTCCACATTATGTGAATTATGAAGACTGGCATGTGCGAACAGTCACTGAAGGATGGAATGTTTCAGGACCATTAGAATTGAATATTTTAGATAATGGTTCAGACATCGTTCTTTGGATTGATGGCGATAACGGACATCTTATGACTTCATATTATGCATCTACATTTTGGGTTCATGATTCAGTAATTGAATCGGTGATAGATGGATACAATACACGCACACATAATGGAGATAGAGTGCGGATCTTACATGAAACTGGAGGATTAATTCGATCTATGGATTGGCCAAATATGACTTATACGAATATTGATGCAGCTCCATGGATTGGGGCACCTTTAGATCAAGAAAATCCTCGCAATGGAGAGGCTCAACTTACCTATTCTGCAGAGAATGATACCGTAGTGCAGTTTGTACGAAGTTTAGAGGGAAGAAGAGAAGGAAGGATCACTACATCTCCTATTCATGTAATTGATGCTGATGAATCATCAGCAAAAATTGGAGATTTTAATTGTGATGGAAAATCTGATTATATTATTTTCATGAATCAAACTTTGGTTGCTCATTATGGGCGAACTAGCGGATTCAATCCAACACCTGATATCATTCTTCAACAAACTTCGAATTCACAATCAATAATTTCCTTTGATACAGGTGATACCAATCATGATGGTTGTGACGATGTCATCTTTGGAATGCCTTATCTCAATTCTAGTAATGGTGGTGCTCGTCTTCATCTTGGTTCTTCTAATGGTTTAGATCCTGTAGCTTTCTGGGACTTTACCTCATCAACTAATGGAGGATCATTTGGATCCAAGGTTGTATTCATTGGGGACACTCATAATGATGGATATACGGATTGGGCTGTACTCGCTTCTAATGAAGCAGGATCGGGTAGTGTAGTCGGACGAATTCATTTGTTTGATGGTGGTTCTCAACCTCCAGTTTCTTCTTCCCTAACTCTGTCGGGAACTGGAACGAATCTTCAGTATGGATGGGCAATAGAAGCATTGGGAGATATTCAGGGAGATGGATATGATGACTTTGCAGTGTCTTCTGCCGGTGGTCTTTTTGATTTAACTGGATATGGAAAAGTTGAGATTCATTCAGGAAGTTCTACCGGTCATTCCACTACTCCCAGTGCTGAATGGAGTCAAACGCTTCTTCAGGGGACTTTGTTCGGATATTCTGTTGAGTCTCTAGGTGATGTAAATGGTGATGGATATGGAGATATCGGATTTGGAGAACCATATGTCGATACTCCAGGGCCCGAATCTAACGGTGCAATTCACATCTCTTTTGGTAATCCAAATGGTTATTCTTCAACTTTCAATCAGTCAATTCAAGGCCCATCATCAGGATCGAAAATGGGATACAAAATTTCAGCAGCGGGAGATATTGATCGAGATGGATACGATGATGTCTGGGCTGTAAGGCCTGGTTCAGGTCCATCTGGAGACCTTGTGTTATTCTGGGGGTCTTCTACCGGTCTTTCATCAACGACACGAGTGTTTTCATATTCAGATATTAGCGATATTGTTCGTTCGGAGGATTTTGATGGTGATGGACAAGAAGAATGGCTAATGATTGACGATATTCAAATTTCAGTTTTTGAGCATCAAGATTGGGAACAAATTTCTATCGAAGGACCCTTTGCTGGTGAAAGTGTATTTTCTGAATTAGATTTGAATATTGATGGACCAGGACGTAGTTTAATTGGAGTTCAAACCGATTCTGGAATAGTGATTTTATCTCGACCTAATGAACTATCAACATCTACCAGTGATTGGAAGCAAACTAAGATTGGAACTGGAGAGGCGGCTTATGGGATTACAGAAGCCGGGCAAATTCTAGCAATCTCAATTTGTAACGGTGGCGCTGTTTGTTTTCACAAGGAAACCGGTTTTGTTGTGTCAACTCACACGGTTGAATCGACAGGAAGTGTAGGGTCTCATCCCACTATCACCCCTAGGTCAAATGAAGGTGGGTTGAACATGAGCTTCATGTTAGGAAATTCTGTGCTTCGATTTGCCGAAGAGACTACTACTGGATTTGAAGTAAGTTCAGGCCCATCTCTTGGTCAATTGAATGGTACTCCAATAATCTTACATGGTAATATTAGTGTTTGGAAAGATGATAGAACTTTGAAAGTAGGAATCATGAATGGTTCTCAATGGGAGACTCATGTAATTGCTGATCAATCAGTTGCTGGATTAGGTTTCAGTGCTCATGTTCGAGATTGGAATTCAAATGGTCCTGAAAATTTGATTGCTGGATTTATTGGTAATAATTCTAAACTCAATTTAGTAGAATATAATTTTTCGAATAGTACTATAGTTAATTACTCTCAAATATATATTGAGAATCTTGATTTAGATTCTCAAATTACTCTTTCTCCTAGTACCTATTTCAGTTTCACAGCTGGATACAATAGTCAGCCAATAATTTTTGTAAATTCATCAGGTTATGGCTCTTATCATGAGTTAATTCTAGGAAATACTTCCTCTTGGTATTATGACTCGACTGAAGGTTTTAACTGGACAGATAATACTCGATTTTTACCTCTTTGGAACCCAGTCGTGGATCGTTTTTTCACAATGTTAGGAAATACATCTGCTGGAGAATCTGCTTATATCCAATGTTTTGTGATCTCAGCAACAAAGACTGCAACTTGTTCAAATCTATCTCTTTCAGATCAGGTCGATTCTAGAACAATCAGTCCATGGTTAGGTTTTGGATTGCGATTAGATGGCTCAATTGAGACACCTTATGGAGTAATTTCTGAAATTCAATTAGATCCATCATCTGGCTTTGCAGTTACTCTTGCTGAACATCATGGCCGAACAGGTTACATAATGCTCGGAAAGACAATGGCTACAAATGACGCTTTAGCTATTCATTTAGATGCTGATACTGATCGTGATTTTATTCCTGATATGATTGATGAATTACCCAATCAAGGCGGACAATGGTCAGATTATGATGGAGATGGTTTTGGGGACAATTCTGTCTCTTCATCTTTCGATGACTGCTCTTCGGACGCTGGCTCTAGTTTGTTTGTAGAGATTGGTTGTGGTGATTTTGATAATGATGGTTGGTCAGATTATTCCGATGAATGTGCTACTACTGGTCATTCCTATATTGATAGAAATGGATGTAGTGACGCAGATGGTGATGGTTGGTCCAATAATGGAGGAGATTATGCCTCAGGTGATCTTTCTCCTACAAATTGGATGCAAGCCAGAGATCAGGATGGTGATGGATTACTAGACAATCATGGTCCAGATTGTTGCGGAATGGATGGAGCTGATGAGTTCCCATTTGATCCTAAACAATGGGTTGATGCAGATGACGACGGTGTAGGAGATAACAATTCAGATCCAGATGGAGATCAATGTCCTGGATTATTTGGCTTGAGTCGTTATGACAGAGCAGGTTGTGTTGATAGTGATGGAGATGGATATAGTGATCCTACAGAAGCATCAAGCACGGCAAACGATGATGCTTGGACGATTGAAGATGGCGCAGATATGTGGCCTTGGGCTCCTAGTGATACCTCTTTAGAGAACATTTGCGGTTCTGTTTGCCATCAACAATGGGCTGATTCAGATGGTGATGGTTTTGGTGATAATTCCTCAATAGGTGCTTTCCTGAGAGATGCTTTCCCAACTGATACTTGGCAATGGAATGATACTGATAATGACGGATTTGGCGACAATTGGGATGATCCTGCACTTAATTCGACCCGTTCTGGAGGAATTGGGCAATGGGTACCTCAAGCTAATTTAAGCGATGATTGTCCTACAGTTAACGGGAATTCATCAATTGATCGAACAGGTTGTTTAGATTCAGATGGTGATGGTCATTCCAATCTTTATTCGTATGAAATTGATGAAAATACTGGACTAAGGTCTTCAGAATCAGGAGACGCTCTTCCAGATAATCCGAATCAGTGGCGGGACAAAGATGGAGATGGTTTCGGTGATTTCCCGATGGAGGTTGGAGGTGATCAATGTCCAGGAATTGCAGGTGTTTTGAATGGATTGGGTGGAGACGGTTGTCCTGCACCTATGGACGATGCAGATGCAGATAATGTGGCAGATGAAGATGATATTTGCCCACAAACAGAATCAGGTGCAATTGTTGATGAAAATGGGTGTTCTTTCAATCAACGAGATGATGACCAAGATGGATTACTAAACCCGTCTGACCTTTGTCCAGACACTGCTTCTGGAGTATCTGTTGATGAAAATGGGTGTAGTAACGAACAACTAAATGCAGATGCAGATGAAGATGGTGTTCGAGATATCGAAGATTTATGTTCTGATACAAATTCAGGAGCTTCTGTCGATTCTAATGGATGTGCAGATTATCAGCGAGATACAGATGAAGATGGAATTACTGACGATCAAGATGTTTGTCCTGAAACTACCTTGGGAGCAGCTGTAGATGACGAAGGTTGTGTTTTGGCAGGTGTTGATTCTGATGGTGATGGTATCGATGACAAGGATGATGCTTTCCCTACGGAGTCAACGCAATGGCTGGACAGTGATGGAGATGGTTTTGGAGATAATTTAGAAGGAGTAAATTCAGACGAATGTCCATCTGTATCTGGCACCTCTACCGAAGATCGTGATGGTTGTCCAGATGGAGATGGAGATGGATGGTCAGATCCAGATTCTGTTAACCCAGTACCTCCAATCGGTACAGCAGACGCTTATCCTTCTGAACCATCTCAATGGAGAGATCGTGATGGTGATGGTTTCGGTGATGAGTTAGATGGAATTAATGCTGATTTATGTCCAGACGTACCTGGTGTAGAAAATGGAAATGATGGAAATGGTGGGCAGGGTGGAATCGGTTGTCCGTATGTCGATAAGACAGATTCAGATGGAGACGGAGTCTACGATTCCAATGATCAGTGTTCAGACAGTCCATCTGGAGTATTTGTAGATTCAAATGGTTGTACTTCAGATCAACTGGCATCGAATCAAGGTGAATCTGAATCAACTGATTTTGCATCGATTGGAATTATGGCTGGAGGGATTCTTGGAATATTGCTCCTGATAGTAATCACTCTAAGATTTATTTCAGGAAGGAGCGATTATGATGATGAAGATGATTGGTATGATGATGATGATGATGATGATGAATTTGTTCCAATGAAAAATTCTTCATTATCTGATAATTTTAGTAGCTCATCTGTGGCAAGTAGTAGGTCAAGTGGTCCACCTTCAAGTCCTCCTCCCTCTCGTGGAGGTCCACCTTCTAGATCACCTGGCCCCCCTACCAAGAAGAGCCCCCCTCCCTCAAGGAATTCTTCTCCCCCTAGCAGGTCTCCTGCTCCTTCTCGTAGAACCTCTTCACCAGTAGACGTGGAATCGGTTCCTAGGGTAAGTACGAAGAGAGTAGATCCTCGAAAAGCTTCTCAATCAACAAAACGAGTGCGAAGAACTGCTGCGGTGGTAACAAGTACTGATGACTCTCAAATTCGTACTCGTCAGGTTAAGACAACTAAAGTTGCAAAGTCAACTAAGAAGGTCAAGAAAACGGCATCTCCTTCAGTTTCTGAATCCAATGATTGGAATGTTTTATTCCAAGATGAGGACAAAGATGCATATTCTTCTTCATTAGAAAATACAAAGTCCATGATTTCTTCTGGTTCAGAGGATAGAGAAATACTCAGACGTCTCCAAAGAGGAGATGGGTGGTCAGCAGATCAATCCAAGTATATTCTTGAAACGGCTCGATTGTGAGGTTCTCCATAGATTATTCAAGTGGAATAGTTCGGGGCACATAGGGGGAGTACATGAGCGAGGCAGATATTGAAGGCGCATCACTTCCTTCTGATGGAATAGATGTCGATGAAACATCTGCTTACTTTGGAGTTACCAAGACCTCTGAACTAATTATGAGATTGAACACAACTGACCGCCTCAATGGTTTAGGTGAATTTCTAACTCTTACCAGCGACCTATTGTTGACAGATTCCTTTGATTTTGATGTAGTTTCTGAAAGACTAGAGTGTGAATCAGGAGAAATTTACTATCTTCTATCAGGGCCTTTTGAGATTTTTACAATGACAGATGGGCTTCGACTTTATCTTGGTCAAGAAGATTCAGAAGGAAATCAAGGAAGCGATCCAAATATTCCTGAAGAAGAAAAAAATGCAATTAATGCATTCAACGATCCATTTAGATTACTGAAAATGTTTGCAGTAGGTCATACAATTGGGGGAATTAAAGAACTTGATTTATACTTGGCAGCCTTTGATGAAATGGTTAGAGATCCTGATACCAATAGAGTCCGTTTGATTGCATTACATCATCAATTAGATCAAGTTTTGAACAAGGCCAAGAATACGCTTGAGGTTGGAGGTTTGTCAGTGTTAGGTACTACCAATGTAGCTATGAAAGTAATAGAGGCACCTAAGGACCTGCCTAAGTCTACTCCTTCTAATGAGCCAGTTGCAGTAGTTGAAACATCTACGCAAATACAAGAAACAGTAACTGAAGAATTCTCTGAGATATCAACACCCTCGGTTCAAGATGAATTAGCTGCGGCCTTTTCGTCACCCCAAGAAGAACCAACTGAATTTATTCAGGAAGAATCTCGAGATCAACAAGTTGACTCTACAGAAGATGTTCTTGGTTCAGCATTTGCAGCAGCAGAATCTCAATCACCACCAACTCCTAATCCTCCTTCACCCCCACCACAATCAGAATCTTCTCCCCCTGTACTTGCTCCAGCCAGGGCTCCCATAGGTTCCGCTAGCACGTCATCTCCAACTCCCTCATTTGGAGAATCTACCAATCCTACCTTTGGTTCAATTCCACAAGGACAACCCACATTTGGAGGAACAACTCCCTCGACTTCAGTGCCTTCTCGTTCAGCGGGTAATGGGAAAGTCAGAGGTGGAGGATTCCCCGGTATTCGCTCAACAATTCAAACTGGTGTATACTGTTCATCATGCGGGATAGGAGTTGAACATCATTGGCGTTTTTGTCCAGTTTGTTCAATCAGGCTGATATGATCATTCTTTGAATTTGCCATTTTCGATTAGAGTTTTATCTCCTAGAATCACTGTGGCATTTGTTAAAATTCCCGTTGCTCTGAGCTCATGAGTTCGTCTGGTAGCAGGCTGTTGAAGAACAATATAACAACTACCTAGCACCTTTTCATCTTCTAGAGCACTTCCTGAAATTCTAGCTTTAGGGTTCATTCCAAATCCGAATTCAATTATCTTGATTGTGTCCATTCGTTCATCAATAAATTCTATGATTTGTTCATTCAAAACTCCTTCATTCGATTCTTGAATATCTACAATCTTCCCTTCATCAACAACTATAGAAATTGGTTGAGAAAGTGATACTGAGTCCCAAGTTCCATTGACTTTTATGACTCCTGTTACACTTTCAGGTTTGACTTCTGCAAAGATTTTACCTGCAGGTAGATTGGTTACTTGCCCTGGACGATTACAAATCCCGTTATCTTCTAGATTCCACCTTCCTGCAATTGAAAATTCTAATGAATCGCCTTCTTGACTTGAGATAGTAATGTTCCTATGTTTTCTTAGCACCCTTGCCATACTAGCGA
>PADI01000039.1 GCA_002702985.1 Methanobacteriota archaeon
TAATATTGATTCGAGCGGGAACAGTCGCTCTACGTCTCATAAGGTCTAACCTCATCTATTTCGAAGGTAGTCTTCCCCATACCAGTGCCATTGCTCGATGGTCCATCCAGGTGGCAGTCCTTCAGGGGGCAAAGGAGGTGATTGAGAGGGATTAGAAGTTTGAGAAGCAGAAGGAATCTTTGATTGTCTTTTCATTACAACAACAAGAGAAGAGATAATTATTGAAAATACAAACAATCCGATTAAACCGATATAAAGAGAATTAGAAGAGGCACTATGCAAATCTGCATTATTTGGAAACACATCTCCAGAATCAGACCAACCATCTCCGTCAGAATCTGGACATCCTATCAAATCAGATGTTGAAGTTCCAGCTAAATCTGGACAATCATCCGTTTCATCATATCCAATTTGATCGGGATAAGAATCGCCATCTGAATCTGACCAGAATCGACTATCATCGGGGAATGCATCTAGTCCATCGTCCCATCCATCTCCATCAGAATCTGGACAACCGCGTCTGTCTTCCGACGAGGTCCCAAATAATCCTAAACAATCATCGGGGAGATTACCCTGAGGTGAATCACCAAAACCATCTCCATCTTCATCTAAGTATTGAGTGGGGTCGTTCGGAAGAGCATCTCCTGCATCAGACCATCCATCTCCGTCACTGTCAGGACAACCAAATCTATCTAAAGTTGAAGTGCCAAATATTGTCTTACAAGAATCTGCTTGATAACCAGTAATATCATCACCAAATCTATCTCCATCCATATCGCTATGCTGCGTCAAGTCATTAGGGAATGCATCTGCCCCATTCAAGATACTCCAAGACAAATCAGCATCTGACCATCCATCATTATCTGAGTCTAAACAACCTCTTCGATCTTCAGTTGAACTTCCTGATAGTGACTTACAATCATCTCCTAAATAACCATTGGATTCATCTCCAAAACCGTCTCCATCAGTATCAATCCACTGAGAAATTTCGTCAGGAAATTCATCGACTGAATCAGCATATCCATCTCCATCTCTGTCTAAACATCCGATAGTAGTGCCTTTATCGCTCGTACCTGAAACGGTAGGACAAGTGTCAATCTCGTCTTGAAAGCCATCATTATCATCGTCTGTATCTTCACCATTATCTTCACATCCATCTCTATCCGCATCATTAGAATAAATTGAATAGAAATCTGATTGACTAGAAGGACATTCATCAACACCTGTTGATGAAACTACACAAACTGAATCATCTGATGAGGCATCACAAATGCGATCATCATCATCATCCAAATCTTCTCCAGCGTCACGACAACCATCTTGGTCATAATCTGTTAAAGAACTAGAAATCCAATCTAAATCTCCAACTGAACAATCATCAATACTATCTGAAACACCGTCATTATCATCATCAATATCCTCTTGAGATAAATCCCAACAACCATCTGAATCATGATCAGTATTCTGAGCAGATAACCAACCGGTTTCCCCTAATTCACAACTATCTGATGCATCCTGAATACCGTCATTATCATCATCATTATCACATACATCACCGATACCGTCCTCTTCGTGATCTTCTTGCAATGGATTTGCAATTGCAGGACAATTATCTCCGCCATCCCAAACTCCATCAGCATCAATATCAGACTGAGGATCGACTCTCAAGACCTGATCTCTACCGTTATCGACGAAATATAGGCGACCTTGAGGGCCTATTTCGAGCCCCATTATAGAGCTCGCTGAAGTCTGAATTGAAGCAGTTTCAGATGCACTCTTTCCATCTGAACCTAAATCAAAGGCAACAATCTTACCATTTGCATTAAGTGAAACAAACAACCTATCTTCTTCTAGAGCGATCCCAGAAGGAGCACTTAATCCCGAAACTAGAACGCCCCATTCGATTCCTGAGATTCGAGAATATTCTGCTAGAGGCTCTAATCGTGAAGGGTCATTCATTATATTTTGAACATTGTAAGTAGTATCATGAGTATTCACCCAAACAATTCGATTAGCACCAGTATCTGCGATATACAAAATTCCAGAATCATCATCTAAAATCATATGACCTGGGACGCCAGCGTATCTTGTTAGAGAAACATCGGAGTAACGCCGTACTATGGCATCTGAATGATCATCTTCTCCTGTATCATGGTCCTCTACGAAGTCGTAGTAAACTAACTCTCCATAATATCCATCATTATACCAGTAAGCATTTCCAGAATCGTGTGCAATCCCCATTCCGTTGGGCGATTCATGATTCATGTCAATATGGCTTCCGAGGAGATTGTCATTCTGATGTTCTCGAGCAAAGTGAGATAGAGAAGATGGCCATAACGTAGGCCCCATGAAATTATTTGCAGAACTTTGACCACAAAATGTATTTCTTGTTTCTTGAGCTGAACCCCAAGTGTAATCGAACTCTGGATGATAGTCTCCAAAGGCAATTGCGCTAACTTCTTCCAAGAAGTGATTTCTGTGAGAATCTCGTCTATTTTCTGAGTACTGATTTGAAAGTCCAGTATTGTGAATTATAGATATACTATCTGTAGCCCTATTAGCAATCCATAATTGATCATCATTACCTGGATGAAATTCCAAATCTCTAGGGTCATCGAGATCGTCTGATGCGTCAGCAATCAGTGTTTCCTCAAAGGCTGTTCCAAATTGTGGGACAATTGTTATCTCTTCAGTAGCAGACTGAGGTAGAAGACAAATCAGAAAGAGACAAACGAGTAAAAGGGCTCTTCCGCGACTTGCCATATCTCTCGGGAGGAAGCAAAGCATTTCATATCTCGTTTTATCTAAGTCATTTTTCGATTCAAATTAGATGGGAGCGTTGAAGGGCCATTGTACATGAGAGGCAAATATGGGAAAGCCAGCATTTGCCTATCTTCTCCTCAAGGAACACCCCTATGGGAGAGAAATGTTACGTCAAATTTTGTCTGAAGGTTTTGTTCCTTCGATGATAATCAGCGAGGATTCGCCCATAGGAGATGAAGAACGCGAAAAGTTTCTCAAACGAATTGAAGGTCTTCCTATTGCTCCGACTATTGATTTTCAACTTCAAGAATTATCAAATAAAGGAATAGACGTAATACATGAAACGGTTTCAATACACAACTCTGAACAGGTAATGCCCTTGATTAAAGACATTGAACTTGATCTAATTGTTTTTGGTGGAACTAGAATTATTCGTGGTGAAATTTTAGATTATCCTAAGGATGGAGTAATCAATAGCCATCCAGGATTACTACCTGATTGTAGGGGGTCTGCATCTCCCGCATGGTCAGTTTACCATGATATCCCGATTGGTAGTACTACTCATTTCTGTGATAATGGGATTGACACGGGAGAGATTCTACTTCGAAGAGATTTTCCAGTTCACAGGGGAATGACTTACGAAGATCTGTGTTTTGGAACATTGTTACTTTCTGGAATTTTAATGAAAGAGGCATTGATAGCATGGACCCAAGGAAAATGGGGTGAAATGAGGTACGAGCAAGGAGAGAGCGAGTGGCCTACTTTCCGAAATGCTCCTGAGGATGTGCTTCAAGTAGTACGTCAGAAATTGGAAGAACAGACATATGCCCACTATGTTGATTGAGGTGAGAAAATGGACATACCGTATTCATCAGAAGTTATGAATGGAATGAGAGCAATTGTTTGTGGGGCGTCTAAAGGTATTGGAAGAGCTACTGCAGAGATGTTTGCAGCATGTGGTGCTGAAGTAATTGGATTAAGTCGAAGTGCGCCCGAAATTCCAGGAGTAGATTCTGTGAAAATAGATCTTGAAAACGAAGATGAAATTCTGTTAACAATTTCTAAAATTCTAGATGCAGGACCAGTACATATTCTGGTAAACAATGCAGGTGGCCCTCCAGGAGGGCCATTGCTTTCCAACGATTTGCAAGCATTTGATGCGCCATTCAAACGGCATTTGTTTGCTGCACATAGTATTACCCGAATGGTTGTTCCTTCAATGGAAGAGGCTGGAATTGGTAGAATTGTAAATATTATTTCTACGTCTGTTCGAGAACCTATTCCAAACATCGGATTATCAAATACTTTGAGAGGAGCGATGGCTTCGTGGGCTAAATCTCTAAATCTAGAATTACCTACATGTATAACTATCAACAATATCCTTCCAGGGTTTACAGATACTGGACGATTAGATTCTCTGGCAAATTCTATTGAAGAAAAAACTGGAAGAAGTAAGGCTGAAATCCATGATGGTTGGATGTCTCAAGTTCCAATTCAGCGATTAATTGATCCAATGGAAACTGCATCTGCAATCACCTTCCTTTGTCTGCCTCAATCGGGAGGCATCAGGGGTGTCAGCCTAGCAGTTGATGGTGGAAGAATGAGATCTATTTGAGGGATAAAATGGAAGATACACTAAGTCCTGAAGCTGCTGCTTCATTACTACAAGCAATTGCAGAAGGCCAAGGTATCGAGGAAAGTATTTCAACTCAAACGTTGTTAGCTTTGGCTGAAATGGCATTAGATCTTGAACGAATGGAAATTTGCGAAAAACTAGCAATTTCAGGACATGCAAAGGCATCGTATGATGAAGATAAGGAATCTATGGCTTGGGCATTGTTCCTGATTGCACGAGTAAAACTCTCAGATACATTACAACGCATTCAAGATGCGAGAGTTGATGATCAAGAAATTCATATTGATGTAGGATTGCTAGGAGCACTACAAGAAGCGAGAGAAGCAGCAGAAGACCTACAAAATATTAGACTAATTGGAAATATCGAACAGTTAGAAGGAATTCATCAAAAAGCACTTGGAAACATCGTAGGTGCTAGAGATTCATTTGTTAGAAGTCTTGCATCGAAAGAAGAAATGGGAGATGTGCTTGGCACTGCAAATAGCCTTCATAGTTTAGGAGAAATTGCAATGGATCAAAATCAATTTGAAGATGCACTAGCATTTTTTGATCGCGCTGCTGAAACCTATGAAATGGCAGAAGAAATGATTGAATGCGCTCATTCATTGTCGTTATCTAGTCATGCATTAATTCAGATTAATCGTCTAGATGAAGCAAATGAAAGACTAGAAAATTCTCTTGAAATTGGAAGAGAAATGGAAGATATTTCAACACAAATTGTCGCACATTGGGGACTTGCAGATTTGGGACATTTAACAGAAAATATTTCTCTTGAATTAGAAAACCTCCAAGCAGCTGTAGTTCTTTTTATTCATCTAGAGAGGCCAGTGCCAGAAGCATTGAGAAATAGACTAGATGAAATGATAGACTCTTTAGATTCACAAGAGTAAACACACGAACCATGAAGTGCAGAAGGAGGGTGAGAATGGATATGGAGTTCGATGTATTTCTCTCCATCAGTCAAACACCTGATTCCTCAGGATATATGCCAGATGAACAAACCATGATGCGAAATTACTTCGATCAAGTCCAAGCCGCAGATAAATTAGGTTATGGAATCGCTTGGATAGCACAAGCTCATCTTTCGACTGAAACTCAAAAAACTAATCTGAATCCAGTCGTTCCTCATTTTCCTGGAGAAATTGGACTTTGTACTGACTTCTTTCAACTTGCTGGTGCAACTTTTTCTCGTACAAAAAGAATTGAAATTGGAAGTGCAGTATTGAGCATTTTAGCTAATGGAGGCCCTATTACTACCGCAGAGAGAATAGGAAATTTTTGTCAACTTTTAGGCTTAGAAGATGATCAACGAAAGGTGCATATTGGTTTCAGTGCAGGACGATTTGAATTTATGGCGAGACCNTATGGGATAGTACCTAGGAATTCTGTAGAAAGTGCTGCTTGGTCTGTTTTGCGAAGTAGAATTTTCAGAGAAGCTACCGAAATTCTATTACGACTCTTACGGGGTGACTCTATTTCTTCAGAAGACATTACATCGACGGTACTTACCGAAGATGATTTTAGAACAGAAGATGAATGGAAAAATGTCCAACTTGCAGCAAAAAATGAANANAATTTACCNNCGATTCCAGATAAAGTTTCAATCGCNAAAAGATATGCNTTTGAAAATNTNAAAATTATTCCACAACATTGGCCNCGTGAANGNTTGAATCTTNTNTTAGGATCTCATGATNCAAANACACAAATTTTNGCAAATAAATTCATGCCNGTTCAAGTNTTTAATCTNAGNATTACTCCNNCAGAAGTAATTGATGCAACNCATCAAAGAATGNCTGAAAATTATCATCCTGATGGNGGNNAATGGNAACGCAGAATGATGCCNAGAACTCTAATGNTATTCCTAAATGAAGAANAAGGNCTGACNCCAGAACAGCGATCNGAGGCTGCAAAGAAAGAAGCAAANGNTGCACTGCAGTCTTATTGGTCNGCATTAGANGGGACAATTGACCCAGAAAAGGTCGANAAAGCCACCGATAATGCAGTGATTGGGAATGCTGAAGAAGTAGCTAATCAGATTNNAGANCGTTTCAACCCAGAAGATAGAATCATGTGTTGGTTTGATTTTTTCAATCATGATTCTGAAAGNGTAATCAGAAATATGGTGGCTTTCATGGAGAAAGTAAAACCGAGGATAGAGGGAGACTAAAATGAGTGAACAAGACCGCCCTTCTTCTGTTTCNCATGGNCGACCAGGATCAAGAATATACCCTTCTAATCCATTAGGTGAAAAACATGAAGGAATCCCAACTGGNNGAGATGTAGAATGGGANCCATTNGTTGATTTCAGACGATTNGATGTTTCTGAAAATACCATNCANGGAGCAATTTCTTGGGTTCANGGAGACGAAGTNATTCANTCATTTGGCGGGAATGTATTGGTATATGGTAGATCGATGATGAAGCCNNTANTAATGAAAATCTTCACTGANGTTTTAGATGATGTNNTNACTGATNAACAGAAAGCAATNGCATGCTCATCNCATAATGGAGATACNGAACACGTTGCAACGGCTCANAGTATTCTCACTGAATCAGAATGGGGATTAATGCAATGTCCNNTAGATGTTCCATTAGTTCAATTTGGNAGNCANGTNNGGAGNCCNAGAAGNTGGTTNCATACTTGTTCNGGAGAACATGCNGCTCTTCTTCGAGCACTNCGCCTGAAAGGAATCAATCGNGCAGGNTATACCTTACCNACATCATCNTGGTTNCAAGATTTTATNGACCTACTAAATTCAATGTTNCATCCTGATTGGAAGCCNNTGAGAATNGCAAAGGACGGATGTGGCCTACCTACTGTATCNAATACAGTGGATGAATTNGCAACTCTTTTCTCAGCATTAGTNAGAACNAAGGATGATGATTGGATTTGGGACNCGATGTGTAAACATCCTGATTTGATNGGTGGATTTAATCGGCTGGATTCGACCATNATCAAGGCNGGTGAAGGACGTGTTCTTGCTAAGGAAGGTGCAGATGGACTCTTAGGAATTGCAATTGAACATGACGACTGGCCCAAAGGACTTGGNATTGTAATCAAAATCGCTCATGGATGGAATAGTCAAGCAACATGGTATGTTGCACGTGCAGTTNTAGGNGTCTTAGGAATTCAGTTAAGAAATCCATATCCATTGCATAGGCAAAAGGCATTCATTGTTCCNGGNATTGTTCCTGAAATGTANCTTAAACAACTTGAAACCGTNGTAACTTGGGATGAATGGGATCCTGACCAAGATAGATTTCAGATACTAGAAAATCAAGATGANCTAGCAAGNAACCCACATGGAAATGAGGGGAGGATGTGATNANTTGATTGATGTCCCNAACCATATAGGTGGCAAAGAAGTTCAAGCAANTNATGGNGAATGGATACTAAACTATGCTCCNTCAACAGGAAATATCATTTCTCGAATACCTAAATCAAANCATCAAGATGTGAATAATGCAGTNAGAGTNGCCAAAGAAGCCGGTNAAGNTTGGGGCTTANTATCCAAAAATGAGAGGGCAGANTGGTTAGATCGNATTGCCGANTCATTAGAAAGTCGATTTGATGAAATNGCTTCATTAGAATNTNTGGACACNGGTAAACCAATCAGAATTTCTAGAGCAGTNGATGCCACAAGATCAGTAACAAACTTTAGGTTCTATGCANAACAAATTAGAGAATTAGAAGATGAAAATTTTAGAATGGAAAATGCCACNAANCATGTCATCAGNCGTCCNGTTGGNGTNGGAGCNCTTATCACTCCGTGGAATCTACCTCTCTACTTACTTTCATGGAAGGTTGCACCNGCTATTGGGATGGGTAATACCGTAATCTGCAAACCTAGTGAATTGACNCCTATGACTGCTAATCTAATGATGNAAGTGATCAAAGATTCAGGNCTACCTGATGGNGTAGTAAATTTAATTCATGGAACGGGTNTTGANGCTGGTGCTCCNCTTGTTTCTCATCCTGATGTNCGATTTGTTTCATTTACAGGTGGAACTTCTACTGGNTCAATCGTAGCTAGAGATGCNGCGGCATCGTTCAAAAAAATNAGTCTAGAATTAGGTGGCAAAAATGCAACTATTATTCTTGACGATTGNGATTTAGAGGAACATATGNGNTCTATNGTTCGNGCATCTTTCTTGAATCAAGGGCAAGTATGCCTTTGTGGAAGTCGAATTTTAATTCANGATTCTATTTATGAATCCTTCAAAAATAAATTTGTAGANGCTGTAAATCATCTAAAAATAGGNGANCCNACTGATGAGAANACAGATTTAGGTTCATTGATCAGCCCTCAACATTTNGAAAAAGTNAGTTCNTATGTTGATTTAGCAATTGANGAAGGNGGAACAATACTTACNGGTGGNAAAACTCCNGAAATAGGANCTGAATTTGAAGGTGGNAACTGGATTAGTCCAGCAGTNGTTGAAGGACTATCTCACGAATCAAGATGTGCNACTGAAGANATNTTTGGCCCATTAGTAACCTTACATCGTTTCTNTGATGATGANGAAGCAGTNAAAATTTCGAATAATACTAGATATGGATTNGCNGGAAGTATTTGGACTAAAGATTCATCNCGAGGAGAAAAAATTGCCAAGAAAATGGANACTGGAATGGTATGGNTNAANACNTGGCTTCATAGAGANCTTAGNGTTCCTTTCGGTGGAGTAAAAGATAGTGGANTNGGAAGAGAAGGCGGAAAATGGAGNTTAGGATTTTNTTCNGAANCCTCTAACATTTGTATTATGGATGACTAATTNATTCTTCTTCATCNTCNGGTAATTTNCCAATCATCCAATAAAGTGANGGGAATAATNTTGCAAAAAGAGCAATGGTAATCAANAATGANGCACCTAACACTTCTACACCAATTTTCCCAATGACTAGTCCAGTACATNCACCCATTCCNGCCCAAATTCCAATCCTAAANGCAGGGTAAGATGAACGCCATATACTGAGACACTGAATTAACCAAAGAAATCCAANAATCGTTGACCAAAGTAATGCAAAAATAGCAATTGGCCANTAACTCAAATGAAGACCNATTATTCCTCCAAAAATTCTTTCTTTACCTCTACCTTGANGATCACTGTGAATTATTGGTAAAATCGCCATCATGGGAGTAAGTAATAACAATGAAAATACNGGTTTCTTNANTTCAAATGGTGGAGTAAAATCGATTANCATTATGATANAGGAAANTGNCATANAAANGATAAATGGACCAAAGGCAAGACCNATGGGCATTCGNCTCCATCTCATANCCTTCCGTTGATTAATCAACCATTCAATACTGTCTATTCTAGTATCATTCAAACAGTGNATTGATGTGCTTGAAANTTATCCGAGNANCATGACCGGNGAAATTGTNCTNGGNGCTCTTGCCCCNCATCCNCCTCATTTGGTATATGCAGAGAACCCCGAACAAAACGAAGCCTATGCAGANGGTGGATGGGANACCCTTCGATGGGGATATCAACGTCTNGCAAGGAAATTNAAGACTATNGATTATGATGCNATGGTTGTNTTTACNCCNCATTGGCANACATATATTGGAACTCACTTTCTTGGNCTTCCACACTTNAAATCTAAATCNGTNGANCCTGTTTTTCCAAACTTATTTCGTTTCAATTATGANCTAACAGTAGATGTTGAATTGGCTGAAGCAATGCANGATGAAGCNGCTAATTCTGGAATAATTACGAAAATGATGAGAAATCCTGATTTNCGAGTAGACTATGGNACAATNGTAAGCTGTCATTTACTTAATCCAAGTTGGGATAAACCGATNGTNACNATCTCTAGTAATCGAAATACTCACTACTATTCAGCAGAAGTAATGAATGANCAGTCGGCTGCATTAGGAAGAGCATGTAGAAAGGCNATAGAAGAAAGTGGAAAGAAAGTTGTCTTAGTAAGTAGTCATAGTCTATCACATAGGCATTTCACTACNGAAGCCCCNNTACCNGAAGATATGAGCAAAGAACATATCTACAACCATAGTAACTACGTTTGGGATATGAAACTGATTGAAATGATGAGAGAAGGAAAGATGAAACAAGTNGTAGACATTCTACCAGAGTATACTGAACAAACTATTGCTGAGACCGATGCNGGAGCCTTTACATGGATGATGTCGGCTCTAGAATTNCCNCAATATCCAGCAGAAATCTATGGTTATCAATCTGTAATCGGAACTGGAAATTTAGTTGCATCTTGGGATCCAAATGAACAAACNAGAGAATTGGTTCTNTAGGTGATCNTATGGAAGANGAACCAATTTTGTTTGGGATTTACTGNCCACCNCANCCTCANCCATTACTATGNCCNGATGGAAATTCAGGATATAGAAANTTAAGACAAGCNTTCGAAGACTGTGCTAAAAAAATCGAAGAAAGNGATGCNGATNTTATTTTGGTATATTCNACTACATGGCCAAGNGTAGTAGGGCACCAAATTCAAGCATTAGAAAAGCCGGTNTGGACTCATGTGGANGATGATTTTCACTATCTTGGAAGTATGCCATATGAATTCTCAATAGATGTTGATTTTGCAANCTCGATGAAAGATGCTGCAGTAGNAAGGGGACTNTATGCTAGAACAGTAGCNTANGANGGATTNCCNATAGANACNGGTTCNGTAGTNGCNCTNAGTTTATTNAATCCTGAAAATANAATTCCTGCTGTTATTCTTTCTAGTAATATGTATGCCAACCGATCGGAAACTATTGTGTTAGGTAAAGCCGCTCGAGATACTCTTCATTCACAAGGGAAAAAGGCAGTAGTAGTAGTAGTATCCAGCCTATCGAATAGAATGTTTACTGAACATATTGATCCTTCAGAAGATAGAATCCACTCTCAGAAAGATGATGATTGGAATCAGAAAATTTTGGAATTCTTCGCCGATGGTAGACTAGAAGACTTAAGCCAATTAAGTCGAGATATACATGGTCAAATACGTGTCCAAAAAGTTGTGGCATACAAACCTGCTTGGTTCATGGCATCTACAATGGGGCAACACAATAACTACGATGGAGATGTGTTGGCTTATGAGCCACTACACGGAAGTGGTGGTGCAGTAATTACACTCACTCCGTCGGGAGGATCTATCGGGGACAAAGAGTTTGATGAAGACGATGTAGAATACTACCACGGCGATAGAAATGTTCTGGATAAGGGGATGTTAGAATGAATTCAGACAAAGATGTGATTGTCTCTGAAAATGCGCCCGTTGCGGTTGGAGCATATCCTCATGCTCGACGTGTAGGCGATTTTGTTTTTCTTAGCGGAGTAGGGCCTCGACAACCAATTACCAATGATATCCCAGGTGGCCCAATTAAAGATGAAAATGGAAATCCGTTAGATTATGATATCCGTGCACAAACTGAAGCATGTATCTTGAATATTGAAGCGATTCTGAAATCTAGTGGAGCAGAATTAGGAGATATTGTCGACGTCACATCTTTCCTAATCAATATGGATAGAGATTTTGAAGGCTACAACGAAGTATATGCAAAATTCTTTGCTAAAATACAAGCTACTAGAACTACTCTCGCAATATCTGCACTTCCTACTCCTATTGCAGTAGAAATGAAAGTGATCGCTAATTTAGGGTGAAAAAATGGATAGAAGACCATTCGTTAATATTTCTGAATTATTCGATTTTTCATCTTTGATGAAAAAATCCGTAGGATCATTTGGTGCCGTAATTTTATCACTATCAGCAATGGTAGGAAGTGGAATTTTTATATTACCTGCTTTGGCTGGAAAAGAACTCTACCAAGCAAGTGGCTACATTGAAGATTCTTATGCCGCTATTTGGTTAGCTTACGTTCTATCTGCTGTAGTAGTAATACCTGGTGCTATTTCAAAGGCAGAACTATCTTCTGCAATGCCAAAATCAGGAGGAGCATATGTGTACATTGAACGAACATTTGGGCCTATTGTAGGTACAATCTCAGGATTGGGGTTATGGGCGTCTTTCATGTTAAAGTCTTCATTTGCACTAATTGGATTTAGTGCATACGTAGTCGCAATTCAAGGAACATTAGGAATAACATTCGATGAGAATGCAGCTAAAATGTTGGCAATTTTGATTCTGATAATAGTCACGGCAATAAACATCAGAGGAGTCAAACTGTTGAAAAAAATACTTACTCCAATTATTCTATTCTCTGTATTTATGGTTCTATTAATTTCTATTCTAGCATTCTTAAATGGGACTGCGTCTTCTCCTTCCTTACCCTTTGATGCTGCAATCAATGTGATGAGTAGTACCAATGGATGGAAAGGATTGGGATCAGCCACTGCATATGTTTTCTTAGCATATGTAGGAATAATCAAAATCGTTGCTGTAGGAGAAGATGTTATTGAGCCAGAAAGAAACTTACCTATTGGGATGTTCTATTCTCTTGGAATTGCGATGTTAATATATGCAGGAATTTCATACGCTTTGTTCGCAGTTTTTGATGGTTCTGATTTAGGAATTGGCAGTGGTGGTTATCCTTCAAAATCACCGATATATTCTCTTGCACTTGAAGTCGGAGGCAGTACTATTGCGTTCATTATTGCCATACTTGCAATTCTTACAATGAGTGGAGGGGGGTTGACAGGGCTTCTGGGAGCATCAAAATTCCCTTTTGCAATGAGTAGGGACAAACTTCTCACTAAAGAATTAGAGAAAGTACATCCTATCCATGAAACGCCTCATCTCTCAATCTATGCTACGAGCATTTGTATGGGGCTTGTGATTATTTTTCTTGATGTCGAGTATGTTGCAAAATTAGCTTCTGGATTTATGGTAATGATTTTTACAGCAGTAAATATATGTGTAGTTATACTCAGAAGAGTCGAAAAACAACACACATGGTATAAACCAACATATACATTTCGATCTAATCTGTTAGTACAATATTTCGGAATAATTTCAACACTATTACTTCTCTATCTGATGGGAACTGTAGCAATCATAGGGGCTGGAACTGCGATAGTATTAGGCCTAATATTGTACAAATCTTATGGAAAAAATCATGTTACAATTACAGAAAGACCATGGACCACATTTGTTTCACAGATTAGTAACAACGATTCTGAATTAACCAAAGCAGTGATTGCATTCAATGATGTAGATTTAGAGAGTAATAATGAGTTGAATCTCGAGCAATTTACTGCCGCAATCCAATCCTTGGATTGGTTACCTTCTGAAAAGGACACTATCAGAGATTACTTCCATCTGTTAGACAAAAATGATGACGGAATTTTAGACATAGATGAATTCTTGATGGTAATTAGGGCCATGTCATTAGAAGAAGAATGACATCCGCTCTATTGAAACCTAATAGAGGAGTCCCAACCAAGGGGAACGCGCATGTCAGTGGCAGGTAAGGCACGAAAAGTGACCACGAACACACTTCAAGAAATGAAGCGTGCAGGCGAACAAATCACAATGCTGACCGCATATGACTACTCTCTAGCTAGGTTAGTCGATCAAGGAGGAGTTGATGTTATTCTCGTTGGAGATTCTGCTTCAAATGTAATGGCTGGAAATGACACAACAGTCCCGATTACTCTGGATCATATGATTTACCATGCTCAATGTGTTTGTAATGCAGTAGATAGGGCATTAATTGTAGTTGATATGCCATTTGGAACCTATCAAGGAAACTCTAGACAGGCATTAGATTCTGCAATTCGAATAATGAAAGAAAGTGGAGCACATTCTGTAAAACTCGAAGGAGGAAGAGAAGTTGTTGAATCAATTGAGAGAATACTTACTGCTGGGATCCCAGTAATGGGACATCTTGGCTTAACTCCTCAATCTATCTATAAATTCGGAACATATACTGTAAGGGCTAGAGAAGACGAAGAAGCAAAGAAATTAATCGAAGATGCCAAAATGTTGGAAAAAGCGGGATGTTTTGCTATAGTTCTTGAGAAAATTCCAGCAAAATTAGCAAAGCAAGTTTCAGAAGCAATTTCGATTCCAACTATTGGAATTGGTGCAGGTTCAGATGTTGATGGACAAGTGTTAGTTTTACATGACATGTTAGGCATTACAATGGACTTTAGTCCTAGATTCCTTAGACGATATCTCAATCTAGAGAATGATATTCGAAATGCTGTAGAGCAATATGTTTCTGATGTAAGGTCTCACGACTTCCCGAGTCCTGATGAACAATATGAATAATCATTGTTAAGACGTATTTTTCATATTAGTGCTCTGTACAATATCTTTCTTAGTTGTAACATTTGTTGAATCGCTATGAATAGTCAGACGTAGAACACATACCGCCAAAGATGCTGATAAGATGAATAAAACAGCACCAGTGTAGCCAGGTGTTCCAATTCCTACTCGAATAACAACTGTAGAAAGAATGAAACCAGTATTTCTAGCAAGTTGAGGGAAATCGAGTATGTGCTTGTATGAAACAAGTAGAATGATGATGTCTGAAACAATGAGCCAAGTAAAGAAATTAGAAAAAAATACAGTACGGCTCAAACTTGTTTCTCCATCAAGAACGCCCATTAACCATGACGTAAACGAATAGATAGCCACCAAAACATAGACAATTGCTAGCCCAGAAGCCAAGTGTTTTTTTTGTATAACAAATACACGAATTGATTCATCTTGTTGATTAATATCTACTGAAATTGCTGTTTGAGAACGGAAATACAGCGATGTTGCAAACAATAAGACAAACACAAGTCCTTCCATGGCAATAAAGGCAACATCTGAATCGATACTTGCATCAGAGACTCCAATATCTGAAAGATTTTTGAAAATATCACGGACGACAAGAAGAGTAACAACCTCGAATTGTTTACCAATTGAATTTGAAAATGATTCAGGAATAGCTCTGATTAACTCGTATACTTCATATGCAAGAATAATAGAAAATGGTGTATAGAGTGCATCAAGATATGAGTCAATGAATGGAATAAGTTCGATAGATTCAAGTGATCCAAAATCATACAATAAGCAGAAAAAAAGATGGACGAAAAAACCGATAATTGCAAAGTTAATTGCCAACTCTCTAAGCACTTTATCGGTCGACTGACCAAGTACCAATTCATGAAATCCTGATAAATTCACATTATCCGATTTGATGTGTACTGTAAATATGGTTGTTCTATAGCATCAGAGTAGCGTAAGATTGGCATGAATACTAAATGGAACGCTACCATCCTGTATCCCATTCTTCTTCAACATCATCTGCCTTGTTTGATGACGTTTCTAATTGATTGGAGCGGTAGGATTCAATCTGTAGCTTCGTCCAACCAGCAGACAATAATTGTTCATCAGACCAATTAGATAGATCGTTCTCCTGAACAGGAGATGATTCAGTGGCAGAACTTGGTAACTCCGAACTCATCAATGGGCGACTAGGATTTTCAATCGAGAGAGATTTCGACTCTAATTGAATTGTAGAAGGTACCGGAGCAACTGGAGGAGGAGAATATGTTGTTTCAATCTCAGAAGTTTGTGGAATTATTTCTTGACCCTCTAATTTTCTTTCATTGATGATCTCTTTTGTTTTTCGATCTGCTGCAAGAAGAACCCCCAATATCATCAGTAAAACGATTACTCCTCCAAAGATTGCAGCCCCAGCATCTGAACCGAATAAACCATCCATCAAAGTAGGTTCAATGGTGATATATTCTAATCCATACCCTTCATCATATGTTCCTTGTAAACGAACCTCGCCTTCTCCTTTCAAATCAAGAATCCAACGACCGTCTATACATTCCATTACACCTGCATCTGTTTCAAATTCCACTGCACACACAGCTATTGTTACCTTGTTGTCCGCAATATCGTATGCTCTTACCTCGATTTCTACAGACTCTCCTTGCTTTAATTCTCCTTTGATATCGAATTCGAGTGAATGAGGTGGACCGGGTAAAACACTAACCAGTATTTCCCAAGAGACCTCTCCAACTGATGCAATTAACTGAACTGTCCCTACTCCTTCTGCAGAATAAACGAAATTTCCAGTTCCAACAGAAGATGCTTCAACAACACCAAATCCTTCTGGAACGGTCCAATCTACATCAAAAGGATATGACGAACCCGCTAAATCAAAACCATTTACTGTCAAATTTAATTCAGAACCTGTCTCAACAGAAAGTGCCAAATCACCATCAGATCTTACTTCTATTGAAGAAGGGGTACCTTGTTCTACTTCTATAGTAGCAGATGTGACACGTGAACCCAGAGTAGCAACTATTCTATGTTGGCCAGGCATTGAAGGTGTGAAATAATTAGTATCTGAGTTAATAGAGGAATTCGGAGACGCACCCTCTATAATTGACCATTGTAAACCAGTCAAATCTACAGGATTACCATCAGCGTCAAATCCTTGAGGATTTAGATCAAATGGGACATCTACAGGTATGGTCAATGAATGGCCAGTAATTTCTAATAAAATCAAACGGCCAGGTTGAACAACAAAACTAATTGACGCTGTACGAATTATCGAGGGGGTTATCGGATCGTTAGCTTCTGCTAAAATAGTAATTAGTCCTTGAATTGATGCATCAAAAAGTACTGATTCTCCAAAACTTGAATTTAAGCCAATCATTGAATTTTCTATTTCCCAAGAAGAATTAGCAGACCAACGATTACCGCGAATATCTTCCCACATCGCATTAAGAATAATTTCATCATCTGCAGTAATTTGATCTAAAGGCGTAGATGAGGATATCGCCAACCTCCTAGCCGAACCATGAGTAACATTTACTTCTAATTCTGCAGAAAATTCTCCATCCCCGACAATTAAAGTTTGATTACCGTCCTGATGAGGAGTCCAACGGAAACCACCACCTTGTAACATTTCTAGTACCGAACCTTCTGGTAAAGTCCAATTGCTAGTTGGAACGACTATTGCTTGGCGATATCCCTGTTGATCAACTCTTTCTAATACCAAATCAATTGATTCATCAGCAGTAACTTGAATATCACTTGCAGTCAACTCTAATCCTACAACTGTACCAATTACTACTGTAATTGAAACTGTCTTGTTTACATTTCCTGAACAAACCCAAACAGAGGCGCTTCCCAATCCAGATGGAGAGAAGCGAAATTGTTCGGAACCCAATTGTACTGTTGTTCCCCCAATAGATCCCATTTCATAACCAGCAGAAATGATATTTCCAGACCCATCTTTCAAAGAAAATGAGAAATCTTGAACCTCATCTGCTGACAAAATCACCGGACCTGGAGGGAGTATTTCGATTGATTGTACAGAAGTACTCCCAGCGCATGATCTCGCAGAAGTGGATGATGATAATGAAGAAACATCTGCTAAATTATCATGTACAGATAGCGAAGAAATTAGCAAGATTGCTAATAGGCATACCATTATCCTAGGCGAGTCCACGTTCCTACCTCATCGACTTGCCAGTAACTTGTGTTGCCCATACCATCATGATACCAGCCAGTTTGTCCTTGTGTGGTCCCATCACAAGCCAACATCACACCTGACGAAACTGATTCTTGTTTTTCTTCAGTCTCAACTTGAATAGGTTCTGGTTGAGGGGTTTCTACTTCATCTAACCCCTTAGGGCGAGGAGGAGCCTGTACATGATCGGTAACAGGTGATTGTTCAAAATTAGATTGAGGTAAAGACGAAACTTGAGATTGCTGAGTTACTGAATTTGATGCACCCATTGCAGCCATGTTCGCAGAATTTTGCCTAGCTTGAGATGCACCCCATGATGGAGCCATACTCGAAGAAGAACGATGTCTACCTCTTCTATGGGATGATGTAGAAAACGCAGTAGAAGGAGGTGCACTGAAGGCGACACCAGAAGGAGGGGGAGAAGGACTAGAACGGTCTTCGGAAATTGTGTCTTCCTCCGCTTCGAAAATTTCTTCCGCTTCATTTCTAAATTTAGGCAAGAGCACAAGCATTACTGCAAGAAGAAATACTACCGAAACGGAACCAAGGGCCATTCTTCCCATNTTTGTNTCAGTTAATTTNGAGAGAGCACTAGGNGTTGCAGAAACAAAAATAGTTTGTTCNANTTCNAGNTACTTTACTGTAATTGGAACATTTTCTCCATAACCATCTATNTTCATTCTCCATACATCTGANTGAAGGTGTTCTGCATTCCCAATTTCTGTTTCAACAATAATCTGTGAATGTGCAACTGTAATCTGATTTCCTGACGCATCTAAGACCTTCAAAGTTAAATCAATAATCTCACCTTCTGAAAATATCTTTCCTTCATCAACATCCATTACTATGGAGATTCTATCAGGGATCCCAGGTACTACGGTGATTGATAATATCGAATCTGCGACCCCTCTTCTTGCTATTATATCCCAAGAACCTATTTCTCCAACTACGTAGACGTATTCACCGGGTGAATTACCTGGTGAAATTGATCCAGCATCATCTAAAAAACTCCATGAAACATTATCAATTGGATTCTCGTTACCTGCTAAATCTACTCCTAATACAGTAAGAATTACCTCGCTTCCTCCAGGAAATGAATTAGAAACTAAATCATGAGAAATTGAAAGACTCTGAGGCAATCCAGCTAAAACCAGTAGATCAACTCTAGCAGCACGACCTGCCGCCATTCCTTCGAGTTGAATATCTCCGACCTGACTTGGTCTGAACACATTTCCTGCATCTCTAATTTCAGAAGTCATATCTTCTCCATTTACGGTCCAATTAAACTCAAGTCCTTCAATTGGATTATCCAATGAATCATAGCCCATTGGAAGTAACTCAAGAGAATCATCTGTAGTCATAGTAACTCCTTCGCCGGCAAAAGCAATTCGAACCAAACGACCAGGAGTAACTTCAAATGTTCGAGTAGCAGTATATGTGACACCATTTTCAGTAGCTACTGCTTCAAGCGTTACGTTTCCAATCTGAAGAGGAGTAAATGTAGCACCATTTGCAAATGCTACTGGATTTGGGCCTTGTCCAAGGTTACTCCAAACAGCATCTAAAATTCTTTGATTACCCAAAGAGTCCTGCGCCTTCATTTGTAAGAATGATTCTTCACCCGCTTGGAGATTCGATGAATCGGAATCAATCAACACAGAAGCGATACTTCCTGCACCAACTTCGATATTGATTGTATCAGTTAGATTCTCGTAATCTATCTTCACCCAATAAGTTCCAAGATCTCTAGGTAGCCATTCTACAGTTCCATTTTCTCCGTTACGAAAACCTCCATCTTCTGCTGACCATGCAGAAAGAGGTAGAGGCATCTCTACTTCATTTCCAAATGCGTCAGTCCATATTATTGGTAGAGCAACCGCTTCATCTGCTGCAACAGTTCTGTTAGGATGAACAATTGATAGATCTACTGGATCCCCTACTGTAACTACAACCTGAGTTGAGCCAGAAGCGCCTAAAGAGGCTGCACAATCTATTGTCCAAGTGCCAACCGCTGCCGCAGTATACATCCCAGAATTATCAACAGAACCAGAATCTACAGAATAAGTCAAATCTCCAGCTAATGCCAAATCTACTGGATTACCTAATGCATCAACTGCTGTTGGAAGTACAGATATTCTTTCTCCAGATTTAACTGACAAATCTTGGGGTAAAATCAGATTTGTTGGCGAACCTTCAATCAAAGTAACATAGGTCCAAGCGGTCAGACCAGCAGCCGATGCATCAACTCGATGAGTACCAACCTCGGTAAGTTCGTACGTACCATTAGGATGAATTGTACCTGAATCCGCTGACCACTGAGGTGATGCAGGGTAATCATTCCCCTTAATATCAGAAAAAAGAGCAGACAATTGAATATCAACTCCAACAGGGAAAGAAGCATTAGACGGAATAATAGACATCGTCACCGGAGCACCAGGTGTAACTAATAGCACAATACAACCTGTGTCTCCATTAATTGCTTCTGCGCAAATAAATTCAAACCCAGAACTTAGAGGAGCAAACAATCCGCTAGAATCTACAAAACCAGTTCCAGCCATTACATTCCAATTAACTGGAGATGATGAAACACTACCGTCTTCGTGACGTACTTGTGCTTTCAATGGTGAGTCAGTATCTGCAGATACTTGCCCAAACCTTGGTTCGATATCTACCCAACCTGGATCAACTGAAGATAATGTAGCTGGCTGATTCCAATTTACAATAATATTCCATTGAGGACGTATGTAAGAAATTCCTGATTCTGATGAATGAAAAGACATTGACCAAGGGAGATAAGAATCGCTATTCCATGCTGCTCCCATCACCATTACTCCAACAAAACCTCCATTTCCTTGAGCATTACGAGCTTGTCCAACCTTTAGATTATCAGTTACATCCAATGAAATTGTAGTAGAAGATGGAGTTGCAGCGACAAATGAATTCGGACCACCAGTATCTGAATTAGAGTCCCCCCCAGGTTCAGTCCAACTTACTGCAGGTGTTGCGCCATTCCAGGAGGGGTCTACCCAATCACGATATGTCATTAGTCCCATTACATTTGTAGCATTTGAAGGAGCAGTATCAATTGTTAATTCTAAAGATGCAGAAATAATAGAAATATTGCTCATGAAACCTACAGTGGAAAGATCGATCCCAAAAAGTGCCCTTTGCTCAGTCCCGTTTTGAGGGTCTGAACTAATCTCGATAATCGAAGAGGTAGTATCTACCATTGAAGGATTTGCGCTACTAATTACTGCATCAGAAAAACCTCCTGAACCATCATCTTGATACTGAAGAGTCCATGTTCCATTACCATTATCAATCTCTACAGGGGCGTAAAATTCACGAATTTCCCGTAATTCATTCTCAGGTGTCCAATATGAGGTACTGGAAATGATAACCAGCACTAAAAATAGTGCAAGGCTATTTTTCTTGGACATAGAAACTCATTCCTCAAAAGGTTCCCAATCATCCATGTCTGGTGTTCGATAATACCATGTTCCATCATCAGGATCTTCCCACCATTCAGTTCCATCTTCATCAACTGTAACGCCATCATCTTCTGATTGCTCTTCAGGTTGTTCCTGTACCTCTTGAACAGGAGAAGATGGACCTGCTACCGGACCTGATGGACCTGCTACCGGGCCAGATGGGCCTGCTACAGGTCCTTCTGTGTCTTCATAATCGTCATCATCGTCATAATCGTCATCATCGTCAAAGTCATAATCGTCATTTCCGCCTCTTCTTAGAATCACAACAACAAATACCAGTAATGCAAGAATTAGTAATCCTATCAAGCCAGCAGCGGCATAATACAACATTCCACCTGCTGCAAAGAATCCTGGAATTGTTCCAACTGAATTAATAGCAATTGAAGCAGATTCTCCTTGATCCGCTACTGTTATGGTTCCAGAACCAGAAGAAATCAAAGTAATTTCCCAATTCTGGCTTCCTGACCCTTGTTTAATTTCATGTCCTGTTGCAACAATATAAGGGTCATTCAATGAAACAGGATTATTCCATTCGTCATATCCGAATGCAGTTATGGACAATGTTCCTTGTTGTTCTGCTTCAGTTTTATCAGCATTAAGAACAATGTAATCTAAATTTGACGCAATTACTTCGACAGTCCAAATTTCAGATAGTCCGTTATGAATATATTCGAGTTCATAAATTCCAACTGTTGTTTGCTTGAAGACATAGGCTCCAGTGTTGTCATTATCTATATCCCAAATCACAGGATCATCCCATGTGGATTCCACTATTGCAAATTGATTCAATGCTGAATCTTCCGCATACAATTGAATATCTACCATTTCACCTGCTACCATCAAATCTTTTTCTGCAACATGCCAAATTCTTACAGCAACACCATGGGAAACTGTTGCAGAAATACTATCTTGATATCCATTTTGTATTGCACAAATCCGATATGTTCCTTCAACTCCTGCTGCCCAAGAACCAGTAGAATCAACTTCATTGGTGATTTCCTCAGAATCCAAAGAAGCACCACATTCCCCGGGAGGAGATGAAAGTGAAATATCATGGATATACCATCTAAGAGATTCGGCCTGTACAACATTTTGTTGCATATCCTTAGCGACTACACTCAGAGAGATAGAATCATCAGCAGTTAATGTATAATCCGAAGAACCTTGGATTTCGACATCTGCGAGAGCACCAGGTATAACAGTAACAGTTTCTGAAGCAGTGAGAGGTACGGTTGTAACTCCATCAGTCCATGTTAATGCAGCTTGTACGGTCCAATCTCCTTCAGTGTATGCATAGAAATTAGCAGCAGCGCCATCGAGAACAATCCATGATTGATCGGCACCAGGAGTTGTTATCAACCAATTTTCGGGAGTAACTGGTTTCTGATTTCCCCTCTGGTCTATTACGAAAGCGCGTAGATTCAGAATTTCTCCAGCAGTAGCCTGAGATAACCCGCCAGTAACCCTAAGATCCATTTCTACAGGAGCCCCATCAACAACTGAAATTGTAACTCTGTCGGTTTCACCTTCAATCTCTACCTCCACCCATTGAGTACCTTTGGACCATGCTGTCCAAATTATTCTAGAATCAACTTCTATGAATGTACCATTCAAAGCAGACCATTCATTGAGACTCAAGGTGTCAGTAATATCATTTGAATTTCCTCTAATATCTACACGAATTACGGTAAAGTCTACTGATTCGTCGGCAGTAATTTCTGTGACGTTAGCAGTTAGAATAACAGATCCAATCGCTCCGTAAACAACCTCAACATCAAAGAAACCACTGACTCCAACTGAACTACTAGCATTAATTGTCCAGTTTCCAACATGATCTCCAGTAAATTCTCCTGCAGAAGTGATATTTCCATTTTCTACTGACCAAGAAACAGTTCCTGCTTGTAATGCTGGCATCTCATTGAATCGAATATCTTCAACAATCCAAGTGTATGTACAGGTACTTCCTGCATCAACAACTGCGCATCCAGAAACAACAAGATGATGGGGCGCACCTGTAGAAACAACTACTGGAATTGTTTCAGTGCTACTCCCCCATGTGATAGTTATAGTCTGAGTACCCGTTAACCATGGCATGTAAGTAACTGATGAAGAAGGAGTGGTTGTAGATACAGTAAGATCACCTGTGGACGAAAAGGTACCGTTTGTTACTGACCAAAGTACAATTTCGCCGTCTACTTCATTTCCAAATTGATCAACCACAATTGCAGAAACCGGAAGACTCTGATCAGCATTCAAAGCAGCTGTTGTTCTATCAGGAATCAATGTAACAGGAGAACCATGATCTACTGATAGATTCAGCACTTTGGATACTTGACCGAAACGGGCTACAACCTGTTCATTACCTGCATATTGAGGGGTATAAACCCCGGAAGTGGAAATAGAACCGAGACTAGAACTACTCCAAACTACATTGCCTGCTAATGTTTGACCAGTGACGTCCAAAAGAGTGGCAGTAAATGTAACGGGAGTATCGGCATCCGTAGAAGACGGTCCAGTAATCTGAATATCGTAGACATTGGTATAATTCAGAATCAATTGAGGATGATACGTACTATCTTCTGAATTATCAAATTCTACAACAATTCTACCACCTGCGGTATCTGGAGTTCCAATTAACACAATCCCAAGAGTACCATACATAGAAGTCATGGCACCACTAATGTCAAATTCAACCCAAGTATTTCCATTTGTATTGTATATTCGCACAGTATCTAATGGAGTAGAAGCATAGTCTACACCACTACGCATTCCTGGAATATCCCAAGCATTTCCATAAGATGCATCATCCCAAGTAGAAGATACTTCAGAGAAATTCTGATTCAATAGTGCATGAGCACTTACATCAAGGTATGAAGTATCAGCCAACAAAACACCATCGAGATGAATTCTTAATTTCCCACTATGGGGATTAAGATTTGATGGAAGTGGGATCTGTCCTAAATCAAGCCAAATAATGCTTCTACACTCGTTTGTAGTCGTGGGTCCTGATGAAGAATCACCACATCCAATACCAACCTCTAGGCCACGATCTGTGAATACTTCACTTGGATCTGATTCATCTATTGTTGAATCATGGATATTCGGGTATTGAAGCACACTAGCTGCTTCTCCTTCACCATATGTAATACTGTAAAGATGGTTTCCTAAACTAGTGGTTTCAGGTTCACCTACTGCAAATGACCATGCTGCTGAACGAGCACCTGGTATTGAGCCGGCAATAGATTGAATATCCCAAGAATAGAGAACATCAGGGTCTAGATCGAAATTTGGTGTCCAACAAATCGTCGGAAGAGTACATCCTGTAAATCCAGAATCAATCCAAGAACGCTGAGTGAGAGTTGTTGTATCATTCATTAATCGCAAGATGTAACCAGAAGCCCCAGATGCGGCATTCCATGAAAGAGTAGGGCGAACCGACGAAGATAACAGATACCCATCTTCCTCAAAGAGAACTGATTGATCAGCAGGAGATTGCAAACTCACTTGAGGAGGAGGAGTAATCCCATTTGGATTATCAACAAAATCAAACACAAGTTGAGGTGTATTACTACTAGCCTCGGAAGATGAGAAATACAATGTTCCAGTCCAGTTTGTGATCAATGCCAAAGTCATTCGACCATTTTGATTTGTGAAAGCATTTCTAGCAATTGAAGTAATATCCCATTCATACCATGTTCCTGAACCAGTAGCGACTCTAGTAATAGAAGCTGAAGCAGTGGTGCTACACTGAGTACCTGGAATATACGTACTCCAAGAAACCGTATCTTCTGACCAAGTATTATTTCCACAGTCATGGATTCCGACAGTGTGTGCTCCAGAACCAAGATAGTTTGAACGATGGAGTCTGAGAGTTACTCCTGTTGGTAGTGTTGTAGATTGGAAAGGTAATTCTCCTAAATCCATCTCAATTAATGATACAACAATTGCTCCAGCGGTTGTAGATGATCCAACATTCAGAGAAACTGAAGTTCCATGATTCTGAGTCTGACCTGGACCACCAGCACTGTCGATATAGGTATCAGGGAATGAAGGTAGATTTCCGCTGGTTTCGAAAACATCTCCTCGCTCCAATGTAACAGAGAAATTTCCTGCTCCATCAGATGTTCCAACTACTGAATCTGGAACTCTGAAGGAACCCCCTTCTGTCCAATTACCATATTGGCTACTATCAACGCCTCTAACTCTCCAATAATACCATGCATCATCCCAAGTTATTGATGATGGGAAAGTGAACGATGTGGATGATGGTGTACCTGTAGTGGTGGTAAACAAACTGGTATTTGCATTACTATTGAATGAATCAGGAGTGGCGAAAAATGGATCTGTGTCAACTTGGAAATCCCAAGAATGATTGGTCAATGAATGACTCCAAGACAAATCAACTGAATCAGGAGGAGTAGGTAACAAAGCAGTTGAATTCCACATTGTGGTTTCAGAACCAAGAGATGGATTCAACGAAGATGCATCTTGAGGAATCCAAATGTTTCCACTAGAATATATCATATTGAGTCTAGGAGAGTATTGATTCTGAGAATATTCAGATGTAGCAAAATAGACGTTGGAATTAGAAGGATCTGAGGTATCGCGGAATAATAAACGTACGATATCATCTCCTCGAACTCTAGCCTGCTGTACTGCTTCGGTAATATCCCATGAATACCATCCATATGTTGCGTTAACAATTGTAGTGCTTATTGGAGACATAGTATTGTCAAGATAGCCAGATTGGGTAGACCAAGGTGTATTGGAACTTGCATTATTCCAGTTTGCTGATTCATCCCATTCATCAAAAATGTTGTACACTGCTATCTGATGATTTCCGGTAGTTGACCCCATCTTGTATAAATCAATGCTTGCATCACTTGACATCCAAGGTTCAGGAATCGGGATATGAGTTAAATCAACATTAATTATTCCAAATCCACTACGACCAATGTACATACTAGCAGACTGACCGAAGTTAGTACTAGGAAGATTACTACGAATCTCAGTATCATCTACCAATTCATACATATCAAAATCGGAATGTGCCATCCCTGTCTGGGCTGTTAGTGATTCATGTGTTGAATCAATAGAATTTGTCAAATCGTTGGGTACCCCAAAGATAGAATCACTAGAAATTGGCCCCAACATATCATCAACAACGGATTGCAAACTCCACGAACACGTTGAATCCTGAGCTAAACTAACTGTTGAAGGGAAAGTGAAACTAGGTCCTGTGAGATCAAAACCACTATCTGAGCGAGAATCATATTCAGCTGATAGAGACCATGAGGATTGGCCTCTGCAATCTACTCTCAACATCCAATCCCATGAAGAATTCCAGCCACTGGGGGTCAACCACTCAAGAGTTGGAGAAGTATCTGGATCTAAGATAATGCCATTTGTATTCCAAACCAATTCACCATTATTTGGAATATCTGGAGTTCCAGTTGTATTTGGAACAGGGGCCGAACCATTTCTATATTGAATTTTAAGATATGGACGCTCTGTTGCAATACTTGCATCAACACTGCTGATACTAATTCCATTCCAAGTACTCGTGTAACTATCTTGTGCGGCAGTTAGTGCAAGATACAAATAATCCTCTCCGCTATCTGCTGCGAGTTGCATTAATCTGGTGATATTGATGCTATTTAATCCAGAATTTGTCACTTCCTTAGCGACTCCATCATCAATCGAAACGTTTCCATTACCGAATGTATGTGTAGAGGACCAGTTAGTACTTCCATCCATGGTTCTACCTGTTGCTGATTCGTTGAAACGATCAATAGGAGCCGCGTAAACTCGAACTCCAGAACCATGGCCGCTAATTACATTAAAGTGTAGTTCTGTCCCTACTATCCTGATATCATTTGGCTGAGGGAGTGTTAAATTCTCATTAATTGGTATCTTGAACAAAGCGCCACGATCGTTACTGAAATTCCCGTCAATGTTGAAATTTCCACTTCCAATATCTGGGGGAGAAAACAAGGTTAGACTTGTCGAAGATGCATAAGAAGTATTCTCGTATGCGGGTCTCTCATCAAAATATGTATCAAAGAATTCTGGCCAATGATCTTCTGGCAAGAATCCATTGTGGTGCATTTCAACTTCTGAGGTATCAGAGTCTAGCATTGAACTAACTACGTCTGGAATCACGTAAGATGAAGTAGCACTCCAATTTCCAACTTGTCCTGAAGAACTAATTCCTCGCATTCTCCAGTAATATCGTTCGCCTTCAGTCATATCTGATGAAGGGGTAAATGTTCCACTTGCCAGATTAAATGCAGAGGTATCTATCCACGATTGGAATGTCTCAAGATTGGAAGATGACATTGAAACATCTTGATCAATTTGAATTTCGATTGCATTTGTATTCTGCAAAGGAGTCGTCCATGAATGCTCTGGACGGACAATTCCTTGCATCAATAAATCGTCAGAAACCATCCATTCATCTGCTGACGGATTCATACCAACTGGAACATCCGGAGAAGTGTCATCTCCGATACCATATGTTATCACAATCTCTGGTCCTGTTGAACCTGTTTCAGAATCTTGGAAAGAAGCCGAAGTTCCACTACTTGAAGTCATAATTACACTAAGAGGAGTGCCCCATCTATTCGCAGCCTGAGCCGCTGAAGTAATATTCCATTCAAACCAATCGTCTCCAGTTGTACTAATTGTTTGGCTATCTAGTAATGAGATTCTATCGGTCCCATCAGCACCTGAACTTGCCCATGAACGGGTTCCATCACGTGTATCCCATGTAGCACCTGTTTCATTCCAATCAGAGGTTCCAGAATAAACATTTATTGGTACATTAGAAAAGGTAGTAAATTGCCATGCATATGTTCTCAGAACAGCACTTTGTATGGCCATTCCTTCTGGGAGAATTAATCCAGCCATATCACATTTAAACAATGCAACTTCAGTACTAGATATTACCAGATATGAATCATCATTATTCGTAGAAGTACTGGACGAATCAAGATAAGTATCTTCACACTCAGGTACCGCATTCACTTGATTAGTGGAAGCCGAAGCATTACCATCGGATAATCTCATCTGATGCTCATTTCCAGTCAGATATGTTGAATTCAAGTTAGGAACATACATCATTGAATCACTCCAGTAACTTCTATCTCCATCTACAATGAATGATATTCTCCACCAGATATGATCTCCTATTCCCAATCCCCAATTAGTTGGGAACGTAAAGGTTCCAGCAGCAAGATCAAAACCTGAATCCGTACGACTATCAGCAGAACGAGTAACTGTGGATTTGAAATCTTCATCTTTAGAGGTACTGATAATAACATCGTGTCCAGAATGGCCAGTAGTATTCCAACTTACAACAATTGTATCACTGCTGGTTAGATTAGCACCACTAACCGACCATGAACCAGAACGATCCCTAGGAGTGAGATCTACTGGAGATGATGGTAGAATATTATCTCCCCAATCATAACGAATCTCAAGCCGAGGATTGTATTCAAGAGCTTCTTCGCTAGACCCTATTTCTACAAAAGCTCCATTTGGTCCAATTCCTTGAACCATAAGATTGAGAGGTTCAGTAGAATTTACCAACAATCTATCTCTAATTAAGGGGGCTAAATCAAATGTTAATTGAGGTGAGGATTGATTTCCATTTACGCCTCCATAACTAGTTCCATCTAATTCACCGAGATTCCAAGAAGAACCTGCACCGTTATGTGTCCAATTTGCGCCATGCTGTGTCCATTGATCATCGCTAAATTCAGACACGGAAATTACAGGCCATCTTTCTCGATCAGTTCTACGTAATACTAAATCTGCCTCGTGGATAGATGAATTTTCATGCAGTCCAATGTCTCCAATATTTATTCGCAGTAACATTACTCCTGTACCTATACCAGTATCATTTGAATGACCTACAATCATATTATTTGCTGAACCGCCATTAAAACTAGTATTTCCGGATGTTACGAATGTGTCCTCAAAGGTCCCTCCATATCCCATACTATTATTTCGGACAGTAAATGACTTCGAACCGTCTACTTCGTCCGAAATATCATGGTCAGGAAGTAAGAATTTTACCGAAACCCAATCTGATAAAATACTTTGAGAAGTTGATGAACGAATTCTAGCGAAATAGTCTGAACCTGCTGAAAGATTAGTAGAAGGAGTCTGAAAACTACCAACTGTACTATTGGTAAATGAGAATTGGCTAGAATCGGACCATGAATCCCATACCCAATCTCCATCATGAATTCCGAGGAAACCACTTTCATTGGATATCTGAACCTCAACATTAGAGCCATTTAGATCGGCCCAAGTGATAGTAGGAGTGGTATCCGCAGTCAATGAAAGAGTATCGGGTAAAGTCAATGCAATTCCATTTTGAGGAGAAGTGATATTCACAGAACCTACAGAAGTAGAACCGATTGCAGCATAATCAACTCGCAAGTTCGGTCTGAATGCAGTGGTAGATGATTCCATTGTGTCACAAATCACTGGGACTCCTAAGGCGCTAACAACGAATGAGATCTGAGTAGAGCCAGATCGCAATGAACTTTGAACCAAAGATGTGACATTTATTGCTGTTGAAACAGATGTAGAAGAAGAGATGTAAGGGGGTTCCCATACACCTCTATCTGTAGAACCATCAGCACCTGGTACTGACCAATTTACTCCTGTTGAAGCTAAATTCCAAGTAGATTGGGATAATGTATGTGATGCGTCTAAAGAAGCAGCAGAGAACATCGTCCTTCCTGAACCAAACTGAGAGATTTGATTGCATCGAAGAACCAAATGAGCAGAAGTAACACGGAAACTGGTAGGAAGAGGGTTTCCACTTGTGTCACTAATGTTAAAATCGAATAATCCTCGACTATCCATAGAGTCAGAAGAAAACATCAGAATCGATTGATGAGTAGAATAACCGTTGTTTGGTGCAGATTTGTTTATTGCAGTATCAGCTGTTGCAGCATTATTAGAAGTAATATAAAATGGAGAGGAGTCTTCGGAAAGTTCATCGTAATTACCAACAGAAGCAGACCATGACATCAACAAAAGTAAGAGGATTATTGACAGTGTGCCAAAGAGGTTTTTGCGGGAAACGGAGTTCGCTATCGCTGCGGTCATGCATGTCCGATACTCTATGACCCATAAGGGATTTCCGACTCAGACCATGCGTAGCATGGTCGAGAAAGTACAATTCTCTTAGTGCGAACGTTGATGGACGATAAGTTACGACAATGAAGAGAGAACATGAGCGAACTATGGGTAGAACGACACCGGCCACAGTCCGTTTCTGAGATGAGAGGGCAACGAGCTGTAGTCGATCGACTCGTAGGATACAGTGAGCGAGGAACTTTTCCCCACTTACTTTTTGCAGGACCACCTGGAACAGGAAAAACGACTGCAGCATTAGCATTGGCAAGAGATGTTTTCCAAGAAACTGTAAGACAAAATTTACTTGAAATGAATGCTTCAGATGAACGCGGTTTAGATTCTATCAGAAATAAAGTCAAGCAATTCGCTAGAACTGCACCTCTAGGCGGAGCTACCTTCAAAGTAATTTTTCTTGATGAGGCGGATGCCTTAACGAATGATGCACAAGGTGCATTGCGAAGGATAATGGAGCAATATGCCGAAACATGTAGATTCATTCTTTCTTGTAACTATTCTTCAAAAATAATTGAGCCAATTCAAAGCAGATGTGCTGTTTTCCGATTTCGTCCATTAGAAGATGAACAAATGAGAATTCAAATTAATCAAGTAGCCAATTCTGAAAACCTAGTTTTAGAAGAAGAAGCTGCTGATGCAATAATTCACATCAGTTTGGGGGATTTGAGAAAAGCAATTACTGCTCTCCAAGTTGCTGCTGGCATGAGTGAAAAAGTAACACGCACATTGGTGTATGAGACTAGTGCAACTGCCCCTCCTGAAGTCCTTCAAGGATACCTATTAGCCTGTAAAGAGGATGGATTTCAACCTGCAAGAAGAAGGTTGAGACAAATCCTCGACGAATTCGGTTTAGCAGGAACCGATTTGGTAAACCAATTACATCGTGAACTTGGAGTTACCTCATTTCTTACTGAAGAAATTAAATTGGAATTAACAGAATGGATGGCAGAAATTGACCACAGATTAGTCCAAGGAGGAGGAGAACATCTACAGCTTGATGCGATGACGGCAAGAATTTGTTCTTTGTTAAATAAAAATTAATCGTTGATTATCTTGATTGTATATTCGCCACTAGTTCCTGAAAGATACCATGGGTCGCCTTGCTGACTGATGGAATAAGAAAGTGAATATGTGCCAGATTCAAGAGAACCAATCTCTATAGCAACGCCTTCATCTTCATCTCTGATTGGCAAAGGATCGGAAACTAATGACATTGTTGAAGAGTTCAAAGATTGGATTTGAATAAAATTATCTGATGCATTTGTACCCATAGCATTGAAAGTTGTTTCAAGTAGAATCTCTTCTGACCTTTCCATCGAGATATTCACAATGCAAGATTCAAGATTGATATTATCTCGAACCCCCAATATTAGCCACATATCTCCTTCTGTAACTGACCCATCGATAGTGATTTCAATCGTAGTACCAGATCTCATAAAATTATTACTCAAATTATATGCTTCATCACCATCGTCAAATAATATTGATGCATTAGTAATTTCAGGCGCACTAATATCTGCCATAGGTGGATTAACCAGAAGAATACTCACAGATAACCAAGTGAAAATCCAAAGCATTCCTGACCTGAACCAATTTCCACCAGTATACAAGTCTGAAAACTTCGATGGAATGATTAATCGATGCAAACTTGGTAAAGCAAATACAAAACTCAGTGGAAGAAGCCATAGTATAGGACTAGGTTCATCAGTACTAGGCATAACGAAATATCTCATTACCAATGCCAATATAACCGAACCAATAATGACCAACCACATAGAATAGGTATCGGCTATTTCTTTTTTCTTAAATTCCGATGGGTCGAATGGTTCCAATCCAACAGAACCTCCTGCACGACGTGGTTTAGAGTCATCAGATTGACGTTTTGCTTTCCTTCCATCAATAGCCGCGGATCGAAGAGCAGTGTCAATATCTACCATGCGACCATCCTAAACGGGGGCTCGACCACACATGAAGGTTGGGAGTCAAGTGAAACGCTCATATCATACTCTTTGGTGGACAAGGTATCGCCGGGGTGGCTTAGTTGGTAGAGCGTCGGACTCATAGGGTAGGTGGACTGAAAAGTCTGCGCAAACGATGAGACGCATCTGAGAAATCCGAAGGTCGCGGGTTCAAGTCCCGCTCCCGGCACCATAAATCACTGTAGAAGGGCATATGCTGCATTTTCTATCCGTTCAGTTGATGGTCTTGCTAACTACCTCAGTGTACATGGAAGTACCCCCAAGCGGCTCTAAGGTTCGAATAATCATCGAATCAAGAATGGGTAAACAAACTCATGAAGGAGTAATTATTAGCCCCGCAGGAAATGGACTGGTCACCATTAAGCTTCAAAATGGATACAATCTTTCCCACCCATTAGAGGGAATTGATTCAATAGAATTGATTGAAAATCCAAAAGAAAGTTTCGAATCAGAAAATACAAAAACAGAAAATGATATGAATCAAGATTTACCTCTTGTTATCTTACTTCATACAGGGGGAACTATTGCTAGCAAAGTGGATTATGAAACAGGTGCAGTAATCGCAAGGTTTGAACCTGATGAAATATTAGATTCTGTTCCAGAATTAAGACCTATTGCACGAATTGAAGCAGTACTAATAGGCAATATGTTTTCAGATGATATTCGTCCAAGACATTGGAATCAAATGATTGAACAGACTGAAGCCGCTTTTGAACGGGGGGCTAAGGGAGTTGTAATCACCCACGGAACAGATACTATGGGGATTAGTGCAGCAGCATTAGCATTTTCTTGGTCAGGAGATGGAGGGAGACCCCCAGGCCCAATTGTATTCACTGGATCTCAGAGGTCATCTGATAGAGGATCTTCAGATGCTAGAGAAAATCTAATTGCCGCGATTTATCTTGCAGGACATGGCCTGAATCCCTCTGGAAATGGAGATTCGACCATGATTGTGATGCATGAAAATTCATCCGATGGAGTGCTAAGTATTCTTCCTGGAATATCGACAAGAAAAATGCACTCTTCATCAAGAGGGGCTTTTAAATCCATAGACATTGGAGAATTAGGAAGAATAACAGTTGAAGGTAGTGATTGTTCAATTGAAATGATTAGAGATACTGGTGAGCAACGACCTATTGGAAAACCAACTCTATTTGATGAATCAATATCTATTGCAGAGATTATTGCAGGTCCTCATTTACGCTCTGAGCACATCACTGCCCTAGCTTCAACCAAACCTAATGCTATTCACGTCCATGGTACTGGACTTGGACATCTTCCGATTTCTGATCCAAATGGAGACAGTCCTGAAAATCCTGATGTTCAAAGAGCTCTGAATTTGTACATAGAAGATGGAGGAATTGTTGTAATGTCTACTCAAACAGTATTCGGACCGGTACACTTAGACGTATACTCCAAAGGACGTGAACAACAAGAAATGGGTATAATAGGACATGGATCTGTTGGACCTCCAGAATCATCTTTGGTTAAACTACATTACTTACTTTCACGATTTAGTAATGAAAATTCAAAGATCAAATCAATATGGTCTACAAGCCTATGTGGAGAAATTATCGATATACAATAATCCAATTGGAAAATTAAATTTCCAATTGAAAAATTTAATTCATTCAGATAGTTTTGATGATGAACTATCGATTCATTTCAGCAGATAATGGCGTCGAGGATTGACCCAATGGAAGATCTAGCCAGCCTCAAAGAGGAATCAAGAAGAGGAGGAGGGCAATCCAAAATTGACGCTATTCGCAAATCAGGCAGAAAAACTGCCAGAGAACGAATTGAGTCTCTTGTAGACAACAGCAGTTTTGTCGAAATAGATGCCTTTGTGAAAAGTAGAGAGACTGAACACGGCATGGACAGAAATTCCATCCTCGGAGATGGAGTAATGGCAGGAAGTGCAACCATAGAAGGGAGAAGAGTCATGTGTTTTTCTCAAGATTTTTCTGTTTTTGGAGGTTCAATGGGTGAGATGCATGCTCAAAAAATTGTAAAAATTGTAGAAATGGCACTCAAATCTCGCCTTCCATTAGTAGGGATTTGGGATGGAGGAGGCCAAAGAGCCCACGAAGGCGTAACTGCGTTGGGAGCCACTGGTGAATTGATGGATCGACTCATTTCATGCTCTGGACGAATCCCTATGATTTCGTTAGTCATGGGACCAGTAGTTGGAGCATCTGCATTAGCAGCAGCTATTGCTGATTTTGTCATTATAGGTGAAGAACATGGAGAATTCTTCCTTTCAAGTCCACTAGAAACGCCAGAGGTAGCTGAAGAAGGAATGACATCAAGGGACCTTGGTGGAGCAGAAATGCATGCAAGTCGTTCAGGAATTGCTAGTTTAGTCGCCACAGACGAAGACGATGCCATGGACATTGTAGCGGAAATTCTGTCATTTTTCCCCGATCATTGTGATGCTTTGCCTCCTGTACTACAAACTTCTGATCCTGAAAATAGGATATGTGATTCACTAACGAACATCGTACCTGATGATTCGAATCGACCCTATGACATGAAGAAAATCATTGAAATCATAGTAGATGATAATGAATTTTTAGAATTACAACCCCAATATGCTGAGAATATTGTGGTAGGATTTTCTAGGTTGGGGGGCAACCCCATAGGAATAATAGCAAACCAACCTAAAGTTCTAGCTGGATGTCTCGATATTGATGCATCTGTAAAGGCCGCTCGATTTATTCGAACATGTGATTGTTTCAATATCCCGTTAGTCTCTTTCGTAGATGTGCCCGGTTTCCTTCCTGGAACAGTACAAGAATGGGGAGGAATTATCCGACATGGAGCTAAATTATTGTATGCTTATGCTGAAGCAACTGTTCCCCAACTAACAATCGTTACTCGGAAGGCATATGGGGGAGCATATTTAGCCATGTCATGCAAACACCTTGAGTCCGATTATAACGTTGCATGGCCTTCAGGAGAGTTGGCGGTCATGGGGGCAGAAGGAGCAGTAAATATCATTCACAGAAGGGAATTGAAAGAGGCGGAAGATCCTTCTGCCACCCACATAGAATTGGTAGGAGAATATCGACGTAAGTTTGGAGACCCATATGTTGCTGCAAGAAATGGCTGGTTAGATGATGTTATCGAACCAAAAGAGACTAGATTAAAACTAATTCGGGCTTTGAGCCCTCTGATTTCCAAGAGAGTATGGCAACCACCTAGAAAACACGGAAATATCCCATTATGATTTATTGATATTCATATTATGTTCTACATCACTTAATCTGTACAACAGTAAAGGCAAACTTGGAAGAAATTCACGTCTTGAAGGTTCGATAAAAATAGCCCAAGCAATCAGATGTTGGGCTGCTAACATCCACCTTCCATCTAAATGAAGAGTTCCAGTAGAACCCTGAACAGGATAAATCGAACCTAAATCATTGTATGAAGGTGATAATTGAATATCTACCTGAATGGGGGGTGGATGATCACTGTTACCCTCTAAACCTGAGTCAAAATCAATATATAATTTTGAAGACAGATTACTACCATCTAAAGATGAAATTAATGATGATGCCCAAGGACCCCTTTCATCTAGTGGACGACGTCCGGTAACGCAGTATATCTCTCCACCTGCTTTAGCCCATGCTTCAGCAACAGAGCGAGCGGCAGCTCCTCCTCCTCTAAGTATCAACAAAGGAGGTTTAGAATGTGAAAACAAACCAAAAGAACGTGCAACTAAAACTACCCCTAGTCCATCTGTACTACCTGTAACTAAATGATGGCCATCCCAACGGACTTGATTCGTTGATGCAATCTCTAGACTTCTATCTGATGAAATAACACCTGAACGAGATGTTAGTCCATGTTTTAGAGGAGTTGTCAAAGAGACCCATACCAATGGAGAGTCCCCATATGGGGATTCAACCTCGGAGTATTCATCTAAATCTAAGGCATTAACACCCCATCCTTCAGGGAAAGTAGTGATGTCATGAGTTGCACTCTGAACTAAATCTAAGAGGTGATTAGTCGGCACCTTAGTGCCTAAATTACCTCCTAAAACTATCTGCCCTAATAACTCAGAAAGATCCTTCGTATCATAACAAGACGTACCAACTATTGATCTATGACCATTTTGGTTCAAATGAAAATCTACCAATAGAGAAAGAACTGGAGTTAATGAGTGAGAAACAGGAGAACCTGCGACGACACAATGTACCTCTCGGCGCCCCCCCATGTACTCTCCAAAGAGCCTGAACGTATGGTGATGACGCTTAAGGTTCAAATCCACGAAGAACTGGCGAGACAGGATGGAGTCCGATTTAGACATCTCTCGTTCGATAGAACTAGCCCCAATTGAAGAGATAGCATGGAAGATGGGGATAGGTGTGGAAGAACTAATTCCTTTTGGCCGTCATATGGCCAAAGTAACATGGCCAGCTATTCGTTCAAGATTAGATAGACCTAGAGGTTCATTAGTTCTAGTTACCAGCGTAAATCCAACAAGATATGGTGAAGGAAAAACAGTTACAACCATTGGATTAAGTATGGGTTTGAACAAAATAGGTAAAAATTCAGCATGTGTAATTAGAGAACCGTCAATGGGGCCAGTTTTTGGGATTAAGGGAGGAGCTGCAGGAGGAGGACATGTCCAAGTTCTGCCTATGGAAGATATCAACCTACATTTTACAGGAGACTTGCATGCAGTGACTTCTGCTCATAATCTTTGTAGCGCAATTCTAGACAATCATTTGCATCATGGAAACAAATTAGAAATCGATTCTTCAAGACTACTATGGCCCAGAGTCATTGACATGAATGACAGATCATTGAGAGGAGCTGCAATCGGTCTTGGAGGCCCTGGAAACGGTGTAGCCCGTGAGGAGCGATTTGATATTACTGCAGCAAGTGAAGTAATGGCAATACTTGCATTAGCCACAGACTATGAAGATCTTAGAAAGAGATTAGGAAATATTGTCATTGGATCTACCAAGGATGGAAAGCCGGTAATGGCAGAAGACATAGGTGCAGCAGGAACAATGTCATTACTAATGAGGACTGCCTTTCTACCAAATTTAGTTCAAACAACAGAGGGGACTCCAGCATTTATTCACGCTGGCCCATTTGCAAATATTGCTCATGGCAATTCAAGCATTATAGCAGATAGACTCGCATTATCTATCCATGATATTGTAGTCACAGAGGCAGGTTTTGGCGCAGATCTTGGGGCAGAAAAGGCACTTCATATCAAAACAAATGCATCTGGTTTGGCTCCAGATTGTATAGTAGTAAACGTCACTGTCCGAAGTATGAAGATGCACGGTTTAGGCATGATTGGCCTACCTAACGGAAAAGATGCTCTTGATGAAGAAAATGTAGAAATGGTTAGACACGGAGCATCTGCTAATCTATCTAGACATATTGAAAATATGTCGCGTTTTGGACCTGATGTAATTGTTTCAATCAATAGATTCCCTACAGATTCTGAAGCAGAAATATCAGCAATAATGGAAATTGCCAAAGAGGCTGGTGCTGCTGATGTCGCTCTCTATGAAGGACATTCTAAAGGAGGAGATGGGGCAATAGAATTAGCAAATGCTGTTTCAAAGGCAGTACAGAGACACATGGCTGCTGGAAGACCATTTAATCCATTATTTGATGGAAATGCACCAGTAATTGAAAAAATCGAAAGTATTGCAAAATCAATGTATGGAGCTTCAGAGATTTCAATCAAACCACGTGCCAAAAAACAACTGAATAAAATCAATGAATGGGGATACGGAAACTTACCAGTATGTATGGCAAAGACACAATATTCATTCAGCCATGATCCTGCACAATACGGTGCACCCAAGGATTTCACATTACCAGTCAGAGAATTCAGACTAAATGCCGGAGCAGGATTTATTGTTGCAGTATGTGGGGACATGATGACAATGCCAGGATTACCAAAAATACCCGCTGCTGAGGGGATGGATATGGATAAAGATGGAAATCTCACTGGAATATTTAGTTAAGGAGAAAATATGAAAATTCTAAAAATCTCTGATTCTAGTTGTAGAATTAGAGTTGATGATCTTGATGATCTTTGGGTTTTAGCGCAAGTTTGCCGTAAAGGAATTCAAATTGGGATGTTAGGTCATCGAAGAGATTCAACTACAGTAAATCAAGAAGGAAGAGCAAAGGAAACAGAAAGAAAGACCATGTGGATTGTTCTTCAGATAGAACAAAGTGAATATCATTCATTTAGTGATTCATTAAGAGCCTCTGGTATAATTATCGAAGCACCGATAGATCAAGGAAAACATCATACTCATTCTATCGAAATGCATTCTGAGATACAACTTACTTGGAATGAAATAATTCCTATAGAAGATAGAGAATTGTTGAAGAAATCAGCAGATATTGGTGCTAAAGCGAAGGTACTCCTAATTGTTGTTGAAACCGATGAAATCCAACTCTTTGAAGTCACTCCAAATGGACTCAAAGAGGGTGCTCAATTCAACCTTAGAGGTGGTGGGAAAAGAGAAGGAGATAGTGCATCTACTACAGATTCTTTCTTCAAACAAACTGCAAAGGAAACTTTGCTAGTTGTTAGACCAGGGATGCCACTATTACTTTGTGGCCCAGGAAGTGCAAGAGAACGGTTTGCTAATGATTTGAAAAATGAGGGATGTGAAGAAACTATTCGAACAGTTTCCACAAGTATTGGAGGCAGAGCAGCTGCTAACGAAGTATTGAGAGAAGGTTTAGCAGATGATATACTTGGAGAGCATACTATTGTAAGACAAACGAGAATGTTCGAAGAGGCTCTTTCAAGAGTTGGAACTGGGGGGGCGGTCGCATATGGCGCTCTAGAAATTCTCGATGCTGCACAACAAGGCGCCATTGAGACACTTATCATTATTGCAGAACTACTACGTGATGAAAATCAATTATGTGTTGATAGAACATGGTCTGAAATTTCTGAATTAGTTCTTTCATCCGGGGGCGAAGTTGAGCAATCATCCAAAGATCATGATGCTGGGGCTCAATTACTCGGATTCGGGGGAGTCATTGCTTTATTGAGATGGAAATTGGAATGAACAAAGATATTCACTTCCACCACCTGCCAGTGTCATGACTCGTCCAATGGGCAGGATTGTGGCGTTTGCGCCTGAAACAAATGGTTGGGACGGACCAGTGGGTCAATTAGCACGAAAAATGAAGCAATTAGGAAATGATGTTTGGTGGATTCAGAGAGACGGTAATGATTGCCCCATAAATGAATTCAGAAATAAAAATAATTGTGAAATTGATAGAGGTATTTTTGACTGGAGAGAACTTCTCAATGGTGCAAGATGGTTGATTACAGCTGGACCTACATTAATCTCAAATGATGATGAGATTGCATCGTGGTCAGCAGCATTGACATTTGCTGAACTTGAAGGGACATTGAATGCACTGATTCTTTCATCTTCAGAAGAAACCTTTACTGAGATTTGGTCAAAGTTAGTACCAAGAATACGACAATTCCATATTATAGGGCTAATAAGCTCAGAAATCGAATGGATTTCAAATTATGAAGAATGGGATACTCCTCAAAATAAAGACGATCTAATCAATACACTGAATCAAATCCAACACAAGACATTAATCCCACATTTGTTAGCAAGAGAAAGAAAAAGAGGAGGATGGGGCGTTAACTCACACACATATGGAATATCAAAAACAGATACAACTCAAGATCTTGAAATGGGGGAATGGATTGGTGCATTCCTCCATGGTTTGATTAAATTTGGACATGGAGAAGAAGCAACACAAAGAGCACTTGAAGAATCAAACAAATGATTCCTGCTCAATGGATTTCTTTTCTGATTCCCAAACCCAATGCCTTCTTGTTTGTCTCACAATAGCGAAGAGGATTGTGAAAGCAATTACGCTAAATAAAATTTCAATAGGCCCCCACAGCCAAGCATCAAACCAACCATCGAAAATAAATGGGAACGGAAAGAATGGTTGGAGCCCATATTCTCCAGTATGCGAAGGCAGATCCATCAAAATATGTGAAAGGTATGCGATAATTGCAAGAGGAGCAGCACGATGTTTATTCCAAAATGGTAAAACAAAAAGAGACCAAAAAATAAAACCATGAGAAAATAACCAAATCTGATATGTCCAATGTTGAAGAATCTCAGGGTGATTTATGAAATCTTGAGAAACAGCAAATGGAATTGTATGTCCCGCTAACCATCCGAGATATGGATGAACGAATATCACATTGGTAATGTCTGGAAGAATAGCGAATCCTGCTCCAATGGCGTGTCTATTCTTGATATCTTTAGGGGCTATTTCGCCAATGCTCGCGCCGATAATAAAGTGCGTGAATACATCCATGTACATCATTTCCCATGATTAAAAATTCTGTCTAACTACTCTGATTCAGTAATTTCTTCGTCATCAAGTTCTAATTTTCTAAGCCCCAAAGTTACGACTGTCGCAATCAAAAGAAGAGGTACTGCTCCACCAAGAGTAACATATGTACCAATAGGAGTGCCCCCTCCCACAGTAGATGTTGTAAAATTAAAATCACCATCTGCAAATCTAGGTTCTCGCCAATTCGTAATTGTCAGATTAATTTGGAAAGTTACTTGTTGACCTCCACAATTACCAAGGTTGCCTTCACTACCTTGATTTGTTACAGAAAGAAGCCACTCTCCCTTTCCATGCATCCATACTTGTGTATCACTTCGTAGGAGGAAAATTGCTTCTTGAAGTTCGTCGCTCGAAGTAGCCTCAATCTCTGGTACAGGAGTGTCAATAATTACTGAATCACTACCTTCCCAGTCTTGACCGGACCAAGAGGTGCTATTACTACCATCAGAGTAATTTACAGGATCAGGAGAACGGACCTCTACTAACCACTTAGGTACACAATCAAATCCCATGAAACTTCCTCCCTGCATCTCTACAGTATAATTCGCTCCGATTAGACCACCTTGATCTACTGTCACCATTGCTTCAACACGAGACCCGCTTGAGATTGTCTGTCCTACCTCGGTAGACCAAGACTGTGTTGTCCATTCAGCATACCAATCTTCAACTTCCATTTCAGGCTCAGGGTTCAAGAGGGGCATTGCAGCTACAAATGGAATGGTTAACATGATGGTAGACATCCAAACTGCACGTAATAATTGAGACTTAGTAGGATCTGGTTTTCGACCGATAGGATACAGTTTAGCTATCTTTTCAGATATAGAACGATGTCTTTGCAAGGAAGCGTCGCCAACCAATTCAGCATCAACCGGAACGTCGGCCATGATACACCGAGAAACCCATCGAACTTGAGCATGCTGGAAGAAAGACATTGATTCAATACATGCTTGATTACTCGGGGCAGTTTCATTATCCAAACCCTATATGGAAGGCCATGTCACCCGGCCCTTCTAAAGGACCTCCAAGAGGGCCGCCGACCTCTAGACCCACAAAAGTACCAGACGAAGAGGAAAGTGAAGTCAAGGAAAGTGGACCTCCTTCTGGTCCGCCAAGTTCTGGACCCCCTAGGGGTCCCCCTTCATCTGGACCTCCTAGTTCAGGACCTCCTAGGGGCCCCCCTTCATCTGGACCTCCTAGTTCAGGACCTCCACAGGGACCTCCTTCTACCGGTCCCCCAAAGGGGCCTCCCTCTTCTGGACCTCCTAGTTCAGGACCTTCTAGAGGCCCTCCATCTTCAAAACCCCCAATGAAGGCTCCGCCAGTATCTTCTTTTTCTGTAAAAGAGGAAGAATCTGACGAAGAGGAATCTGACGAAGAGGAATTTGATGAAGAGGAATCTAACGAACAGGAATTTGATGAAGAGGAATCTAACGAACAGGAATTTGATGAA
>PADI01000040.1 GCA_002702985.1 Methanobacteriota archaeon
ATTGCTCCAATATTCAACATATGTTTGGGAATGAGGGCATCTTTATTGGGAGATGTTTCAATTATTCATGCAATGTTATGGATGGGTAGTAGTTTGCTATATGCATTAATTGCTACTGGGTGGGCGTCTAAACAATTCAACAGAGAAGACTTGGTTGAAAGCATATCATGATATTACCTGAGTAATACTATAGTATTATTACTCACTGTTTATACGACAGTATATGCCTAAGGTCAGTCTAGACATGCCTCAGCAGATAGTTGAGGATTTGAAGAGACATGTTGGTGATGAGAAAAAGTATGTCAGTTTAGCAGACGCAATAAGAACAGCATGTAGAAAATTATTGGATCAATTGGATGAAATTGATGCAAGACATGGTAGGTTGGAGGAATAATAATGGTTGGTAAAGAAGAGGCAGAACAAGCTGTAAAAACACTACTAGGATATTTAGAATCTGATCCTTCACGAGAAGGACTTAAGGACACTCCGAAGAGAGTAATAGAATCGTTTGATGAGATATTTTCTGGATATGATTTGGATGCTGCAGATGTATTGTCATCAACCTTTAATGCTGAAGGATATGATGGAATTGTGTTGTTGAAAGATATTGAGTTCCATTCAACATGCGAACATCATCTTCAACCATTTAGTGGTAAAGCACATGTTGCATACATACCAGTCGATAGAATTGTAGGAATTAGTAAATTAGCACGTCTCGTAGATATGCACGCTAGAAGATTACAGAATCAAGAGAGAATAACAAAATCTGTTGCTGATGATTTAGAGACTCATATTTCTCCATTAGGTTGTGCAGTAATTGTTGAAGCACGTCATGGATGTATGCGTTGCAGAGGAGTTGCTAAGCAAAATGCGATAATGACTACTAGCTCAATGAAAGGTGTATTTTTTGATAAATCTGATGCAAGAGCAGAATTAATGCAATTAATTCAATCTGGACATTAGATACTTGATGTGATATGATGAATAATGATCAATTGTATTATGATTCTCTAATCGCTCAGGGGCATATTCCAGAGCACGCTTTACATTATACTAGGATGTACTATCCTAATTTCTATCCAATCATTGATCAACAAAATCTAACTTCTAACATTAATTTCTATATTCCTGCAGTTCAAGAAAAAAAGAAAGATCGTACTACATTGATAGTTGTTGGAATAGTCATTTTTGCTTTGGTAGTTGTTGTTATGTTGATATTCGCTGTAACTGCTGTTCTATTGTTAGATTCATCTGATAATACACCTGAATTTGGGTTTAGGCATGATGTCTCAAATGAATTGTTTGAAGATCTTGGTCACAATATAGCACCGTATGATTCAACAGATTATCCCGATTTTAGGAGTGTAGTATACATTGAAGGTGCAACAGCAGATGGAGAGGTATATTCTGGTTCAGGAGTATTGATTGGAGAAAGGTGGGTTTTGACAGCGGCTCACGTCGTTGAAGGATTAGAGGTTTCAGAAACAAATGTTTGGTTTGGTAATGATTACCAATCGGCTGTTACAAAATCATCGATTTCTGCTTATCAAATTCATCCAGGATGGCCATATTCTGACAAATATTCAGCAACAGAAGTTGATGAAATATTAGAAGAAGGTACTGATATTGCATTAATTGAATTAGCAGAATCAATTACAATTTCAGATGAAATATCAATTGCTGTTTGGAATAATGACACCGATCTTATAGACGAGAATCAATTAATTGGTTCATCGATTTATGTTTCAGGTTATGGGGATTATAATGAAGGTAATTCAATGTGTACAGATTATTGTCTAACAGATAGTGATGGGTTATATTCTAAACGTAGGGCTTGGGAAAATACTCTTGATAGGGTAGTTCTAGATATTGATTCCTCAATCAATTTTGATAGCCAAGATAAATGGAAAGGTGGATGGGTAGTATANGATTTTGATAGCCCNTCTTCTGACAACAATGGTTTAGGAAAAGGGAAATCATACAGTTTTGCTCAAGGGGATTATTCTTACGGTGGTAAAGGCGATAGTAATCCTGAACCCACTGCTTTGGAAGGTACCAGCGTGGCAGGGGATTCTGGTGGNCCAACATTTGCTNTTATACAGGGAAAATGGCAAGTNATTGGTTTAACATCCCATGGTAGTGAAGCAGCGAATTATGGAGATGTAGCATTCAATACTGCTGTATCAATTCATAGTGACTGGATATGTAGTCATAATTTAACCGAGGAAATTCCGGGGTGTTGAAATGGATAAAAAATACCCAATTGTTGAGATTTTTCATTCAGTTCAGGGCGAAGGATTCCATACTGGAGTACCTCATGTATTTGTTCGATTTGGAAATTGTAACTTGAGATGTGAATGGTGTGATACTGATTTTCTAACATATGATGAAATGTCTTTAACTCATATAATCGAACAAATTCTCTCATTCNACTGTAAAAGAGTCATCTTCACTGGTGGTGAACCTGCTATGCAAGATTTATCGACTATTGGAAGTATTTTGAAAGAATATGATTTTCACCTTTCTATTGAAACNAATGGAACAATACCTGTAGATTCAATAATTGACTGGATTTGTGTATCTCCCAAGGATCAAATGTATCCTAATTCTGTAATTCGTCAAAGATTTGGAAATGAATTGAAGGTAGTATATTGTGGGCAAGATCTATCAATGTATGATGAACTCAAATCAGGTTTTGACCATCACTATATTCAACCACTTTACATGGAAAATGATAGTGTAGAATCTAATGGTAAGAGCTTCCAGATTGTTGAAGATTTAGTCAAGAGATCTCCAGGTTGGAGATTATCGTTACAGACTCATAAATGGATGGGGGTTTTGTGATGTCACCAAGAGCAGTAATGGCTTTGTCTGGTGGAATGGATTCTACATCGTTGCTTCTAAGATTGTTAGCAGAAGGCTATCAAGTGACATGTATTAGTTATCGATATGGCCAGAAACACTCTATTGAAATTAGTAAAGCAACCGAAAATATTGAACGATTACAACTGAAAGCATTNCCAGTTGAACAGAAAATAATTGATCTTACTTCAGCCATGAGTTCTTTTCATTCCGCATTAACGAATGAGGATTTTGAAATTCCCGAAGGACATTATGAAGAAGAACAGATGAAACAAACGGTTGTGCCAAATAGAAATGCAATTTTCTCGTCTATTTTGTATGGTTTAGCATTAAGTATCTCTTCTACCCAAGATTCAGATGTAGTGATTGCATTAGGTGTCCACAGTGGAGATCATGCAATTTATCCTGATTGTCGGCCTGAATTTTACAATGCATTGTCTACTGCATTTTCGATCGGTAACTGGGATTCACAACGAGTGAGTTTTGAGTTGCCATATATCGATGGAGACAAATCTACAATCCTTAAGGATGCCTTACGATCTTGCGAAATTTTGGGTCTTGATTTTGATGAAATATTGCAAAGCACTATCACCTCATATAATCCGGATGAATTAGGAAGATCTAGTGGTAAGTCAGGATCAGATGTAGAAAGGATTCTAGCATTCCATGAAATTGGTCGAGTCGATCCAATCAAATATGTAGAATCCTGGGAGTCAGTATTGCAAAATGCTTTGAGATTAAAGAATGAATTTGGTGGATAATATGACAAGTGAACAAGAAAAAGAATGGAAGCGGACATTAAGTCCTTTAGCATATCGAGTAACGAGGAATGGAGGAACAGAACGGCCATTCTCTGGAGAACATTATCTTGAAGAAAGAGACGGAAACTATCATTGTATTTGTTGTGGTCATCTACTTTTTACTTCTGAAATGAAGTACCATTCAGGGTGTGGTTGGCCTGCATTTCATACTGAGCATGAAGATGCAGGCATCAAACGGATTATTGATCTGAGCCATGGTATGAGTAGAATAGAGGTCAAGTGTGGCAAGTGTGATGCACATTTGGGGCATGTTTTCGAAGATGGTCCACAAGAATTTGGTGGTGAAAGGTACTGTATCAATTCGGTATGTTTAGATTTTAAATTGGAGGAATCTGAATGACCAAATTTTTGTGTACAAAGAAATATGGTCATGAAAGAGGACTCTCATCAGCATTTAGACAATGGCGTGCTGACAGTCATTGTAGGTTTATGCATGGCTATTCTTTAGAGTTCGAATTTGTTTTTGGTGCAAATGAATTAGACGAGAATAATTGGGTAGTTGATTTTGGAGGTCTGAAACCTTTGGAAACTTGGCTAAGGCTAAATTTTGACCATAAGACATTAGTCGCATTCGATGACCCAATGTTCTCTGTTTTCGAAGAAATCCATGAAAGTGAAGTTATTGATATGGTAACAGTAGAAGCGACAGGTTGCGAGATGTTTGCTAGAATGGCCATGGAATATTCAAGCGAATTAATTCAGAAAATTTACGGTAATAGATGCTGGGTTGATTCCGTAACAGTCCGTGAGCATGGTGCAAACAGCGCGACGTGTAAGAGATGAGATTATTTATCTTCATTTTCTTCTAGTGCGATAGCAGCATCTTTGAGAATTCCAAGTAAACGATGAGCTTCAAATTCATCTGGTCCACTCCTCATCAACGTTCGAATCAATTGTTCTTCTGCACTACGTTTCTTACTTTCATGGAGAGGGAGTGAATTAGCAATTCGTGCAGCAGTTTCTCTCATTGTTCTACGTTGATCTGGATTCATCATTGGTTTTTCATCTTCTAATGATTCATTGATTTGTGTATACATTGAATATGCAACAACTGTCACTGCATGTGAGAGGTTGAGTATTGGGTATCCTTCCCATGACGGAATTGTCAAAAGAAGGTCACATTGTCGTAATTCATCTTGCAGTAAACCCATACCTTCTGGGCCAAATACAATTGCTACTCTCCCAGTCAAGCCTTGAAAATTAGTGATTAATTCGTTAGGTGTAAGAAAATGTCTGAATTGAATTTTTGATCCTAATTCGCGTTTTCCTGAGGTTCCAATTACCAATGAGATATCTTGCATGCAAGATTCCCAATTTTCATGAATCTCGGCATTATCTAGTACAGATTGAGCATGTTTTGCTCGTTTACGTGTTTCTTCATCCCATTTACCTTCATGTCCAATTACTCTTAATTTACTGAAACCAAAGTTTAGCATACCTCTACATACAGCACCTATGTTCCCTGAAAATGCAGGTTTGACTAAAACAAATACGATTTCAAGAGGGTATTCAGGAAAGGGGATATCTAGTCGATTACCCACAGGGTTCGCCTCTAATCGCGACGTCTTTGTACATAGCGAGTGATATATCCTGCAATCCAATTTCTCATTCGCTTGTTTGAAACATCTGAGTACTGAGCAACTAAGACTTTGTTGTTATCGAAATCAGCATTAAATTTGTCAGGGTACATTTCGACTAGAAGTAGCGCTCTGCTCTTGATAAACGAAGGACGAATATTACCCATTTTAAGCACCATCCTCGTCAGTCTCATCATCAATTTTTACTTCTATAGGAAACCCTTCTTCACGAGTAACAACTACATTGATTCGTCGAGGAGGTTTTTGCATACCTCTCTCCCAAATCTTGTGATTAACTGTTTCATCAATCCATATTGTCTCTTCGTTAGTGACCTTCATGTGGCGAACAACATGGCGTTTTACTTCTTCCATTGCTCGGTTAGCACGCTTAGTACGAGGTACTTTCCAAGCTCCACGTAGAGGAATAGTCATTCTTCTTACATCAGCCATTTATTCACCTCTGAAGTTTTGATCTACGCCAGTTATGACGTTTTGGATGAGATTGAACTTTTCTATTAGTACGTAGAATTACCCACACAGGAACACGACGATTCGTCTTAGCAACCTTGTTTAATCGTTGCTTTTTACCGAAAGTTTTCCTTGACGACATAATTTCACCTAATTACATTTCAGCACTTGCAACTTTGCCAGCGACACGATCTAACAATGAATGGGCAGCGGGAGTAATTACTCTTCCAAGAGTCTTACTTCCTGAAGCATTCATTTTGAGAGTTGTAAGTCCAGATTGATCCAGTTGTTGAAGAATTTTCCTAGTGATGTTTCTAGAACCAGTAACTGCCTTGTTGGGTTTTACACCACGATTCTTGACTCCACCATACATTTGGGCAAGATGATTGGTTCCAATAGGTCCATGAATAGCAACCTTACGAAGCATTGAGGCAGCCCTAGTTTCCCACCAATCTTCCTGAACGGGTGGCATTTCTCGGTGAGTACCAGTCTTAACATCTACAGCCCATTCAGGAGCAGAAACCAGTTCGAAATTATCCATTTCAGCTCTTAATGCAGCAACCAATTCGCTTGGAGAAACATCACGGTAAGACGTCATCATATCACCAAAAGCATCTCGGCGACTTTCCCCGTGTATATGAACCCTGTGAGTTAACAGTAGGCGATATCGTGCCACAATTCATTGCCTAGGTGAAAAGCGCGGATTTGAAAGGGTATTGGTTGTGGGTAGTTTGTGCGCAGGGCCCTTAGTCAGAATCCGAACATGCTTCGAACCATCATTGGTCTCGGACTTACACTTGTTCTAATTCTTAGTTATGCAGTCTATTCTGCAACTCTTGACTCATCATTTTATCTTGCTAAATCCACTAATCATGAAACATCGATAGAAGTTACAGAAGACCCGGTTAATGGTACCTATTCTTTTGAAACTAATTCTGCCGTTACCTGGTTAAACATCACAATCGATAACTCACCAGTTGATACAACATTAGAAGTTTCATCTTTGGGCGGAGTTTGGTGGCATCATCCTGAGTTGGGAGAAAATGTTGGAGATACACCATTCCAGTGTTTTGCTCCCGATACTTCAGATTATGAGGGATTAGTTGAGTATTGTACTGAATCGTCTACTCATAGAATTGATGTTGAAAATCAATCAGAACAATTTAGAGGAATTTTATCTAAGGATTTACCTCTGTCTGGTTCATGGGCATTTATCGCGGACAATTCGTCTGAAGCAGATGATATTGCTAATACTACCGTAAAAGATTCTATTTTACCAAGAACATGGACAATTAAGATGCTAGATGAAGATAATCAACAAGTAAACACCAGCGGAATGGGTGTCTCTGTGTCAATTGTAGAGCATGAGATTTTCGAAGTTTCTCCATATCGAATAGACCCTGTGACAGAAATGATTTGGGGGATGACTGCTTTGATTGGATGCTTCGGAATTGTACTTATTCTACCGCTTTCGCTTTATCTAGTGGCCGCTGCTAAATCAAAGAAAGCAGCAGAAATTAATACAATAAATGAATCTGAATAAGTGCCGTGCTGTTCATTAAGTCGTTAGCAGATGGGCAAATATGAACGGAACGCGAGGACATGCGGCTCTTGGTTTGGTCCTGCTTTTTGTGTTCGTAAGTATTCATCCAATAGTTGATGCTACTAATTCTAGAGCTGCTGTCGATATTACTCCATCTACTTTTACTACATCTTATGCCTCTACGGCAGATGCTACTTTGTATGATTCTTTATCGAGATCAACATCTAATTTCAATCGTCCTGTAGATTTATGGATTATAGACGGAATGCTCGGAGTGCAGCATACCTTGACAGTAGGCGTAGAGAATCTCGGTACATCATCGGCTTCAAATGTTGCAGTAGAAATAGTAGTATTGCATGATGAATATGACGGATTTGAGTTATTCAATACAACGGTGTATGTTAGTTTAGTAAATGCTCAAAGTACGCAATCAGTCTCAACTACCTGGATCCCAACATATAGCGGTAATCACACAGTAAGAGTCACAACAAACCATGCATCTGATAGTAATCCATCCAACGATATAGGATATTCTACTATCACAATTGGTTTCCTCTACGAGAGGTGTGAGTCTTCATCAACATGGAGTAGAACATCGAATTGGCGAATAGATGCCGATAATCGTCTCAATGGTGCATCATCGTGCAGAATTGGGGGGGCTACAAGTACAACTAACTACGGAAATATGTGGACTGAGACTCTACGTAGTCCAACATTAGATCTATCAGATGCACACCAGAATCCAACAAATGGATATGGATTGGGCTTTTTCTATACTGGAAATATTGCTCAGGGAGATACTTTACAGGTTAGAGTCTCTTCTGGTTCTAACGTTGCTAATTTATTGCCTAATGGAGGATTGTCGGGAGAAGTCAGTGGACAACCATCAAGTTGGCTAATCCAGGTTACTACTGTAGACGGTCGAGGGGTACCTTGGCTAGAGATTCCTCCTTCAGTACTGGGTCCTCAATCGACAATAGAATTTATTTTCACATCTGATAGTACTGGTAATGAAATTGGATATTGGGTAGAAGACATAGTCATGTTTTACGATCAAAAAGCGTCACCATCTGAGTTCGGACTTGATCTTCTGGGTTCTCCATCTTCAACATCAGCCCGAGGCGAATGGTCAGATATGGGGTTCACAGTACGAAATACAGGCAATATTAGTGATAAGTTTACACTAGAAGCCAATGGATTGCCTGCTGATTGGGATTATCGATTTATACATCCAAGTGGGAGTGGTCTATTATCAGGAACTGAAATTACAATTTTGCCTGGGGAATCGAGGAATTTTAGATTACAAACTAAACCACCTGAAAGTGCTTCTACAGGATCTATTCAGGGTAACATAATTGTTCAAAGTGTTCAAGAAAATACTGCTACTGATTCTTTGTCTTTCAGTGCAGGCGTTGCTCCAAGATATGAATCTCAGTGGTCATCTATTTCTCCTTCTCCTAAGTGTGCTCCTGGAAACGTATGTAGTCATTCTGTGATTTTAGAAAATACAGGAGATGGTAGTGATACATTCATAATTTCAGTTGATGAAATTTCCGTTCCTAGTGGGTGGGCATTTGGTGTATCATCGACACAAGAATCGTCCATTACTCTTGAGCCCAGTCAAACAGAAGTAGTTGATTTTACGATGGCAATCCCATCAGAAGCGTTACCAGGTGAAACTGCTGTTGTGAGTATAGTCTCGTCGAGTCAGGCTGATTCTAGTTCTGAAGTTAGGCAGCAGTTAACCATAGAAGCTAGCATGATATCAGACATTAGGATTGTAGAATCATGGGATTCTCTAGAAACACATATTCTTCCTGGCGAATCTATTGAATTAGAATGGGAAATTCACAATGATGCTGGACGACTAGATCAAATCGAATTTAATTGGACATTAGAGGGGGCTCAAACATGGACTGTATCCTTATCGGGTCCGTCCACAGCTTCTATTGCAGGGGGTTCTCATTCAACCATGAGAGTGTCTTTACATGCTCCAAATGATGGACATGCAGGAGATCCTGCACCAATTATTACTCCAGTTATTACATCAACAAAATCATCTATTTCGTTTAGTGGAGAATCAGTTACTGGACCTAGAATCGCTCAAGTACATTCTCTTTCGATGGAAATAGCAACTGATAATTTTGTTGCCTTCCTTCCTGAACAACCATCTCCTATTCAGTTTACTGTCAGAAATAATGGTAATGGTGTAGATAGGGTAAAGATTTCAATTGAAGGTTTACCTAATGGATGGACAACCAATATGCTGGTTGATGGCGAAGTAAGTGACTCAACATTTGAAATAGATTTAGCTGGATATGAGGGAGATGTCGCAAATATTACCATAATAATAATTGCCGACGCATCTATGAATCCAGGTACTGAATTATGGCTTACTTTCAGCGCTAACTCAGAAATACAATCTCTACCAGATCCTCCATCTGTCATGCAAGTTGGTTATGTAGATGTCATCAAATCACACTATGTTGACCAATGGCATCATCAAATTGAGAACGTAAGGTTAGGTGGAATTGTTAATTCGAGTTATTCAATAGCAAATACTGGAAATGTGATTGATCAAGAATTACGAACTAAAGTATCTATATCTCCAATAATTCCAGGATTAGAATTGAGAATTTTCATAGATGGGACAGAATTTACTTCAAATCAATTCATCCCATTAGAGATATCTCCGGGATCAAATAGTACAATTGATGTCGTAATTTCAATTGATGAAACACTATCACTAGGAACTGAAGTAACTGTAACAAAATACGTAATTGGGGGCGAATCAGAATCTCCACAACAATCTGAAGAAAAATTGATTTTTTCAATTACTGAAATGAGAGTATTGTCCTTAGGAAATCCCCCGCTTAGTACAGTTGAAATGGGCCCCAGTAGCAGATTAGATTTGTCTTTGGAAGTTCAAGGAAAATCGACTCAGGCTGAACAGGTATCTGTTTTCATAATTGCTCCCTCAGGAATAGATGTAAAATGTACTCCACAGAATGGTGCGGGGGTTCCTACAGTAACTATTCAACAATCACCTGATGTAAATGATGTTCAACAAATTCAATGTGAGGTGATTACTGAAGTAGACTATACAGAAGGAAAAATAGAATTTACATTAGTTGCATCTGATGATGAAATAATTGGAAAATTTACTACTCAAGTAAATAGGCCTCAAGTAGAGTCTGGCGGATTTGAAATTGCTGGAGCAGATCCAGTAGTGATTGGTGGGTCATTGTTGATTATGGGGTTAGCTGTAGTATCTCTTTTTGTTGCATTAAGATTGAGAAATAGAATTTCTGAAGATGATGAAATTGAATATTTATCTGATGATACGAATGAGGAATCAGAATATATCCCTGAACAAGTTCTTGCAAATTCATCTACTCCTATGATGGATGATTCAGTCTCTCAAATCACGTCAATTCAACAATGGACAGATCAAAATGGATATTCTTGGAGGACAATGAGTGATGGTTCAACTGAGTGGTGGAATGGCTCAGATTGGAATAAGTATTCTTAATCATAAAGCTTCAAAAATATAGTAAATTCCACTTGCAACTATACCTATCATAATTGTAAAATGAATAGTATCAGATTTTAGGCGTTGAAGGAATAATTTTCCTGCCTGTACGCCTAACAATGCAGAAATTGTTAGAGGGAAAAGTAGACTAAAATTCTCAATAATTTGAGTTTCATTGAAAATTATGTATACAGGAATTCTCGTCAAATCAACACATAATGCTAGGATACTTGCGGTAGCAGCATATGACATTTTATCGCTTAATCTACGCTTGAGAAACATTGCTCTGAGTGCTCCTTGGTGACCAGATAGTCCACCCATGAAACCTGAACCAAATCCACCAATTCTATCATTTGCTTCTGGTATTCTATATCCCGTCCATCCTTCACTCATTGTTAAGATGGGTAGAATAATCAAAAATATTCCAATGATAAGTAACAAAGGATCTTGCGGCACCTGACTCTGAAGTAACGCTCCTCCTATAGCCCCAATTACCAACCAAATCCCGTATCTTTTGAAGGCTTCAAAATCAACATGTTCCTTTAGGATAAACAATTTCCAACCATTATGTGCACCATGTATTACTGCAACGATTGCTACTGCTTCATGTGGTCCAACTAGAAAAAGTACCAATGGCGTAAGCATTGTAGATAGTCCGAATCCAGCAGGAACAGTAAGTGCAGCAGCAACGAATGCACCTAATGTAATAATGAGAATAATTAGAAAATCCAATTAATCACCTTCAGTATGTAACCACTCATAATCTAGTCCTGGTAAACTATGACTACATATTCTATGTTTAATAATAGGTTTTTCAATGTGAATTTCAATTAAGTTACTTCTTCCGAGTCCATCTAATGCTGTACAAGTTCTCTCTTCTACTGGAGCAATTTCTTCCTTGAACATTAGATCTAATTGATTGCATATTTCTTCAAAACTATTAGTCCCGTCACAAAGTTCCCAAACAACAGTCATCAACGGATCCATTGGTCTTCTGAGAAATTTGGAACCTCCCAGAATNCTNTGAATAATTTTTTCAATNCTTCCGAAATTTTTNGGAGTAAATAAAATTGCAATTCGCCCCTCGCCANTANTNGGCCCNCNTCTTGTATCATATCCCCACGCNATTTCATTTCTAACNGGATAACAACCAGACAAATCGTTTGGAGTTAACATTTTATCACCAGTCCGACATTAAAGTCCAAATTAACAGTACTACCATGAGTGAAGATCCTAGAATAGCAGAGAATCNAGTAAATTCCCTCCTTTCAGTAAAATTTCTTGCCCACCAAGTGATTACTCCAAGGAAACTACAAATTGCCAAGATGAGCCACCAAAGTGGAGGGGGCATGGCACTCTCAGATTGTCATAAGAATTGAAGGAATCGGATGTGAATAGAGGCGTCATTCATGAACTATGGACANAGCGACTTATTGTGGCTTGGTGGAATACCATTGATCAGTTCTTACAGAAAGTAGGATATTTATCTGGGATGTCAATCAACAATTCATTATACCGAATTGCAGTAATTGAGTTTGTTTTACTAATTTTTATTATTCCTGCCATGTTTCTTCCAGATTCCATGAGAATAATAGGGCTACTATCTGCAATCTTATCTGCAATTCTAGTATTATCTGTACATCGAGTCTGGTCGGCAGATGAGAGAAGACGAAGAGAGATTGCAAATAGAGTGATGGACGGNGATCCAGATATCGGTAATGACCATAGAATCGATGTATTGGTNGCTAGTCTTCATCTATTATTTATTGTTCCATTATTACTTCAAAGAGTTGATGATGTATTCGATATTTATTCCGTAGATAATGAAAAATTTAGTGTATGGTTTATGTTCGGAATGGATTTATTTTCTCGTAGTCTTTTGGATTGGGCTGANGTATACGAGATTCGNTTTTCNGATGTAGATTCTTCNTCTATGGCAGGAAAGCATCTGATACTATTTNNACTAATTTCNATAGATTTGTTATTAATTCAATCAATTATTNGATTGATTGGNATACGCGGTACAATACGTGAAGGGGTAAGTGCTGCTGCTAGAGATCCTGAAACAGCNGCTCGTATTGGTCGACGAGTGAATAAAGCCTTACTCAAATCAATTTTTGATACAGATATAGCCGATGAAAAAAGAAACAGAATTAGGGCTNTAGCAATTACTGGAGGTCCTAACGAAGTTGAATCATTATGGAAACTCCTTACAGATGATTCAGTAAGAACTGAAACTTTAGCTACATTGATTAGAATTGGAAAGATTGAACAAACAAATCGATTAGTAAATTCATCTAATGTAAATCTCCGCGCNTCAGCCCTACAATGGATGCTATTAGCATCTGATGGACCTCATTATTTTCGNATCCGCCAATTAGAATCAGATCCTTCGCCNAGAATANGAAAATCTGTTTTAGAATCACTAGAAGANGCTCCGTTAGATATTGCTACAACTTCAATTATTCAATCATTAAATGATACAGATGATGATGTCAGAATTGAAGCTAGCAGGCAATTAAGGAGATTGGCTTCAGATGAGATTCTTCAATATGCACCTCTGCTTCTTGAAAGNAATTCTGTNGNGTGCAGAATTCATGGAGTTGAAGCTCTTGCAACTGTTGAAGATGGTAGAGTAGTACCATATATTGTCAAAATGTTTGATGATGAAGATGAAAGAGTCAAAATTTCTGCTCAAAAGGCAATTGAACATCTTCAAAGATTAGCCAAATTAACAGAATCAAATTCGAATTAGATTCATTTATCTGGCAAGACCATCAATCATAGCCTCGATTGTATCTGGATTAGCATCTTTGTTTTTACCAGAAACACATGCTCTGCCCATTACGTCAGCTCCAATGAAAGAAAACTGTTGACGCATTGCCATAATGACATGAGTGCCTCCTCCGCCACTATGTGTGCCTAGACCCACAGGTTTACCGGTACACATAGTACGAAAACTCTGCCAATCTAAAGACATCCAAGCTATTGCATTATTCAGAGTAGGTGGATATGATCCGTTGTATTCTGGGGCAAGGACTATCCAAGCATCAGAGTCAGTCATTTTTTGAATTAATCCTGACACATCCGGTGTTTGTTGTGGATCTTTTGAACGTGCTACTGTAAACAACGGTAAATCCAATTCGGACAAATCAATTATTTCTACATCATGTCCCTTAGCTTNTGCTGATGTAGAGAACATCTCTGCTAATTCGTAGTTTGTACCTGATGTTGCAGTGACGATGAGAAAGCGAACCATGTACCTCGCACAGGTTATCTATACTTCATACATTCTTTTATGCGATTAGTAGATATGCTCAGATTCAGAGAACGCTTATTGCCAAACAGAATTACGCACCTTCGTTAATATGGTCTCGCACGGGCATGAACACTGTCCCCATTGTGGTGTCGAACTTCAAGGAGATGAACCCCAATGTCCATCATGCTCTGGCGCATTATTTGGTGTTGCGAGACGGCAAAGTAAGACAGAAATTGCTAAAGAAACAGCAAAAGAAATTGCAAGTCGTACTACTGACGCTATTTCATCTGTATCAGAAAAGGCTAGTGCACTAGGAAAGTCAGCCATATCTACTGTTGGCGACGGAATTGAGAAGGCATCATCAAAGATTGGAGAAATAAGTATGCCTACATTACATGCTAAAGATCAATCTGCTAAAGATACAGGAATTATTCCTATTATGGATGCTCAAGATACATCTGATATGCCTAACAATGAATCACTTAATGAAACAATTACTGAAACTATTGATGAGACATCTAGATTAGTATCAGAAGGAGAAGCATTAGCGGCAGCCGGAAAACCTGCAGAAGCATCGGAGAAGTTTCGCAATGCAATTGCATCTGATCCAACAAATGCAGATTGTTGGTTCAATCTTGGAGTAGTTCAAGAACAAATGGGAAATGCAGATGAATCGATTAAGTCATTCCAAGTAGCACTGGTTCACAAACCAAATCATGGTCCTGCAATGGCAAATCTAGCTGTATTGTTAGATGCAATGGGCGAAGAGGGAGCATCAAAAATGGCTCAATTGGCATTAGAACATTTTCCTGGTCATCCAGTATTAATTCAAATTAGTAATTCTCTCATTCCTACTTCTTCAGAATCAACTGTTGAAACTATTACTTCTGANACCTCAGCAGAATCAATTGTTGAAGTTTTTGAGTCTCGAACTGATAGTCCTACAGCCGGTTTAGTTATTGGTACTAATACTTCATCAGTGAACGATGAACCAGGTTCAAGTAATGAACAATCGATTGATGAAAATGATACAATTGAGAATCAAGATAGTATTCACGAATTAAATCAAGAATTATCTGATGTTCAGCACCCACAGATAGAAACTGCTGAATGGGGTAATGAACAAGATTCAGAGATGAATCGTGCAGCTGACATGTTGAGAAGTGGTGATAGTTTAGATGTCATTACTATGATTGAAGGAGAATTTATCCAGAAATATAGTTCTCAAGCAAGACCGCATAAAATTCTTGGAGCCGCGTATGCACTTCAAGACCGTGTTGAAGATGCAATTTCCGCATTTACTACCGGTTTGAATCTTGATAATAATGATGCTCCTGGATGGTATAACCTTGGGCGTTTGCATATTAGAAATGGATATCCAGATGCTGGATTTACTTGTTTTAGAGCATCACAAATGGTAGATTCAAATCACGTATCATCTGCTAGGTCGATAGTTGAATATCTTCGCCAAACTGATGATTATTCAAAATTAGTGCCTGCATGGATTCATTTATCAACATTGGAGGATTTAGGAGAATCTTCTTCTGAATTGGCGAAAATATTGGTAGAAATAGGAGAAGGAGAGAGTATCATGATTGAATCTAATCCTGATCTACCTCGTACATTACCTGAAGGTCCTGAACTTGGTCGAACTGCTGTTGATTTACTAAAGGAAGAACAAACTGAATTGATGGTGCGAGCTCTTTCATTATCTGGCGACCATACAGAAGCGACTAGAATTTGCAAATCAATTTTAGAGAGTAATACTAATGATCCTTCAGCATGGAGATTAATGGCTAAGGTGCTAGAGTCACAAGGTAATTCGGATCGTGCAAATCAATGTCGCGATAAAGCGAATAAGTTAGAAGGTGGATTAGAACTTTCGAATCAAGAGTTAATTGAACCTGAGGTTAAACCAGAAGTAGAACCTGAAATTTCCTCTCCGATTGAAGTTATTGAGGCTAATGAAAGTAATATTGACTCTGAAGAAGATGAAATAGATCCATGGGCGGATCTTGTAGAAGATGAAAAAATTGAGCAACCTTCTCAAACAAGTGTTCTAAATGAACCAGAAATTCAAACACAAGAATTCACTGAATCAATAGTTGAAGATACCGTTGTTGTTCCCAGTCATGTTGAGGAACCATCCATTTCTGCATCAGATTTGTTGGCACCTGTAGAACAAGAACAGACATCCTCAGAACCAGAGCCAAAGCCAGAAGTTGATTTGGCAAAAGCTGCATTGGATGCAGCATCAAAAATGATTCCAGATTCCTATGTTGCAGCATCTTCTGATTCTGGGGCAATGTCTAATTCATCAGTTGAATGGTACAATAAGGCATTATTCTTAATGGAGGATAAGAAATATAGTGAAGCCCTATCTTGTTTTGATAAAGCATTAGTTGGAGCTGCTGAAGACGAAGATTTAGCGATACGTGTATTGAATGGAAGGGGTCATGCATTTTACTATATGGAAGAATACCCTGAAGCAATTAAAGCATATTTTGAAGCGATGAGAATCAATAAAGATAAGGTCACAGGAGCTACTCTATACAATATGGGTACTGCGTATGCATTTGTAGAATTGTATGATGATGCAATAAAGTGTTTCAAACAAGCTATGCCGAGAGGATTGGAAGATGACCAAAAGAAAATGTGCAAAGAACAAATTAAACGATGCAACGAATTGCAAAAAATCCAGAAGAGAAAATTAAGTCGTTAACGTTTAATTATATTCACTACAACAGATTTTGATGTTGGTGTATTACTTGAATCTGCAACAGAATCTAGAGGAATTAAGACATTAGCTTCGGGGAAATAAGTTGCAATATTTCCTCTAGGAATTGAGTATGGAACTACTTTCCATCGTTCTGCATATCTTTCAATACCTGAGAATTTACTGACTAAATCAATTTCTTCAGATGCCTCAATACTTTCATTTTGCATGTCGACAGGATTCATCAGAACAATTCTTCGAGCTTTGTATACTCCTCTATACCTGTCATCCATTCCATAAATAGTGGTGTTATATTGATCATGTGAACGAATAGTCATCATTACGTATCCCTCACTGTTATCAATTGTAGATAATTCATTAGAAATAAATTCAGCAGAACCAGAAGGTGTTTTCCAAGTTGGGCCATCTCGAGGTCCATTAGGCAAATAGAAACCTCCCTCTTCTCTTACACGTACATTATAATCATCAAAACCAGGAATAACTCTTTGGATACTGTCTCTAATTAAATCATAATTCTTTGTAAATGATGACCAATTAATAGGACTAGATCCAAATAATGCATTACCTAATGAACATGTTATTGCAACTTCAGATTTAAGAAATTTAGAAGCAGGTTTCAACCCTCCAGTTGATGAATGCACAATCCCCATACTATTTTCAACACTAACGAATTGATTTCCAGTTTCTTGCTCATCAATTTCTGTTCGTCCGAGACATGGTAGAATTAGAGCCCGTTTACCAGTAACAAGATGACTTCGGTTTAGTTTTGTAGAAATTTGAACAGTTAATCCAATATTGGATATTGCTTCTGCAGTAGCCTTTGTATCTGACATTGCAGATAGTAAATTACCTCCCATACATAGTAAAACATCAAATTCATTTTCTAAAGCTCCTTGAATAAGATTTACAGTATCTACACCAGAAGTTCTAGGAGATGTTATTCCAAATTCATTATCAATTGCCGAAAGAAATGATTCTGAAGGATGATGATTAATTCCAACGGTTCTATCTCCCTGAACATTACTATGTCCTCTAACAGGACAAACTCCTGCTCCTGGTCTACCGAAATGTCCGCCCAATAATAGTAGATTGACAATATCGTGAATAGTAGATACAGAATTTTTATGTTGAGTGATTCCCATGGCCCAACATACAATCATACTGTTTGATTTAGAGATTATATTTCCTATTTCTTCGATTCTATCTTTAGAAATTCCCGACATTGATACAATTTCATCCCATTCTGTTTGATTGAGATGATTAACAAAATCATCATATCCATTAGTATTAGTTTTAATAAAATCATAATCCTGAGTATCGTATTCTAGTATAACCTTTGCAAATCCTTTGAATAAAGCTGAATCTCCATTGATTCTTACTGAGAGATGGTCGTCGGCGATTTGGGTCCCTTTTCCTAACATGCCAAATACTTCTTGAGGAT
>PADI01000041.1 GCA_002702985.1 Methanobacteriota archaeon
CACTGACCCTTCATCAGCCCCCGCTGAAGTAATTCATAGCGACATTCCTCGCGAAGAAGAATGAACCGCGTCCTTCATGTGGGCGAACCGACCCCTCCACATCATGACGGATGACGCCACACCATCCACTCTCGTTGTAATTAATGAGAGAAACGCACACCGTCGCATCAATGATCTACTCAGAAGAAGAGGCCATGAAATAGAGAATGAGCCGAATGGGGATCGTGCAGTAGATACGTACGTTAGAATGAGTAAAACCTCCTCTCCTATTGTTTTCCTTTCCTTGGATGTTGCAGGTCCATTGAATGGCCATTTAGTTGGTTTAGAAATCCGAGAAGCAGATGAGAACGCTCGTTTGGTGTATGTTTGTTCTAGAATCAGGCGAAAGACAGCTGAAGACGTTGCATTTAGTGCTGGGGCTGTTGCAATTTTAGAAATGCCATTTACAATGTCAGATTTAGAAGAAGCATGGCCTCAGATAATGGGGGACATACCCACTGCTCCAGGAGTATCAGATTTAGATGAATTATATCCAGACGTTCGCTCAATAGACGGAGATGAAGTAGTATCTGTTGAATCACTTCCACCATTACCTATCCCTGAAGATTTACCTCCTCCCCCTGAACCCCTAATGCCAATCAATCCAGTTGAAGCAAAACCAAAAAAGAAGCGACGTTGGTTCAAAATCATCGTTCTAATTGCTTTACTTAGTGGCGTTGGAACAGCAGCCTATTGCTACCAAGACATACTCCTTCAGGCGGTCGAAAATCTTGGATGAAAGTGTATTACTCGTCGGCAGCCTAGCATATGACACAGTCACCTCTCCTGCAGGCTCTGTTGAAAATGAATTAGGTGGTTCAGCAACATATGGGGGATTAGCAGCCGCTTTTCACAGTAGAATTTCTAATGGTGGCTCGGTTGGCATTGTTGGTGTTGTTGGAGATGATTTTTTACTTGAAGATAGAGAATTACTCAAAAACGCGGGATTAGATTTGACTGGATTAGAAATAGTACAGGGAGAAACATTCCGTTGGTCTGGTTCATATCACGGTTCAATGGGGGAAGCAGAAACACATGAAACCCACCTGAATGTATTCGAACATTTTGAACCCAAAGTGCCCGGAAATTGGAAATCACCCACCATCACATTCTGTGGCAATTTACACCCCCTAATTCAAAAAAATGTATTAGATCAATCCTCGCCTTCTCGTCTTTCGATGTTAGATTCAATGAATCTCTGGATTCAAATCGCTAAAGACGATCTCCTTTCTGTAATGAGAAAAGTCGATCTTGTGATCATAAATGATGGTGAGGTACGAATGTTAGCTAATGACGACAATCTCGTTCGTGCGGCTTACCATGTTCGTTCAATGATTGATTCAACCTATTTGATAGTGAAAAGAGGAGAACATGGTGTACTTGCTCTTCATCCAGATGGAATTATTTCTATGCCAGCATACCCTGTTTCTGAAGTTGTAGATCCAACGGGTTGTGGGGATACTTTTGCAGGCTCAATTGCTAGCCATCTATCGAAGGGAACAGGTCCAATTAGTACTGATGAATTACGAACATCTCTTGAAATAGCAACAGTAACTGCATCATTTACCTTGGAATCTTTTGGTACAAACTCATTAGCAAATTTGGAAGAATCGAAATTTAATGAGAGATTAAGCCATTTTATATCAATTATTCATGGTTAGTTACGCTGATAATTTACAGAGAACAGTCAGTCTTGATCTTCATTTTTTATTACATCAGAAGCAACATATGGGGTGTATGGTAGTATTTGACTTCCAACAGGAGCATGATTGAGAACCTCGGTTTGTATTCCTGCTTTGTTTAACAACTCAATATCACCTTCATCTAACATCCGATCTAAGGTAATCATCCTTCCTCGTAGCCACAATAAACTTAGGAAAAAAAACCCAATAAACAGTATCGCAAAAACCCATCCAATTAGTTGTGCTGAGTCCATATTTCACCTATCTATCAAGTAATGCATCCCACGAAACACGAGCATACTCTTTTGCTGCCTCAATAGGATTGTTACTTTTGTGAATTCCTGAACCAACTATCAAACAATCAGCTCCAGCTAATACGGCTTCTCTCGGATGTCCATATTGTTGTCCTGCAACTCCATCCCCTGTATTCAGGTTAATTCCAGGTGTCCAGATCATTTTTCCTTCACCCACCAATTCTCTCAACGATTTGACATCATCAGGGTTGGAACCATTTCCAATGAATCCCATGACTCCATCCATTTCTCTACCCTGTTCGACTACTTTCTTTGTGTAATTCGGAAGCAAAAGATTCCCTCTACTAGACATTTGAGCCAAAAGGAGAATCCCTCCATCTCTCCCAACATCGTTCCATCCATTGAGTAACCCATCTACAATATCAGGGCCCGAAATCAAATGTGCAGTTACAATATCTGCCCATGAACGAATATCAACAACACCTCCCATCTGCTGCCGACTAACACGACCAATATCTGCAAATTTACGATCTTCCCAAATTAACACATCTAATTCTCTAGCCAAGTCGCAGACATCTACCCACCCCTGAGAAGTCCAATCTTCCACTATATCTACATGTAATTTCAGACATGCAATATATGGTCCAATAGATTCAACAGTTTTTCTTACAGCATCAACTGTTTGTAAGTCTGCAGCAAAACAAATCAAAGTTTCTTTTTCAGCAGCAGTCTGCATATATCGTCTTGAAAAACTATCTGTGACGGAACTCCATCTAGGGCCCCATACATCTTCTGCCATCATATCTCTTCTCTTCCTCTACTTCTCAAATCTTTTCTTCAATGTAGTATTATTTCACACATTGAATCTGAACGACATGTTATATTCTGAAGGAAAGGTGTAACATCATGTCAAATGTAGGGAGGTTAGACCGGATTATTCGAGGTTCAGCCGGAACATCCGTTGCTTTTGTTGAGTTATCAGGGATTTTTGGCGCTGCAGAACTAATCATCGAAATATTTGCTTTGGGGCTAGCAATTTTCTTAACTGTAACATCAGTGATGGGTTATTGTCCATTTTATCCTATGTTTGGAGTAAATACATGTAAATTAGACACCACCGCTAATCTCAATGAAAATTTATCTTGAGATATTTTATGAGTATACACATCAGTTGAATAACGGCGGATTATTCAATTGGTGACATGACAGTAGATCGTCAAACCAATCATCGTGATTGGATACGGGTTAAAGGAGCTAGAACTCATAACCTGAAAGACGTTGATGTAGACATCCCTAGAGATTGCTTTGTCGTTGTATCTGGGGTCTCAGGTTCTGGAAAATCTAGTCTTGCATTTGATACATTATACGCAGAGGGACAACGTCGATATGTAGAGAGTTTAAGCTCGTACGCAAGACAATTTTTAGGCCAAATGAAGAAACCCGATTGTGACAGTATCGATGGACTTTCACCTGCAATAAGTATTGACCAAAAACAAGGGTCTCATAATCCTAGATCTACTGTTGCAACAGTTACTGAGATTATGGATTACCTTCGTTTACTTTGGGCCCGTATAGGGAAACCGCATTGTCCTAAATGTGGAATAGAGGTTGCCACTCGAACTGTTCAAGAGATAGTTGATGATGTAATGTGGAATTTTGAAGGGCATGCTATTTCAGTATGGACTCCTGTAATTAGAGATAGGAAAGGAACCCATGCCGACTTATTCCGCGTGTTGGTTGAACAGGGATACACTAATGGGAAAATCAACGGACGTGATGCTGAATTTGACAACCCCCCCACATTAGAAAAAAATCTTCGTCATAATGTTGATGTCCGTATTGATAGAATGAGATTATCTCGTACAAATCGTCAAAGATTGACTGAATCAGTCGAATCAGGTTTACGTTTGGGTGCTGGAGCAATTGCCATAGAATCACTTGAAGAACCAAAAAAAGACATTGAGGTAGAAAGCACTCACTCTAGAGAGNTNACTGTAGGNACNATTATTCCATATTCNGAAGAATTTGCNTGCCCAACNCANGGNGCGTTTTTACCAGAAATGTCTCCTAGGATATTTTCTTTCAATAANCCNNTGGGNGCATGTCCAACCTGNCAGGGATTGGGAGTTCAACGTAGTTTTAGTATTGATTTGTTACTNGACTCAACACTNTCTGTAGAACAGAATTTCGTNAATCCATTCCGTCTTTCTATGCATTCAAATTGGTATAGAAGGCACATGGAACAAGTTTGCACTCATTATGGAATAGACGCCACTATTCCTTTTGGCGACCTCGATGATGATGCACAAGACATCTTATTGAACGGTACAGGATCGACTGAAATCAATTTTAGATTTGAATCGGAAAGAGGCTCAATTTATCAAAGTCGTAAACCATGGGAAGGAGTCCTTCCTCGTCTCAAGAGACAACTAACTGATACTTCATCAGAACGTACAAGATCGAAATTAGCATCATATATGACTGACGAACCATGCGTTGATTGTAATGGCCAAAAATTGAATCGAGCAGTATCAATGGTAACAGTTGGAAATATTACTCTTCCAGAATTATCATCTTGTTCTGTTTTAGAATCTCTGGCTACTGTTCAACGTTGGCGTTCAGATATTATTGATCCCGTGTGGTCAGAATTAGATCGAGAATTACCCACAGGCCCAGTATTAGAGTCTGTAACAACTTTGACCGAACGAGATTTGTATATTGGCCGAGAAGTGATTAAAGAAATAGAGAACAGATTACGGTTTTTAGCATTAGTAGGGTTAGATTATCTTACACTAGATCGTAGAGCAAGTACGCTTTCTGGTGGTGAAAGTCAACGAATACGTTTAGCGAGTCAAATAGGTACTAGGTTGACAGGTGTAATGTATGTCCTCGATGAACCAAGTATAGGATTACATCCTCGTGATAATTCTAGATTACTTTCAACTCTAAGGGAGTTAACTGAGATTGGAAATACTCTTCTTGTTGTAGAACACGACGAAGAGACATTAAGGCAAGCTGATTGGATAGTTGACTTAGGCCCTGGAGCAGGCAAACAAGGAGGAACAGTAGTTGCAAACGGCTCTTTAGAAACACTCCTTTCTAGCAAAGAAAGCCTAACAGGCCAATATCTTTCAGGTAGAATGAAAATTCCAATCCCGAAAAATCGAACGAAGCCGAATGGAGATTGGTTAACTATCAAGTCAGCTTCACACAATAATTTACAAGAAATTGATGTTAGATTCCCCTTGAAATGTTTCATTTCAATAACAGGTGTTTCAGGTTCTGGAAAATCATCTCTAGTTACTGGAATTTTAGCGCCCGCATTATTACGAAAGTTACATAATTCAGATTCAACTCCTGGTCGTCACGGCTCAATAGAAGGTATTGACACAATCGACAAAACAATTGTAATTGATCAAAGCCCAATTGGGAGAACTCCTCGCTCTAATGCTGCAACTTATACTGGAGCATTCGATCATATTAGGTCTCTATTCTCCCAAGTCCCTCTTTCAAAAGAAAGAGGATACACCCCAGGCACATTTTCTTTCAATGTACGTGGGGGTAGATGTGAAGCCTGTAAAGGAGCTGGATCGATTAAACTGGAGATGAATTTCCTTCCAGATGTGTGGATTGAATGTGAAAATTGTAAAGGTACTAGGTACAATCGTGAGACACAAGAAGTTCTTTGGAAGGGCCATAGTATCCACGATGTCCTGGAAATGACAATTGAAGACGCCGCTACATTTTTTGAAAACCAACCGAAAATATTCCGAATTTTACAGACTTTAGTAGATGTTGGTTTGGGCTATATCCGTTTAGGACAACCTGCTACGACACTATCTGGAGGCGAAGCCCAAAGAGTAAAATTAGCAACGGAACTTCATCGCCCCGCTAGAAAACACACATTGTATATTCTCGATGAACCGACAACTGGACTTGCAATGTCTGATGTCCATCAACTCGTTAAAGTTCTAACACGTCTCAGGGACAATGGCCACACCGTCGTTGTAATTGAACACAATTTAGATGTCGTAAAATCATCAGATTGGGTTATTGACCTAGGCCCCGATGGAGGAGATGGTGGAGGAAATATTGTAGCTGAAGGTACACCGGAATCGATATCTCAAAATCCGAATTCATTCACTGGCCAACACCTTCAATCAATGTTAGGTTTAAGAAAGGTAGCCGATTAGACAACCCCAGGTTGTATAGCCGAAGGTGATGAAATGAGCATAGGAATTGAACCACTAGGAGAAATGGTACTCGTACAAATGGAAGCCGCCCCTGAGAAGACACAATCAGGATTATTACTGCCAGAAGAAGCGAGAGAAAAAATGACAGTGGGCCTTGTAATTGCAGTTGGGCCAGACGCATCATCCCTTGTTTCTGCCGGTGATCGCGTAATCTATCGGCAATACAGTGGAACTAAGATCGAATGGCTAGGATTAGAATACTTACTTATGAAATCAGAAGACCTTCAAGCAAAGGTTAACGATTAAGGATGTGATATAATGGCAAAACAAATGTTGTATGGTGAAGATGCACGAAGGAAATTATTGGAAGGAATCGATGCTGTTGCTAATGCAGTGAAAGTTACTCTAGGCCCCGCTGCTAGAACTGTTGTTTTAGAAAAATCATGGGGTAGTCCTACAATTATTAACGATGGAGTAACAATCGCCAAAGATATCGAACTCTCTGATCCGTTTGCAAATATGGGTGCTAAGTTAGTTCAAGAAGTTGCAAGCAAGACCCAAGACAACGCAGGTGATGGGACATCTACCGCATCTATTTTAGCTCAGGCATTATGTCATACAGGACTGAGAAATGTTACTGCTGGAGCTAGCCCCGTTGAACTCAAAGCAGGTTTTGATGAAGCAATTTTAGCGGTTGTCGAATGCCTTAAGGAAATGGCAGTACCTGTAGAAGAATCGAGTACAATTCATCAAGTAGCAACCATTGCTGCAAATAACGATTCAGATATTGGGGAATTAATTGCTCAAGCAGTAGAAGCAGTTGGACAAGATGGCGTCATAACTGTAGAAGAGGCAAAGTCAGCAGAGACTGACTTGAAGGTTGTTGAAGGAATGGAGGTTGATAAGGGATATATTTCCCCATATTTCATCACAGACAGAGAGCGTAAAGAAGCAGTATTAGAGAATCCAATGATTCTAATTACAGATCAAACAATCAATAGTGCTCAAGATTTGTTACCAAGTCTTGAAGCAAGCATGCAACAAAAACGTCCATTGTTGATTATTGCTAAGGATATTGAAGGAGAGGCATTAGCAACCTTGGTCCTCAATGTGGCTAGTAAGATTGTCAAAGCAGCAGCAATCAAAGCACCTGGATTTGGTGATGAACAGGGAGANATNTTGGANGACATNGCNATNCTTACCGGTGCCCANGTTCTAGCTAAAGATNGNAGTGCTGATGTGAANGCACAAGGCCCNATGTCATTGGGCGGGGCTGAAAANGTAATTCTCGGNAAAAACAANACAACATTTGTTGGCGGAGAAGGAGAANCATCAGCAATTGAAGAGCGAGTANANCTTCTACGAAGTCAAGAGAAGACTGCNACATCAAACTGGGATAGNGAAAAGATGCAGAAGAGGATTGGTAANATGACNGGNGGAGTCGCNGTTCTTCGNATNGGNGCTGCNACNGAGACAGAAATGAAAGAGAAGAAAGCCCGTGTTGACGANGCTCTNAATGCAACTCGTGCTGCTATGGCNGAAGGAGTTGTAGTTGGNGGAGGAGTTGCATTACTAAGGGCACGAAGNGTATTNGATGAATTNAAATCATCAAGTTCTGGAGATAGAGCAATCGGCGTTGGAGCNGTATATGATGCNCTCTCTGCNCCNCTTCGTCAAATTAGTGANAATGCAGGACANGAAGGNAGTGTTGTAGTNAANAATATTCTTTCTAATGATTCACCNTCTTANGGATATAATGCNCGAACNAATGAGTANGTAGATATGCTTGAGGCCGGAGTAATCGATCCTGTTAAAGTNACAAGAAATGCNCTNCAATCAGCAGGNTCAATNGGCGGACTNGTNNTAACAACTGAGACTTTNGTTGCAGATGANCCTAAACCAGATTCAGGNCCNGAAATGCCAGATATGNGNGGCATGGGNGGNATGGGNGGNATGGGCGGNATGGGNTTCTGAGATAATTTTTCNAGCCGCATCGTTGAAGGACGGCCCGCTAAGGCACCATGNCGAGGATGNGCCNTTGTGGTAGAGTTACATCGTTTTGAGATTCTACCAAATGTAGGTGAAGGNCTAATTGANAGTAGAGGNGAATCNATCCGACGTCAATTAGAATCCGATNATTCAGTGACAATTGGATCNGTNCGNAGTACACTTGGNTATTTGGTGAAAGNNNATTTTACAGANGACGAAAAAAANAGAGCAGCNACAGAATTATTTTCTGANCCAGTNTTAGAAGATAGTTACNGTCAATTCCNCAATTCTNGANTCNTCAAAATTTACATCTTTACCAGATATTTCAATTTTGATTGGNTTNAAACCTGGNGTAACAGATAATCGTGCTCANGCGGCNTTGGATGGNNTACAAACNNTATTTCCTAANCATCAACAAATGGCNGTTTCTACAACCATTGGNTACCATTTTTGGGANGTTCCTTCAGATATAGATTTACAATGGTTAATGGGGCAACTTTACAATCCGTTGATTGAACTTGCNAAATCAACAGACAGACGTACAANTCCCNATGAACCTTGGCCATCTTTGGAATTTCCAGAACGTCCTAATTTAGAACAAACTCCTCCATCAATAATAGATTTAGAAGTTACAGATCAAGAATTAATTAAAATTAGTGAAGATGGACTANTGGCACTAAATCTCAACGAGATGAAAGCAATNCAGACTCACTATCGTAATCCANAAATCCAATCAATTAGGAAANCCAGAGGACTTTCTCCAAATGCACCAACTGATGTAGAATTAGAGTGCCTNGCTCAATCTTGGTCAGAACATTGTAAACACAAAATATTCGCAGCNAAGATACACCATATNGATCATGAAACTGGTGANNATTCAGAAATTGACTCTTTATTCAAGACATACATTATGAAACCAGCATTAGATATGCANGAAGAAGTCGANTGGCTNCTTTCTCTTTTCCANGATAATTCAGGAGTAATTGAATGGACTCCTGAATGGAGTTTGTGTATNAAAGCNGAAACACANAATTCNCCCTCAGCATTAGATCCATTCGGAGGGGCAATGACTGGAATTGTAGGGGTGAATCGAGACATATTAGGAACAGGATTGGGNGCTCGCCCCATTGCNAATACAGATGTGTTTTGTTTTGGCCCTCCNGATTATGACGGACACNTACCAGAAGGATTGTTCCATCCTTCTCGAGTAATGCGAGGAGTTCATGCAGGAGTTCGAGCAGGAGGAAATGAGAGTGGAATACCTACTGTCAATGGNGCCATCGTTTTTGATGATAGATATATAGGAAAACCATTGGTTTATTGTGGTACTGTTGGAATATTNCCNCGATATCTTCCTGATGGGAGAGAGAGCCATATCAAAACNCCTTCACCCGGAGATCTTGTCTANATGGTTGGGGGGAGAGTTGGTAGCGATGGTATACATGGAGCAACATTTTCTAGTTTAGAATTGACAGANGAAAGNCCTAGCAGTGCAGTACAAATTGGAGATCCAATTACACAGAAGAAAATGGTGGATATGTTGTTGGAAGCTAGAGATTTAGGATATATNCAAGTNATNACTGACAATGGTGCNGGNGGACTATCTTCTAGTGTTGGAGAGATGGCTGAATTAACTGGAGGAGCAGATTTAGATTTGTCAGCAGTGCCACTAAAACAAGCAGGATTGAGCCCTTGGGAAATTTTGGTTTCTGAATCACAAGAAAGGATGACAGTCGGAGTTACGGAACAAAACGCAGATGCGTTTGAGGCACTAGCTAAATTACACGAAGTTGAAGCAACTGCTGTTGGAACATTTACAGATTCTGGCACCTTTTTAGTTCGAAATGGAGAACATGTAGTGGCAGATTTACCAATTGATTTTCTACATGATGGATGCCCTCAATTGCAATTAGAATCAGAATGGATCCCACCAAATCATCAACCTATAATTTTCCCTAACGATGAAGAATCGGATGCTAAGGAAATGGGAAGCATTCTTTGTAGGCTGATGGCGAGACCAAATATTGCTAGTAAAGAATGGTGGGTTAGATCATATGATCACGAAGTTATAGCCCAGTCTGTGATTAAACCATTTGGTGGAATTAATCATGATGCACCTGGAGATGCAGCAGTAATCGCCCCAATTCTTGGTGAAACACGCGGAGCAGTGATTTCTTGTGGAATTGTACCTAGATATTCAGATATTGATGCTTATGCTATGGCAGCTGCAAGTGTTGATGAAGCATTGAGAAATGCAGTCTGCGTTGGCGTAGATTTAGATCGAATTGCTGGATTAGATAATTTCTGTTGGCCAGATCCTGTGGAAAGTGAAAAGACTCCAGACGGGCGTTTCAAATTAGCACAATTGGTTCGAGCAAACAGAGCTATTGAAGACGTATGTCGTGCGTATTCTTTACCATGTATATCTGGAAAAGATTCAATGAAAAACGATGCCACATTAGATGGAGAAAAAATCAGTGTCCCTCCTACGTTGTTGTTCAGTTTATTGGGAGACCATCCAGATGTTCGTTTTGCTGTTTCTTCAGATTTTAAAAATAAAAATGATGTCATATATTTGATTGGAGAATCTCGTCAGGAATTAGGAGCTAGTGAAATATCCTATATGTTCCGTGAAGAATCTGGAGGAAAAAGTGGCATTGGTGGAATAGTACCATCTATTGAACCAGAACGAAATCTTGCAACATATAGGGTCTTGACAAAAGCCATTCACTCAGGTTTAGTTGCTAGTGCCCACGATTGTTCTGATGGAGGACTTGCTGTTGCAATCGCAGAATCTTGTATTGGAATTGATTCAGGAGCAGATATTGAGATATCTGCTCTTAGGGGATTTGATGATGAACTTGACAAATGGGGCGCATTATTTGGTGAAAGCTTGGGCAGAATTATGATCAGCGTTTCTCCAGATAATACAGAAAAAGTCGAATCTTTGTTCACGGATGTATCATACACCCGAATTGGTATAGTAAATGATAGTGATAAATTGATTATTAAGGATAAATCACTCTCAATTTTATCAGCATCTATTGATGAGTTGCGTACTGCTTGGAAGGGAACTTTAGATGGAGGTGCCCCAGATGACAGTTAAAGTTGTGATTTTGACCGGCTTTGGAATTAATTGTGATCGTGAAACAGCTGCGGTTTTTGAGATGGTGGGCGCTGAATCTGAAAGAATTCATGTTAACAGATTTGTAAACGGTGAGAAAAAATTGAGTGATTTTCATATCATGGCTGTACCAGGGGGTTTTTCATTTGGCGATCACCTAGGAAGTGGTCGACTAATGGGTAATCGCCTTCGTTTTGGTATGAGAGAACAAGTTCGAGAGTTCATTCAAAACGGTGGATTAGCTATTGGAATCTGTAATGGATTCCAAGTATTGGTAAAAATGGGACTTTTACCAGGTGATGATGAAATTAGTCTAACTCAAACCGCATCACTCGCTTTGAACGATTCGGGCCATTATGAAGATAGGTGGGTTACTTTAGAATTTGATACCAATTCTCATTGTGTTTGGACAAAAGGAATTGAACGAATCCGTGTTCCTGTTAGGCACGGTGAGGGCAAATTCGTTACAACCGATCCCAACCTATTGGATCATTGGGCTACAAATGGTCAAATTGTTGTCAAGTATGTTGACCCAAATGATCCCTATCCATCTTCTTCTAATGAATTGTTGAAATATCCACTTTCCCCAAATGCTAGTATGAGGAATATTGCAGGAGTTTGCGACCCAACTGGTCGAGTGTTTGGTTTGATGCCTCATCCTGAAGCAAATCATTCTACTTGGTTGGGAGCAACATGGACTAGAGAATTGAAACCTACTGAACATGGCGAAGGTGAAGGACTTGCCCTCTTCCGTAATGCTGTTGATTATGTAAAAAAAACCTCAATTAACTAGGTGCTGAACTTATCTATATGCCTCAATCAATAGAGACAGTTTCTGTTGATGAAAAGAATACAACGATTCCACAAGTACCCCCTCCAAGAAAATTCTACTATGGTATCATCTGTACTTTCATCTCACTAGTAATATTCAACATCGGAAATGCATCAGGCGACTTAAATTACTTTTTTTCAGCATGGATACTTTCTTTGATAATATTCACAGTTGGACTAATTGTTGAATATAATCACCTTCGACGGCACAAAGCTCACAGATTAAAAATTGGTGAAGTGCCATTCAAAGAAAATATTTTCACCTTTATCACCTTAATCGGTTTTGGATTGGTTATATCTTGCCTCTTGTTGATCACTGCTATATTCATAGGGAACTTCGACATCATTGGACATTAGAATTTTCCAAATTTCAATTAACTCTCTTGCACATATGCTCATATGGATCAATCTAACGAGACGACTATGGTTGGTGAAAATGATAGTCAAAGTCCTATGAAAGGTTCTTTGCTGATACCCAGTATTGCTTTAGGATATGTTCCACTTGTCCTTTTTTTACTATCTCTTTCCACCGATGGATTTGGTCTGTTTCTCTACAGTGGTGCATTTCTTGTGCTACTATTACCAATTTATGCCGTTTATCTTCTCCAGATAACTCGGCAGAGAAGAGAAAATGGCTCTCTAACTACATTTGTTGTAATTTTTTATATTATTTCATTCCTAGTTCCATTGTTTTGGTTACTAATGTATGCATGGTTTGTGACAAATTTCAATGGGATTGTTTAGCCGATTTCTACTAGTATCAGACATCAAAACCGTTTATCCATTTTTGAACTCCGAGAAGACATTTTTTGGATTCAGGTAGCAGGGGCCCGAATAACCACCAATCATGGAAAATCTTTGGCCAAATTTGAACCTCGATTTCAACCCCATCTTTCTTTGCGTTTTCACCAACAATTCGACTATCGTCAAGCAATATTTCGTTCTCTCCAGCAATGATCAGACCTCTGGGAAGTCCAGTAAAGTCTCCGTAAAATGGAGAAACATATGGATTTGATTTATCGATAGATTCTGGAACATAACGTTCAGCAGCATCTTTGGGCATTTGCTTAGTGAACATTGGATCTGCTTTTTTTCTGGAATAGTACGTATCTGTATTACATGTCAAATTAGTCCATGGAGAAAACAACACAAATCCATTTGGAAGTTTCTCATTATTATCTCGAAGATACAACAATAGTGCTAGACTAAGACCCCCTCCAGCGGAATCTCCCATCAATATAATTTCAGATTTTGAATTTTGTTCTACAATATTTTTCCAAGCTGCTACTGCATCATCTAATGCAGCAGGATATTGGTGCTCTGGTGCTAATCGATAGTCTATGGAATGACATACTCTACCAGTTATTTTAGCTAGATTAGATAGACCGATTCTATGAGTAGTTAGTGAAGATCCAAAAGAATAACCTCCGCCATGAAAATAAACAATCAAAGAATTTTCATTATGGATTTTTTTAGGCGTAAAAGTGACACCAGGAACACCACCAAATTCTGTCTTCTGATGTTTTGTTCCGAATGATCGAAGTAAATGTCCACCCAACCAAGAAGGAGGATGTACAAAGAATCGAATAAATTTAGCAGATGGCCGTATAAACCGATAAACGAATTTATTCGGACGAATTAAAATTGACAAAATTTGTGCACGAATACTCATGTTTTACTCAGCACCTATTCATTTTCATCATTAATTAGGTCGTCAACACCACTAAGCAAATTGTCCAATTCTCTTCTTTTTGCTTTCCTCTCTCCAATAATTTTCTCAACATTTGGTTCAGACAATTCTTTTCCAGTTTTACGAATTTCTTCTTCTGCTTTGAATCGATCCATAAACTCTCTATCTTCGCCGGGCCTATCAGAACGATCGGTTTCTGGAATTACTTTCGAAGGAATAGTTCGTGCTCCCGGCATATCATTTCGAGTAGGAAACGAGTCCACTAATTTTATTGCCGAATTAACATCTCCTTCTTCTGAAACAGTATTACCAACTTCTCTGATTATGTTTCTTCTACTAGTTTTCTTGGCAATCTCAAATGCTTGTGTAATTTCTTGCTCAGTAGGAGGAGGCCTTTGCCCTCGATGAGCTGCCATTAATCTACTCGCCTCTTTCAGAAATGGTCCATGAATTGGATCGTGATCATATCTATGTGGTTCAGTTGTGAATGCCATCAAATCCTTTGCAAGTTGTTCTATTGGTGTCGAAACATCTCCTGAAATCCTATCTCGCACCTGTTTATGGGTTGCAATACAACCTTTACACCTTTTACTTCCCTCAACATCTGGAGCATCACAAAGAAGGCAACATATGGCAAAACCCATCTGTTGCATGGCTTGACGAGGCAACGACATTGATTAGCCTAAACACTTCTCTGAATCAAACCTATCCCATCCGTCGCATTCATTCGCATAACCTCTATCGGAGGTTGATGACTGAGCCAACCCTCTTCACGAAAATTATTCGTGGCGACATCCCTTCATCTGCGGTCGCTCAAGGCAGTACATGGTACGCTTTCCTTGATATTAACCCACTAAGACCTGGCCATACATTAGTAGTACCTAAAGAAGAAGCACGACGAATTGCTGAATTGTCAAGAGAAAGTCTGAGGGACTTGATGGATGGTGTTGTAGAAGTACAACGTCGTCTTTCAATTGAGTTTAATACAACAGATTTCAGCGTCAATTTGAATGATGGGCCATTGGCAGGGCAAGAAGTACCACATGTCCATTTCCATGTAATTCCTAGGACTGATAGAAATAGTTCTCATCCGATGTGGCGAATGACCCCCTCCCAATCTGAACCAGATTTTGAAGCACTTGCAGCCCTCTCTCAGAAACTACAATTACATTGAACGGTGAGAAATAATGCAATCTCCTTCTGGTCAAGATGTAGAAAGGACATCTGCTCCATATGATCCAGATGTTGAATCTTCAGCATCATCTAAACGATTGAAACGGAATGCCTTATTGAACAAAATTAGATGGAGACATGATGGCATACATCCTGGTTCACAATTTGCTTGGAAGATACTTCGATCTATGCTTCGCTTATCTTGGTATACACAATTCAGGACAAGAGAACAATCTGGATACGAAACTGTAGAAGAAGACAGAGGGTTAGTTGCTTTGGCATGGCACACAGCTGGTTTAATTGATCCAATGGCAATAGTTCAATCTTCAAAGAAGCGCTACATTATGGTTGGGCGCCACGATCTAATGACCCGCCCCATTCTAGGTCGTTGGGCACGAGCAATCGGTTCTCAACCAGTTTTACGCCAAAGAGAAATAGACGAGGGCACAACTGATGCTGAATTTGCTAAACATATCAATGAACGTAGTTTACTTACTGTGGCACATACAATTGCTGGTGGTAATGGCTGCGTAATCATGCCTGAAGGTACTAGCCAAGTTGAACCTAGGATGATGCCCCTTCGTTCAGGGCCAATGAGAATTGCATTAAATGCAGCAGCAGCAGCACAATCTTCAGGAAATAAATTACCATCTATCAGGCCTGTTGGTTTACATTTTCGTACTGCTTGGGAATTTAGAACAGATTGTTATGTTGAATATGGAGATGAAATTCAAATTTCTGATTTAGTCGATGAATCAGTAGTCTCTTCACTAATGGATGGAAAGTGGGCAGAACCATCGAGAGATAATGTAAATGAACTCAGAAATCGCATTAAAAATACATTAGATATAATGACTCCAGATGCCGATAATTGGGAAGAATTCCATTCTTGGTCTGTCATATCTCACATTGAGAAATCAAGTCTAAATCAACCACACAAGAAGTGGAAAGATGAAGTTCATGGCATACGCTCCGTTAGGGACAGAATTCGATCAGGAGATTTACCCAGTGAAATTATGGACCCTGCTGCCAGGATAGAGAAAGAAATTCGATTGAAAAACTTAGATCCTCGTTCAATTGATTGTTTCGGAATTAAAAAAGGAAATATCGCTACCCCAATCAAAGGAATTCTTGGTTTTTTAATGATGATTTCTATGCTGCCACTAAGTATTATGACATTACCTCAAGCCATTCTTGCTTGGTGGTTAGGAAATAACTCTGATGAAGGATTAGATGCTAGAAGTACATTCCACATGATGGCAGTAACCTTCTCTCCTTTGGTCATCTGGCCATTTTTCACAATCCCAATAGGAATATGGTTATCCACATGTTATTTCCCTGATTATGTATTCATTTTAACTCCTGTAATTGCTTTACTTCTAATGCCTCTTATGCATCTGGCAAACATTCTATTTTTACTCGGATATGATGCAGTATGTGATGTTGTAGACTTATTCAATCGTAGACAATTGAGAAATTCGAAATCGGCTAAATCCATATTAGAAGATATATCCTCAATTCTCGTACTCCTGAAATAGGTTGCCCTCAACCGCTAACACATGGAGACTAGAGACGCCATCAAATCCATTGAACAATGGCTTAGTGAAGAAGGCCTAGAATTCAAAACATTGTCAGACAGTCGTGCTGAAATGCATTTACACGTAAGATATCCACCAACTAGGAATGGGCATTTATTTAATGTTGTAATTCCTAAAAAAAGGTCACTAGTTATCGTAGGCTCTGTAACCAGAGTTGACACTGGTCAACAAGAAGAAATGAAGTCCCATTCTGAATCTGATCCAGTTGCATGGGAAGAATGGTTACATGAAGCAAGACTTGGACTAATTAAGGGGGGATTTGATTGGACCTTACACATAGGGCGTAAATCAGAGAATAGTGGGCCTCTCCAAGCATTCAATATTTCTCGACCAATTTGGTTCGATGGTCTTAATCAACATTTATTCATGGATTCATTAAGAACAATCTGGCTTAGTAAACTAGCAATAATCCATGAAATTAGATTTAATTATGGAGTTGGAGAAGGAAAGCCCGGCCCTGTAGATGATTGGGAGAACAAACAACCAGGTCCAAATTCAGAACAAGCACCAGAAGTTGAAATTAAAGATGAAATGTCATTTGGTTCTTCCTTTGATGTAGATGAATGGGTATGACTTGAAACGTGACCTCTAGAGGTTTCGCTTAAGTATGTGTCAATGCGGTTGTATGCTTGTTGAACCGTAGGTGTATACCATGACTTACAGAATGAAGACCAATAGCCTAATGCTCACAATCCTGATGGTTTTGAGTACGACATTGATTGTACCCTCTGATGAGGTAGAAGCTGCAGAGGTGGTAATTACAGACGCAGTTCGTGTTGTAGATGGAGGCCCAATGAATGAAAGAATGGTGTCTATGGCAGCAGATAGTGAAGGCAACATTCACTTTGTTTGGAGTAGAAATACACAACATTTGTTTTACACAATGCTCGATCCTAGAGCAGACACTGATGGAGACGGTCAAGCAGACCCATTAATCGATGCCACACAGATTTCAAACCCAGGAATCCACCGCGCTTGGCATCCCGATATTGCAATTGATAGTCAAGACAGAGTTCACGTTACTTGGACTGATAAATCAAGTCAACATGCAATCAAATATACAGTTCTAGACCCCTCTTTGCACCCACAAGATGGTAGTGCAGCTGATGAAAGTGTAATCTCAGTTGTTAATGATATGATTGTGAGTCAACGTCAACAAGATAGAGATTGGCCAGCAATAGCTGTTGATTCAATGGACAATGCACATATCGTTTGGGAAGATTCATTCGATCCTTTGGAAAAGTTCTATTTCCAACCACAAATCTACTATTCTATGATTGAATTTGATGGAACTGCAGGCATTACAGCAATTGACGACTCAATGATTACACCAGTAATTGGGCATAAAGGACACCCAGACATTGCTGTTGACGCTGATGATTATGTTCAGATTGTTTGGGACGATACAAGAGGAGGAAAGGTAGAGATGGTTGTACCAATCGACACCTCTGGATCGATGTATTCTGAGTGGGCAGACGTATGTACTGTATTCTATGGTGGTAGTTTCAGCAGTGGAGGATATTTCCGAGGAATTAAGCCGATGTTAGAAGATGCCAATATCACAGTATACGAGACAATCTATGCAATTCTAGGATACGGGATCCCATCTGCAGGACAGAGTAATACCTGTTCTACAGCATATCAAACAGGTGGTAGCGGTTCTCAAGGACCTCGAAACACCCATCTTGGCCAATTCCCTGGAGATGATAGTGGAGGAATTAGAAAACTTCAGAATTTCATATTCAATGGTGGCGCAGTGACTGGAAGTTCTGGTGAAGATTGGGGCCCATCATCTACATGGGCATGCCTTTCATGGAAAGATGCATCTGGAAACGTTCCAGGAAACCCACCTACATCTGCTGATCACAAATGGAATCCTAATGCAACAAAGATTGTAATTCCAATTTCTGACGAAGGCCCTCGAAATGGAGATCCTGCTCAGCAAGCTGATGACACCGCGTCTATCAACGAGGCTCACGATGCTTGTGTCCGAGCGGGCATAGTTCCAGTTCCAATGGCAGGCAGCACATGGGGAGGAGGGACACAAATCCAGTCTCACATGTCTGATTTGGCAAACTGTCCAAATGGTGTAGTGAATACAAACCCTAGGATATGTCCTGGCTCTACAATTCGTAATACAGATGCAGGAGGAGAAGTTTACAATTTCCCAGCTTCTGGAGGCGGCTCACAACAGATGCAATTACTTGTTGAAGCTATGGTGTATTTGGCCACCAACAACTCACGTGAAATTTTCATGACAGTACTGGCCCCTCATGCCTTACTCGATAACCCTTCTCCGGGATGGACAAGAGGCACATCCGCAACCAGTACATCCGGAAACGCATATACTGAAGACATAGGACCAGAAATGGATTCAAATGGTTACGGTCATTTGGTTGTAGTTAACGATACAAGAATTACATTAGATGATGCGTTTAGTTTCCACCCATCTATTGCAGTGGATAGTCAAGGAAATACTCACCTTACATGGATGGATGGTAGGGGCTATGGATTCGAAAAGAATGTGAATTACGAGGTCTTTTACTCCCGTCTAA
>PADI01000042.1 GCA_002702985.1 Methanobacteriota archaeon
TATATTAAATAATGATTATTTGTATCTCGGAAAAATATCGTCAGTAATCATCGAAAACGGTGAAGAGAATATCCTGTATGAATATAATGAAAGTAATAATTGTCAATGTTATCTCTCATGGCGGCCAAATATTCAACCTACCGAGATGGCAGTAAATGCTAACGCCCCAAGTTGGTTTTCATTGAGCAGTCTGTCGAGCGACCAACCAGAAGCAGGTAGCCTGAACAACTTCGGTGCAGAAGATGCATCGGCGTTCCTATCAGGTAATACCGACGACACCATGATCAGGATGTCGTGGACCTACGCAGATGAGAACCTAAACTGGGCTTTCCTTAGCTTCAAGCTAGAGAAGGGTGACGAAGTTTTCACTTGCGAGATCGCAACCAACGCTGACGGCGCTGACTGCTTAATCCAGCAGACCGGCGATTCTGATACCCAGTGGGAATCAGACGAGATTGTATACATCAAGGAAAACGGAGCAGACCTATGCACTGCATCCTGCGACTTGACTATCACAATCCAGTACAACGGACAGGTACTATCTGGTACTAACTCCGTTACTGTCGCTTAAGTTTAGCAATCGTATTACATAGCCATTGAGGCAACAAAATAGTTCTTGGTTTCTGGAATCGGTCCATTTCGGCCCTTTCCAGGAACCAAACCATTTCCTATTCTAAATCTCGAATTATCGAAATTCTTGATTCTTTATCTTGATTCCAATATCTGTAATCTTTACCAAAATACATCTGGGTATTTGCTAACAATAAGGTATATTGGGCATTCAAGAAAGATCTCAAAATACGCCCTAATTGTATTTGATTCGCCAATAATAAACTCAAGAAAAATACTGAGTCGATTAATAGTAAAAGAATATGATAATTGTTGAAATTGACTTCAAATATCAACAAATAAGTTGAATAAAAAATATGACAAAGCATTGATACTACAGAAAAAAATACAAAAAAAGGCATGTAAAGATGAGCCCAAGCCTCATTTCTAAATATATTTGAAAATTTGGAATCGAAATCTTTACTTCTATTTCGAGTAAANAGATGAACAAGTCCACTTGCTCTACGTATTCTTCTCTTTTTTGCACTTTTTGTTGAACTGGGTAATGATTCAAAAAATTGTAGTTCTTGATCCATTATTGAACGGCCTCCTGCTCTATGAATGAGGATTGCAAGTTGAGAGTCATCGGCGTTATATGTTGAATCTATTTGTTTCCCTTGAAGCAAGCAATTTCGATATGCTGCTAAAGATCCTTCAAATATTGGAGTAGATGATTGAGAACTTTCTCCAATTCGTAAATCATGATAAAAAGACCTATANGATTTTTCATTAAGAGAATGTTCTGTTGATTCTGTTTCAATTATTTGTTGAGAGCCGCAAACAGCACCTATNCTTTCTTCAGANAGCCATCTTCCAACTCGTTTCAAAGAATTGGGANCTAATAACGCATCAGCATCGGTAATTACCATGGCATCAGATTCAAAATTTTCTTCTAAAATTCGATTTATAGCAGCGGATTTTCCTAGGTGTTTATCCATAATAATAGTAGATAATGTAAATTTTGATTTTCGAGATGAATCCCATTCCTCAAGAATGTCTAAAGTTGAATCAGAAGAATTTGAATCTATCACAATTAATTCAATTTTATCAATAGGATATTCTTGAGCTTCCAAATTTTCTAATTTTTTCTTCAATACTATTTCCTCATTCCTTACAGGAAGTATAATCGTTAATGATGGCCAAACCTCTGGTTCTGGAGGTATTGTAATCGGTTGTTGAGACAGATTCTTCATCTTAATCCAATAAAATAGAAATGGTATTACTCCTATGAATCCAAAGGAGATCTGAATTAAGGCTAGAATGTCTAGCATTGCTCTTGGTTATGGCTAGAGGTTTTGATTCCCCATGTTGTTCTAAGTGCCGAAGTAGCAATTTCCCCAATACCTTTGATTGGCCACCGTCTGCGGTGAGNGTGAGAAAGACCGTTTTACATGTTGGTCCAGCGCAGACCAAAGGAGGAATGGGGCGAACAATTCAACGCCTACACAATAATCCACCCACTAATTGGGATTCGGATGTTGTCGTGAGCCACGCTGATGGTGGAATTAGGTCAATTATTACAGCATGGCATCATGCAAAAAGAGAATTCTTTCGAAAAATAAAAGAAAAACCGGACTTAATTCATGTTCATACAGCTACTCGATTTTCATGGTATAGAAAAAGAAAAATTATTCAAAAAGCAAGTAAGCAAAAAATTCCAACCATAGTTCATCTACACTCTGGAGCATTTGAAGAGTTTGGAAAAGGATGGATAGGCAGAGATATCTCACGGATACTAAATCTAGATCGTGTATATCCGGTTACATTGTCCGAATATTGGAAAGAATGGTTAGAACAAATGGTGCAAAAAGAAGTAAGACTTGTTCCTAATCCATATCGACGAGGATTGATTCCGATTTCTACCAAACATCGAGATATCAAGATGTTACTATTGGTAGGACGTCCCAGTCCTGTCAAGGGGCATTCTTTGGCAATTAATGCAGTTCAACAACTAAGAGATGAAGGGCATGATATCTATCTCCATTTAGTTGGAACAAATGAAGAAGATTTGCCTCCGAAATTAAGGAATAAAAATGGAATAATTGCTGAAGGATGGATTGAAGACTCTGAATTAAATAAACTAATGAATAGGGCGGGATTTTTGTTAATGCCTTCTAAACATGAAGGAATGCCACTTTCGCTAATTGATGCACTCGCATCTGGACTTCCAGCTATTGTTTCAAACGCTTGTTCATCTTTCATTAATCAAGGAGGTGTTGTGGTTAGTGAAAGAAATATTCAGACTTGGAAACAAGAAATAAAAAAACAGATCAGTGATATTGAGAATTGGAAAATCATGTCAAAAAACTCTAGTAATGATGTAAAGGAATTAGATCCTGAAANCGATAAAAAAAGGTGGGAGGCAATTTACAATGAAATTCTTGAAATCAACTCAAGGAATCAATAATAAATTTTTCAAGATCATTTACACATACTGACCAGTCTCTATTTTTATTTGCCCATTTCTTGGCTAACTTACCTTTCCTTCTGATTTCATCCATCCCAGATTGAATCAAATCATNAGTTGCTGAAAAGAAGCTAGAATCATCACCAAGAGGAACCAAAGTAAGCCATTCCTCATCTCTAAACTCAGATAAACCAGATACATCAGAACAAATTACACACATTCCCGCTGCTGCATATTCACTAACCTTCAGTGGGGATGCTCCTCTCCATTCCTGCCTATTTGGTAAGTGAAGTAATCCAATATCTGCTTCTGATAGCATCAAAGGGACCTCTTTACTAGAACAAGGGCCGTCAATTTGAGCCCCAAGAGATCTTAATCTATCCACTGCATCCCCAGAACCTACAAATCTGACTTCAAGTCCCATATGAACTAATCTTTCTAATTCTCTGACTTTAGAAATTGAACCAAGATACATCAAATTCGGTATATCTCTAATCCTTCGAACTAAATCAAATGAAGAACAATCAACACCTCCNGGGACAATAACATAAGGAATATCATTTGTAGAATTAATATGAAATTTCGATTTTATTGCTGCACCGATTGAAAATTTTCTGGCTATCTTCCAAGCTTTCTGATATTGACGTTGTTGAATCATTCCAGCGATNCTACGACTTGTTGGAGGNCTTCTATCCATAATTATCCAAGGAATTGAACGCTGATTAAGTTCATGATAAGCTCCTTCAATTGCAGTCCATTCAACAATAGCAATATCAGGAGATTTGATTTTAATTATCGACTTACGAATACTTCTAGTAAACGAACTGTGGCCAAATCCTAATCGTTTAGAACGAAAAACAAAATGTCCTATCGATTCAGTAGGAGACATCCAAATTATTGAATGTCCTCTTTTTTCCAATTCATTTGCTATTCCTAATCTTGATGTCTGTGTAAGATCAGAAGAAATATCGCGATGAGTAATCCAAAGAATCGATGGCATATTATCGCCAATTAGGACTCTGGAGTCCACTCACTTGGCATTCCTCGTGCTTCGCGTGCCTCAACTAACATAGATTTCAATTCACCACTTTGTAACATCTCAAGAGCAATATCGGAACCACCAATCAATTCTCCTCCCACGAATACTTGAGGCATAGTTGGGAAATCGGACCACTGACATACAGACGGAATTGCAATCCTATCACTTAACACATTTACAGATGCATAAGGGTGAGAAAGTTGATTCAAGACTTGAGCAGCACGATTAGAGAAGCCACATTGAGGAGCCTCTGGTGTGCCTTTCATAAACAAAACAAGAATATGTTCGTCGATTATTGCCTGTAATTCATCTGGTGTCCAATTAAATTCTGTCATACTTTCACTCCTTTTCTGGTCTTCGGATATGCACTCCGAAAAAGGGACTTTCGTCTCCATGAGGATGAAATGTAGTATCTCCTGCTTGAGCGGCTTGTTCTGGAGTCATACATTTTAGATCTAAAGCATGAACATCACCAGAGGAGATATGAGGTTTGAAAAGATTCAATATCGGTTTCTGACGTTGTAATGGTCTCATTCCATCAAAAGAAACAGAAATCACACGAACATGAAAATGGTCACCAGTCCCATTAAGATCGACTACTTCTACTTCTGCATCTGGAACCACTTCTAAAATCTGTGAAGTCACCCAGTCAGTGGACACCATGGTTTATCGTGTATGTGGTCCAATTTCAATGCTCGTAATTTTCTAAACTACATTGTAGAAATTCAATCGTTAATTGAGGAAATTATTTCATCTAAATTTTCTGATATTGTCGCTTCTGAATTAATTAAGCCACTCCCAACAACAGCAATATCAATTCCCCAGTCTGAAACTAATTTGGCATTATGTGACTTAATCCCCCCGTCAATCATCAGAATAGTATTTCTCCCACCTTTCTTTTTTTGCTCATCAATGGCTAAACGGAATGTTCTAACCTTTTCCTCCACTTCAGGCATAAAGGATTGGCCCCCCTTTCCAGGAACAACAGACATAACTAATACTAGATCAAGACTTGATAAATACGGAAGAATTGTTGATGCATCGGTATCTGGATTTAATACGAGTCCAGCCTGAACTCCTGCGGAATGAAGATTGGAAATTAAAGNACTTGGATCTTCGATTGCTTCGATATGAGCAATGACTAAATCAACTCCTGCATCGACATATTGTTTCCAAGTTTCTTCTGCATTGGTTACCATTAGATGACAATCAAGAAAAACTGCTGGCCCAACTTTTTCACGGATGCTTCGAATTAAAGCTGGGCCAAATGTAATCGTTCTGTTGACTACCCAATTTCCATCCATGACATCCAGATGGATCCAATCAATTCCTGAATTAATTGCAGAGTCGAGTGTGTCTCCTAAACGAGTGAAATCGGCTGTAAGAATACTTGGTGTGATTCTCATATTTACATGCCTCGGAGGATGACTAGGTTCATTTCCCTTACGCGGAGTAAAATTATGGTGACGGCCATATATTGATAGGCATGTAAGAAATACCAACGATGCGAGTGATACGATGGGACAGATTGTAGATGCCGGAGATTCGGATTTTGACGTAGTGACTAAGAGTGCAGAATGGGTATTAGTAGATTTCTGGGCACCGTGGTGCGGTCCATGTAGAGCAATCGCCCCCGTGCTTAGCCAAATTGCTGATGAAAGGGAGATTACTATTGCCAAAGTAAATACTGATGTTAACTCATTGACACCAGGTAAATACGGCGTCAGAGGTATTCCATTTCTTCTCCTATTCCACAATGGAGAACCAGTAGCTAATCAAACAGGTGCGCTTCCTAAACCAGCAATGGATGCTTGGCTAAACAGACACATGAGTTAGTTATCCATTAATTCGATCTGAAGCTAGGTTCATAGCGCCAATATCTCGCTTTAATCTCTCTCTCATAGCGTCATGTAACCACATGCCGTCCTCTAATTCAACAATCAGGCCTGACTCAATTAATGCTGAAGGCGGGCGAGATTCTACTCCCGCCGCTTTACCTAATTCCTCCCAAGAAATTGGACGCTCAACACTTGCCAAAATATCGAGGATTATTCGTTCTTCTTTAGGTAAGACATCTAAGATTTCTTCATCTAAAAATCTAAGCCAATCTTCATGAACTACTTTTCCATAAATTTCTAGCAATTCTAAAGCTAATGGATGTCCTCCAGTTAATCGATGAATAGAGTTTGCATCCATTCCTTTAGGAGCATTTATTCTATTCAACCAGTCTCTAACTACTTCTACACTGAGACCTGAAACTTGGAGTTCTTCCATCTTGCCTCTGGTTAAAACATCTCTTCGATCGTAAAATGACATGCTAGTACGAGATACAAAGAGTAAACGTAATGGAGTAACTTCTGCAACTTGTAGTAATGCTCCAAACAAATGTTGACCTGATTCTGCTAAATGATGAGCATCATCGATGACTAACAAAATATATGGTGGGACTTCTGAAGTTGATTCATGATCAGTAAAAATACGTTCTCGAAGAGCCATTGGATCTGTCAAGTATTCAATTAAACGGCGACGAAATAAGTCGATATCGAATGCTGCCCCAGGTGATTTAGGTAGTGTTTCAAGAAGATCATGAGGATCCCAGCGACCTTCTGTTCTAGATTCGACCCCTAATCTATGTAGAAGGCTAATTGATAATCCTAAAGGCGAATCCCAAGGATGGCATGGGTAGAACATTAATCTCAAACTAGGCATCCTATCAAGCAAAGATTGAGTCCAATGAGAAATTAGAGTGGTCTTTCCAGTACCTGCAATCCCATGAATAAGCATTCCTGCTGCCTTCCCATCAAACCATTTATCCAATGATTCTAATTCGGTTTCCCTGCCATGAATTCTACGAATACTTGGGGGCCGTACGTGGTACGTTGAATGAGCTCCTTTGAGAAGAGTAATTGAAGACGGATTGGTTGAAGATGGTCTAACAGAACCAAAACGAATATCTCCGTAGTGTAGTACTCCTTCGTGTTGAGCATGCATTAAGACCTGAAGAAGAGTCATCTGAGCATCTATTCTCTCTGCTGCTTGATCTGCTCTAACAGTCAACATTGTTCCTTCTTGATCTCGAATAGATACTCGAATAGAAGATAATTTTTCTACTCTTTGTTTTGCTACAGAGCGTCCATCTTCGGTCAATTGCCAAGTTCTTTGCCTTCTGGTATCGTCATGGACATTTCTTGTCAAAACTGTAACCAATTCACGACGATCTAAATTTCTCATGGATCGGCTAACATTTGGAGGATGTAATGCACACGCATCAGCAATACCATTACGGGTGACTGAAGCATTTACAGTATGACGATCTGCTTGATCATCATTCTCCATTAGGTGGAGCAATATTCTATCTTCGACCGGGACATTCACTCTATCCGGCTCGACCTCCATAGTTCCAGTAAAAGGTCGCTTAAATTGAAAGGTTCGGAAAACTGCTGTTAAATTAAGTGAAATAATGATGCAAAATGACCACAATCGTTTATTCTTGGAAACCCCCCCGACATCATGGCACGGTTAGGACACCAGTCTGCTGCTATCCTCGGGGTCTTGTTGATGATCTCATGTCTTTTCGTCCCATTAGCATCTGCTTCAGGTCAAACCGATGTAGATGGAGATGGAATTGTAGACGGTTTAGATGATTGTCCAAATTCATTTGGAAATAGTACTATCGATAGACAAGGGTGTCCAGATCATGACGGTGATGGAACCAGTGATTTGAATGATCCCGTAGTGATGAGTAACGGCGGATATTTGCAGGATGCATTTGTTCCATCTAGCGAAGACATGGCTGTAGTACTATTTATGCCAAGAAATGGAACATACTATCTTCAAGCTATGAACGACCCAGGGGGATGGGGTAGTCAAGATAGTACAATTGTTAGAGTAATGGATACATCTACTAGAAACACGATTAGAACTGTTTCTTTGAGTAATGACGTATTAACTGCAGATATTGCTTGGTCACCTGATGGGGAACGATTTGCAATCCATACTACAGGCGAACAAATTAGAGTATACTATACTTACAACGGGACTCTGGATTTCACAGTAAATACTGACGGAGAAGATGCAGGAGAAATTGAGTTTTCTCCTGATGGATCAATGATTGTTGCCGTTGGTTATCAAGATGGAAATAATGGAAATGGACAAGTACAAATTTTCAACTCAACTACAGGAGCCGAGATTGCAGATTTTAGTCCTGGATCATCTGACTACTTTTACTCTGTAGATTTCAGCCCAGATGGCGAATTTCTATTGATTGGAGGATACGATAATTTCTACATTTATTATGCAAATAATCAGACCTTATTCCGTACAGTTACTCCGAATTTTAGTTACATGAATGCAGTATCTTGGTCTCCCGACGGAAATATGGTATCTATCTGCGAAGGGTGGGGGGGAAGTAATGCAAGAGCACGTGTATACCATGCTCTCAATGGATCTCAAATCTTTTCTTATACAACTTCTACATCTTGCCTTGATACAGCATGGTCTCCTGATTCTTCTCAAATAGCATTCAGCCATTCTTACTATCAGGCAGATGGTGCTTCAATCAATATTTTTGATGCACGTACAGGTACAAAATTAGACACATTGACTGCTCCCCGACCAGGTAGTTGCAATAGTGGAAACAACAACAATTGTGGAACAATAAATGGAATAGATTGGCATCCCGAAGGAAATTATATCATTTCTGCGCATAGCAGAAATGATGAGGGGATTTATCATTGGATTGTAGACCCTGATATCGATGGAGATGGAGTTCTAAATCCAGATGATGCATTTCCAGAAGATGGGACACAATGGGACGATACTGACGGAGACGGATATGGAGATAATCCAAGTGGAAATGATCCTGATGGCTGTATCAATACTCCAGGAACATCTACTCAAGATATGTTTGGATGTGTAGACACTGATAGCGATGGTTGGTCTGATGCAGGTGATGATTATCCAACTGACTATTATCAATGGGCTGATGAAGACGGAGATGGATATCCAGATAATACCGCAGATTCTAGAAATCCTCCTGCCTATGGAGCTGTAGACTACCTTCCACAAAATCCTACTCAATGGAATGATTCTGATGGAGATGGATATGGCGATAATTACTACAATCCAAACCATGGATCTGCATACAACACTCGGCCTTCTTCATGGCCTGGTCAACTGATTACAACCATGACCCCTATTCAAATTGCAGATGTAGACATTTTTCCTCTAGATCCTGAACATTGGTCTGATGATGATGAAGACTGGGTAGGAGATCAACCTTTTTCATCAAATTCAGATGGATGTTTAGGAGTTCCTGGAAATTCTATCTGGGATCGTTTGGGATGTCCTGATTCTGATGGAGATGGATGGTCAGATGCTACTAGTGATTTCCCAGCATCACCAACTGGAATTGCAGATGCATTTCCGAACGAAGCGAGTCAATGGTTGGATGCAGATGGTGATGGATATGGAGACAACTCTAGTGGATTTCAAGCCGATAAATGTGGGCAGTATGGTACTAGCTTATGGGCATCAGTGTATAATTCTACAACCGAAGTAATGGATGATTTGGAACATTTTGGATGTCCAGATAGGGATGGAGATACGTATGCGGATTCGTTTGATGCATTCCCAGATGATCCTACTCAGTGGGCAGATAGAGACGGAGATGGATGCGGAGAAAATATGAATGGTACTAATCCTGATCTTTTCATCAATGACGGAGTTCAATGTGTTGATTCAGATGGTGATGGATATGGTGATGTGCCTAGTGGAGATAATGGAGATTGGTACCCATCCGATCCAACCCAATGGAGAGATACAGATTCAGACGGATACGGTGATAATCTAGATGGAACAGATGCAGATATTTGTCCCCTAGAATATGGTACCTTAACCGATCCAAATGTTCGAGGTTGTCCTGATTCTGATAATGATGGAACAGCAGATATTGAAGACCCTTTTCCAGAGGACGGTTTTGCTTGGACAGATATCGATAATGATGGATATCCTGATCAGATAGGACCGAATATGGATGATTGTCCAAACTTCCCTGGTACATCAACCGAAAATGGAATACTGGGGTGCCCCGATGCTGATGGAGATGGATTTGCAGATAGTATTGATTCATTCCCCAACGATAATCTCCAATGGGAAGATAATGATTTAGATGGAGTTGGTGATAATTATGGATTTACAAATTTCACTGCAACAGTCAATAATACACACGGAAATACATCAATTCAGGTTCTTCATCGAGAACAATATGGCGATGCTTTTCCTAATGATTCATCTCAATGGAGTGATCTAGATGGAGATGGATATGGAGATAATCAATCAGGAACTAATCCTGATGCATTCCCAACAATCCCATCTCAATTTATTGATATCGACAAAGATGGATATGGGGATAACACTACCAAGGATGCATTTGAAGCAGATGATTGTAAATCTCAACCGGGAACCTCTTGGAAAGACAGGCTTGGATGTCTAGATTCTGACGGGGATGGAACTTCAGATCTAAGTGATTCATGTCCATTTGATCCAGAAGAATTTGAATTTGGAGCCATATGTGCGATTACAGAAGTATCTGATGAAGAATCTCAACAAGAAGGAACTAACTTTGTTCAAATCGCCACATTAGGTATTGTAGGCATTGTTGCTCTTTTACTGGCCGCGATACTCATGGCAATGATATCACGACAAGCTGCTAAGCGAAGATATGTTGGTGAACAGAAAAGATTGCAAGCTCAAGAAGAGGCATTTAGTGAAGAAGATGATAGAAGAGCTGCATGGGCAGAATATTATGCCCAGCAAGGAGATTTTGAAAAGGCAAAAGAATTGGGTTGGGTAGAAAAACCTCAATGGCAAATTCACCAAGAAAAAGAGGCTGCAGAAGCTCTAGCTTCAATTCCATCTTTAGAAGATCTTTAATCATTCAAATTGAATTAAATTTGGAGAATTAAGAGCATAATTATACTCAAGACAGGCTGAAATAGATACCCAATCAGGTGTTGTTCCATCTATCCAATCATATCTATGACCTGGAACTAACCTCCAATCCAAAGGCAACTTCTTCAATTGACCTTTTGCATATGCTAAACTATGCAACAAAGCTAATGGATCACTACCAGGTAAGTCATCTCTACCACATGCATATGTGAATAACAAATCACCGGCATGATACACTCCATGTCCATGAAGGGTAACGTGACCAGGTGCATGTCCCGGAGAATGAGTAACAGTGAGAGAAATATTACCTTGATTCCAAACTACTTCTGTTTGAGGAGCATGGGTCCATAGATTAGTAAATTCTACCTTTCTAAAGACTACATGCGACAAAAGTCCTGGATGGTTACATTCAACGTGGCCCCAAACTTCTAAATCGGGGATTAAACGTTTCATTTGAGGGAAACCAGCAGCATGATCTCTATGTGTATGTGTATAGAGAAGATGGGTTGGACGGAGGTCTTCTTCTTCTAAGGCTTCAACCCAGCGGCTAGAATCAAAAGGATCTACTATTGCTACAATTTCATTTTCTCTATCAATAAAGGCCGTATTCATATTCATATATCCGCCCATTTGTGTAATCCAAACTTCAACTCCACTTTCATCAACGGAACGATCGAATTCACCCGGTTTGAGCATGTTCTTTTCAGATAGAAGAGGGATATATGCGTTTATGATACAATATCTCTGTACCAATCAGTTGATACATGACGAATGATAAGGATATCACATGGGCCAGCGCCAGCATTCCCTTATCTTGGCCCTGACCTTGATTTTTACATTGGTTGGTAGTGTCCAGGGTGAAACACAACAAGAGGTAATTACTCAAATTGAGGGACTGGAACCACACGATGGACTATACTATTTCGCTGGAACAACTTCGACATTTCAAATTTCAATTAAGAATACGGGTTTAGAGGATGTGTCTATTGAAATTAATCCCAGTTGTATGACAACTTTTCAAATCATTAATCAAAATAGTGAAGTTGTATACAATCTAGAAGAACATCGTCTTTGTCCTAACCAAAAACGTGGAGAAACTCTAACGCCTCAAGAAATTTTAGATGTTGGAGAGATAAGTTATGATTGGACTGATGGTGAGGAAATTCTTCCTGAGGGGGTCTATGTTATTCGTATAATTGGAGGAATTGATACCATTCCTTCAGAAACAGAAATTGACCTAAAACATCCACTGAATCTGCCATCTAATCTATACTTTGAAGCTGATTTTGCTCCGTTTTCTATGAATTCAGAGACTAGTACCTCGAATGACGTATTGATAATGGGGGCGAAAATATACAACTCCGGATTAGAAGATATTACAATTACTGGACTAGAATCATGTGATGTTCTATGGTCAATCACAAATCAACCAACCTCCCGATCTAACTTAGGATGCGGAAATGGTGCTACTATTCCAGCAGGTGAAAGTCATCATTTAGGATGGATTTCATATTCTCTTTCTGAAATAGATGTAAGCGGTATTCTCTCTTCATCAATTTGGATGATGGGATACGAAGAAGATGCTACCAATAAAAATTGGAATCACGTGATTGGAACATTTGAAGACACCTCGGGTCTTTCTGTAATTGTTAACTCAATATCACTTAGAGATGGAGTCGCTCCAACTGGTTCTGAAATGGATTTTGACATATCTATTCGTAATGATGGATCAATTGCTAAAACTATTGAATATGACATTAGTTGCCCATCTTCGATATATATCGTGAATGAAATGGGAGCATTGATTCATGATGATGCATGGAATAATGATGATTGTCTAGGACAAATTGAAACAATAAAAATACAGCCATCTTCAACAATTTCTCTCCATGAAACTAGTATTTCAGCATCCTATGATGAAGGATGTGGGTGGCATGGAAGTCAGATGGTTGCCGTGATTAAGATTTCAAATCAAGTAATTTCATCATTTTTACCCTTTGAGATTCAAGATGGATTGGCAGCAAAACAATGCAGAGCAAATCTTCAATCAACGGATAATATTGAATTCATAATAGATACTCTCGTAGAAACTGAAAATGGAATAATAGTAGATCTTTCAGTTACAAATGCTGGAGATGACGATTTCACACTAATGTGGCAAGACGATTGTGTGATTAGATCTAATGTAATGAGAAATGACGATGCTGCTACATCATCATCTACAACTGGTTGTGATATTTTTGATTCATATTCAACATTGAAAACAGGCGATTCAATTAACATTCTAAATGTACCAATTGAACTTTTAATGAAAGATGAGAGTATGGCCGGAACTCACTTTATTCAATTCAATCTTCGTTCCTATCCTTCACTAGAAATAGAATTCACGCACAATATAGCTATGCTAGATAATGAAGAAGCATCTTCTGAAGAAACAATTGAATCAAATAATGAAGATGTAATAACAGAAAATCAAGATGAGTTAGTCATCTATACGCTCTTAGAAGGAACCTGGAATCATGTTAGAACAGACACTGGAGGATGTTGGATACTTACTACACCCACAGGGGAAGAAACTGTTCTTGTAGGTTCTGACGATATTACTTTGAATCCAGTAACAGGAGATCAAGGTGGATATCGCATCACTAGTGGAAATTCAAATATTCCTGAACATTGCTCAGAATGGAATAGTGGTTTTATTGTTCATGAAGTAATAGATCAATGGACTCCTGAAAATGAGGTTGTTGTTACATCAGAAGTTGAAAGCGAATCTACAGAGAATATTGTCGAACTAATCGTTCCAGCTACCGCAGTTTTTGTTTCTACTTCATTACTATCACTTTGTTTAGTTTTCATCCTGAATACNGAATGGATTCGTATTGCCGCATTAAATGGTGGNNTNNCACTAATTGGGATGGTNAGAAGACGNGATTACGANGGAGAATTNCAACGNGGNCGTGTTGTAGGATATCTAGTTGCAAATCCAGGAGTTCATTTNCGTGCACTTCTTGGAGCTTTGAANATGAGTAANGGACAACTNGCTCANCATCTNAAAGTNTTGGAAGATCAAGAATTNCTATGGAGAAGAAGAGATGGAAGGATGATGAGATATTATCCNTCAACTGTAGACCNATTACTAGATGNNGAAAANCTTCCNGTCCCTCTCCTTACTCCTGATCCAAATTCACTACAAGGAAGAATTCTGAACNTATTNGATGCTACAGGNAATGATATTGTTAATTTGAGTCAAAAAGAACTNTCNGATAGACTAGAAAGTAGTCAACANNTGATTAGTCATCATCTCAAAACCTTGGAAGGATATGGACTCATTGAAAGAGATAAAGTAGGATTAAGATACAGATATCGATTAACNAGAGAAGCTATTTTCTTGTTAGAAAGTACTGACTTCCCTCAAGATAGNTGAGATAAANCCCACCGATTTGAAGAACTAGGTCTCAATCGATAGGATGTCAGGGGGGTGATGTAGTGAGTGAATACAAACCCGAAGATATTGAATTANGATGGCAAAAAATTTGGAATGATAAAGAAGTTTTTCATTCAGATGTTGATAGCAGTCGACCGAAATTCTACTGCCTAGAAATGTTTCCTTATCCATCTGGACACATGCATATGGGTCATGTGAGAAATTANAGCATTGGAGATAGCATGGCTCGNTTCNGACGNTTAACNGGATTTAATGTTCTATATCCAATGGGATATGACTCATTTGGTATGCCAGCTGANAATGCTGCTATGAAGATTGGAGGGCANCCCCATGATGTCACATGGTCNAATATCGAAAGTATTCGTGNAGATCTNATTCGAATGGGGTTCTCATATGATTGGAGAAGAGAATTAGCTACTAGTGATTCNACATATTACCATTGGAATCAATGGATTTTTCTNAAGTTTNATGAAATGAAATTAGTAGAGAGAAGAACTGCTCCAACAAATTGGTGTGATGCTTGTGATACNGTGTTAGCAAATGAACAAGTGAAAAATAACNNATGTTGGAGATGTAATGAAGAGGTNCGTCAAAAGCAATTCCCNAGTTGGTGGCTGAAGATGACACANTATACTGATCAATTACTNGATGATTTAGAAAATATNGAATTNCCAGACAATGTCAAAACTATGCAAAGAAATTGGATAGGTCGCTCCCATGGAGCAGAAATACACTTTCCTATCATTGACTCTGAAGANGAAATCAAAGCATTTACTACAAGACCAGATACTATTTTTGGAGTGACNTTTNTNACATTGGCCCCTGAACATNCACTTTGTGAATCCTTAGTTTCTGGAACTAAATTTGAGANNGATTTTCGTGAATTCGCTGAAGAATGTAATAGAATGTCAGAATTTGATAGAATCAATATGCTTCGTGATAAAAAAGGAGTATTTCTNGGAAGATATGCTGAAAANCCNTTGACNGGAGANCGAATTCCAATTTANGCAGGNAATTTTGTNGTTGCGTCTTATGGAACTGGTGCAGTTATGGCAGTNCCTGGGCATGATCAGAGAGATCACGANTTTGCTAAGAAATATNATCTNCCNATTGTTCAGGTTCTATCAGAANAAGAAGGAAANGAACCGAANNTTACTGGTCGAGCTTTTGAGGGACTGGGTTGGATGNTNAANTCANCTAAATCTGGATTTGANGGTCTTTANGGAGATGAGGCAAAAACTGCCGTAATTAATGCACTTGAAAAGAAAGGAAAGGGNAAGGGAACAATNCAAGANAGACTCAAAGATTGGTTACTTAGTAGACAACGATTCTGGGGCACTCCAATTCCAATCATTCATTGTGAAGAATGTGGNCCTGTACCTGTTCCTGAAAGTGATCTNCCTGTAGANCTNCCTTTAGACGTGGTTTTCAAAGAAGGGCAATCAGGAAANCCATTAGNATCTCATGAAGAATTTGTTAATGTAATATGTCCCAAATGTGGAATACCCGCAAAGAGAGAAACTGATACTATGGACACATTCTATGACTCATCATGGTACTTCTTACGTTTCACTGATGCTCTGAATGATTCNGCTCCATTCGATAAAATNAAGGCNNATTACTGGATGAAAGGNGGNGTTGATCTNTATATTGGAGGAATAGANCATGCTATCATGCATCTTCTTTACGCACGATTCTTTACAAAGGCACTTCGAGATNTNGGATTAAATGATGTTTCNGAACCATTCTCTAGACTTGTNTGTCAGGGAATGGTAAATGCACCAACNCCTTATTGTGTTGATTGTAATGTTGAATTTCATGTCGATTTNGATGGGCAAAAATGTCCTTCTTGTGATCTTAAATTAACCTCAAGATCTGCAAAGATGAGTAAAAGTTTGGGTAATACAGTAAGTCCAGAAATTATGATTAAACGATTTGGTGCTGATACAGTNCGATTATTCATCCTATTCAGTGCAAATCCTGAAGCAGGAATGGAATGGTCAGATTCAGCATTAGAAGCGAATCATAGACAAATGCATCAAATCTTTGGATGCTTNAAATTCTTGGANTCAATNAATGANGAAATNGGANCNATGGATGATTGGTTATCTGCTAAAGCAAGAATGAATTTTTCNAAATGGAATGAGGCAATGAATGACGTNAGAATNCGAGAGGGTGTAATGATNAGTCATTTCGATATGCTNANTGACCTNCAATGGGCNATTCGTCGAGGAGGNATTGGAAGAAATACANTTCTAANATTTATGAAAAAGTGGGGNCAAATGCTCTATCCNGCNACTCCTCACTTAGCAGAAGAATGGAATCATANTNTNGGTGAAAATACACTATTAGCCGAGACNGTAATCATNAATGATTCTGAAAATNATAATGATATTGTTACTNTNGCAGCNGAANNAACNCTTCNAGAATTTAATTGATAATGCTAGAAATGTAAAGGGATTNGCAGAAAGACANNCTNATTCNCCANTNACNAAATTAGTNATTCAAACATCNCCNNAATGGAAANTTCAATTAATGCTTGAAGCAATNGAATTNCANGCACAAAATTTTGATTTCATGAAAGAAGGGCAATCATTTATCCAATCTCATNCNCTCTTCCAAGATGATTCAAAAAGAGGNGANGTNATGCAATATTGGAGAATGTTGACTATTGGCTCAAAAAAATCTCGAGGTAGNGTNTTTACATTAACAGAAGGAGAACGTATCTTGATCACGTCTGGTTTTGATGAAGNAGANTATATTNTGAAANCNNCNGGTTTCATNTCNGAAACAATCGATGTTCNTGNTGTTGCNGTTTATGCNGCNGGNACTGAAGAGGATATTGCTGGTAAAGCTAAGTTCGCTNTTCCTTTGCAACCNGGTCTTGCTTTCCTTTGATCNAACCCTCNTATTCATAGATGGTCGTNAACTAGACTGGTTTGTGAGAAGAGAAGAAGAATGGGATGTTAANGATGAATTAACATGCCNAANNGCNATNCNNAGATTTGATCTAAGTCCTCGCCCAATGGGAATCCCAACTGATATAGATCCTCCTCCAAAAACAATTCATATTGACTGGCCTGTAAATCCTATACCAATTGAAGTACAGAGAAATGTAGGTAAAAGAATTGTTAAACGTGGAGAATTTGGTTGGTTATCTGACGAAAAAGTAGACGAAATTGTGGAAATAATTGCTGATTTTCCGATAACTCTTGAACAGGCATTATCACTTCGTGCTGCAATTAATCAAGAAAAATCTGTTTATTCACATCATCGAATAATGAATAGAAAAAAAGAGTTGAAACAGCGATATGATAATGGTACTGATATTTTAGAATTAGCAAAAATTGTTGACGGCCCTCCAGTGAATGTATTTAGGGCGATATTAAGTGCTAGAAACTTCGGAAAAAATCGAATTAAGACTTTGCTCAAAGAACCAGATAGAATGAATGATCGAGATCAAGAGCAATTTAAAATCGCTGAAGATGCAGATCGAGTCTCAAATGTAGATCAGACTGAAACACATATTGCAGCCGATCTTTTTGAAGATGTTTTATGCGATCATTTTGATTCTTTGGGAATTAGATTTAGACGACAAGCAGAATTGGTGAAAGAACAAGTAGAATCTGAAGGAAGACCCGTTCGAACCCCTGATTTATTATTCTTAGATGATCTAAGAATTAATGGAATCCCATGTGCTTGGATAGATGCAAAACATTTCTTTGGTTCAGCATTGAGTTTTCCAAGGAAAAAAACCCAGAAGCAAATTAATCGATACACTGAAGCATATGGGCAAGGCGCCATAATTTATCGCCATGGTTTTTGTGATGGACTGAATCTTCAGGGTGCACAAAAATTAGATTCTGGACCGGTAGACCTTAGTTTATTGACAGAACATAATGAAAATCGTTCATGATATTCGGCCAACTCTTGTCGATAAACATCCAAGATCAGTCAATCTATGTATCAGAATTTCTGCATATTCAAGCCAACCTTCATCCTCGATATCCTTTGGTACTACTACTACGCTTTCGCCCAACATACAAAGAAGAACAGAAAGTCTAGGTTCAAAAGATCTCAAAGCCCATTTTACTTCATTCAGAAGTTCTCTACGATCTGCATCATCGAGTAATCCTGAAGTCTCTGCAAAATTATCAGATTCATGAATAATTTGTGACCATCTTGATTGATTCCATTCACCTTTTCCCAATGATTCCATGGATTGTACTCCAGCAGACCGTATCTTCGAACTCCATTCTTCGGAATCGATGTATTCTGAAGTATGTCGAGATTTGGTTTTACGCCATACTGCAAGAACTGGAATAGGGCTTTCCCAAGACTCAGATTTACCTGGACCCGGCAAAAAATTCTCTTCATTAATTCGATATGGGGAGCCAGGGTTCGTTCTTCTAGCAACACCTCCTGCATGTAATGCTGTTATATCACCTAAACCTCCACTAAGTTTCCTTTCTACGAGATGGGCAATCATCCAAGCAGCACTATCTTGTTCTATTACTGGGAGAGAAGACATTGCAAGTAAGCATCTAGCAGCAGATAATGCTCCAGCTGCAGATAAACCAAATCCTTGAGAAAATGGTAATTGAGACTGAACATCAAATGTATGATGCATTTTAGATAACTCTTGATCGAATTTAATGCATTCAAGGAGAACCTCTCTTTGTAATTCATCATCAGAAGGGTTACCATTGATTATTACCGTAACACCCATTGATGTTGATGGATCTGATCTGCAAGATGTGGATAAGCCTGCTTCTAAACACAACCCTACTCCATAAGATCCCTGTTCTAGAGGTTCATCTGAATCAGAATGAACAGTGAAAGCAAGAGTGACGTGAGCACCGGAACGTGAAGAACTCGTGACCACCATTAACACTGGCTGAATCAAAGTACTTCTTCAAGGTCTGCTGAAATATTATCCAAACGTGTTGAAAGTATCGAACTCGCCTGCTCAAAGATGTCGCGTGGATTCATTGATCCATCAGATTCGAATTGCAGGATAAATTCGCCAGGTACATCTTCCAAAGTAATTGCATCAGCAAATTCTCTTCCATGATCTGTACTTGGACCAACGTGGAGTAAATCTTTCTTCATTTTATCAACCATTGAAATATCTTCTATTCTTCCATTCTTTCCAAAATCTTTCTCTTTTATTGAAAGACCTAAGCCCCACAACACCTTTGCAGATTTCTTGTCATGTAAAACCGCATGTTGGCGAGCATAGAATGTGGTGCCTACTACTGGTTGCCACTTGACATGATCTCTTCCATAACCCATATTTGCACGAGCAATGAAATCAATGGTCTGACCAGCATACAATTTCGTGATTGTGATATCTTCGAATTCCTCTGAAATTGAAAATTTCAAATCTCCAAGCACTTCCAAATCTCTAGCTTTGACTGATCGTCCTTCAGGTTCTCCTCGAACCATGCAACGATAGATAATTTCGCAAATGGGGCATCCTCTTTGGGATTCTACTATATCTGCACAGTTAGGGCATTCTTCAGGAATATAGAATTCTGAACCTGCGGTAGGTATAGGAATCATAGCCAATCGATGAGCAACTACTTCATCCGGTAGTGGGCCAACACTTTCCCATATCACTCCATCTTCTTCTGTTGTCGACTGAGTAAATCGAACTTTGTGAATTGCCATTTTTGGTGTATCTGCCATCATAGTTCTTCGAAGTGCATTGACACTGGCACGATCGGTACCCTTCAATAGGATTCGAATACTGTGATTTTCTTCTTCAATAATCTCGCTATCCATTTCTATTCCTCCATTATCAAACTCTTCTTCCTCTTCGGCCACCCTTTTTCTTGGTACCATCAGTAGGAATTGGAGTTACGTCTTCAATACGAGTAATTGTCATCCCTGCTCGAGTAAGAGCACGAATAGCAGACGTTGCACCAGGTGCTGATGGTGAACGATTTCCTCCAGCTCCTCGGTATTTTACAATCACCTGATCGAAGTCCTTGTCATTTAGCATTTCAGCTATCTGCTCGGCTGCACGAGTAGATGCGAATTGTCCACTCTGATCTGCACCACTTGAAACAATCATTCCTCCTGATACTTTGCAGATTGTCTCTGCGCCAGTAAGATCAGTTGCAGTGATGAGAATGTTGTTGTGAGATGTAAAAATATGGACTACTGCTTTGTGACCCATCATGCCTCACCTCCATCCTCGTTTTGAGCAGCATCCATTGCTGCTTCATCTGCTTTAATTTGTTCAATAAATTCCTCATCAGTATGAGCATCTCTAACCTGTTGGGTTACTTCAGCAGATTCTTCGCCACCAACAGTCTGTCTTCTACGATCCATTTCTTGTCTAATTACATGATTTGGGTCATTGAAGTTTGAACTAGGATGGTAAGCAATATCCGCTTCCTGATTTCTTAATACATGATAGCCGGGAACATTCATTTTCTGATTGCCTAATACAATGTGTCCATGGACAATCATATTTCGAGCTGCACGCATAGATGGAGCAAATCCCTTGTAATAAACTTGAGATTGAAGGCGTCTGTCAAGCATGTTTTCAACAGAAATTTGTAAAACATCATCTAAATCTGCATCTTCAGAAATTAATCCCTTACGTTGCATTGAACCAAGGAACTCTTCTTTTTCACGCTTAAAATGACCTTCAGATGTGTCGACTCGTCCAATCAGCTTCATTGCTAATTGTCTGTGTCGGCGAAGAGCACTTCTCTCTCGCCAAATCTCTTTCATTCCGCCAACACGCTTGAGGCCGTATTGATCTTTCAAAGCATGTTCTTCTTCGATACGCTCAGCCTTCCAAGGATGAGTTGGTGTTTGTGTCTTAGGTCGAGAAAACTTCGGTTGGCCCATTTAATCACCTCACTTCTTCCTCTGGACACCGAGTGTAAGACCTGAGCGGCCATTACTTCGCAATCTTTGTCCTCTTACCTTGTGACCACTTCGATGACGAATTCCACGATAGGTCTTCATCTCAGCCAGACGAGCGATATCGTCATCTCTAGTCATTTTAACTTCTTGAGAGAAAAGGTGTGCATCTTCATTTGTTTCCAAATCACGTTGACGGTTTAGAAGCCAGTGAGGAACAAATGTAGGATACGAATCAATTACAGATCGAAGGCGTTCTTGCTCTTCATCAGACAGATGACCACCTAGTTTGGATGGATCAATATCTGCTAACTGACAAAGACGACGAGCAGTACGTTGACCTATTCCCTTCACACTCGTCATTCCCATTCCAATAGGTCGCATTCCATCGATGTCTGCATCTGCGATTCGCAGAATATACAGGAAGTCATCTCCAAGGTCTTTATCTGTACTCATATTACGGTTCCCCCGCGTTCACTAGTCGCCTAGTGGCCATATAGGCAGGCTCCCGACTTGAATCCCCTATTTCAATAGAACGATGATGAATTGAATAGAAAATAACTCATTTTTCAGAGCAGGTAACGAAATTTACGTGCCATCCGCCATCTCTACTACTTACTGGAACATCAATAACAAATCCACGTGAACCATCCACACCTTTGAGGGATTTATTCAGACGTTTCTGGATTTTTGGATGAAGTTCAGGATCTACTTCACATCGAAGAACTAGATGACCTACTCCTGCTCTTTCAGCAGCTCTTGCTAGAGTTGGTGCATTTTCCATATTAGGAGGACTTAGGCGATGAGCAACCACTCGTCCAGCAGCAACTACAAACGGATCAGACATTAAGGCTGGAGGAGGTGGTGTTTTGCTTACTAATACTGGTCGACGTAAATTGGCGCGTTGCCAGATAGGATCATATGATTCATCGATATAAGAATTCAACCAATCGATATGTAAACGTGATTCTACAATTGATGGATCAACAACCACAATCCAATCATCAAAACGTGGTGGCATAGTTTTCTTTTCAGAAATAAAGAGAGATTGTTCAGATGATGAAATCATTGATTCAACTGCTGATGGCCCCATTCGAATTGCTCGAAATTTCTCACTACTTGCTAACGGACCTACCCAAACAGAAAGACGGTCTATTCTTCCTCCTCCTTGCGAAAGCCATTCCCACGTTCGATTAACACCTGGAGCTAATTCATCCAATATTTTGTCTACTTCTGAACGTTGTTTTTTTGAAAGTCTAGGTGAAAGATCGAGGAGCAATGCTGGACCTCTGTGATCAATCTCCATATGAGGTAACCATGCCTGTAATAATGGCCTTAAAGGAGGAGCCATCTCATCTAGTGTATGATTTTGAGCATCCAGAGGACGTGCAGGATCTACATGAATCATTGCGATTGGAGGAGTTGATTTAATTCCACTAGCATCCAATGATGAATGTAAGCAAGACAACGCACCTGTTGAGTCTACGCCATCGCCAATTATTATTCGATGAGCGATTCGACGAGGATCTTTTCCTTTGGGCAGTAAGCGATTCATATTTGCTGCAGAAAAACGAGCTGCTTCTTCATCAAGTTCAATACCTAAACCTACAGTATTTGTAGCAATACAAATTGAAGCTAAGTGAATTCCTGAACCTACTGCTGGATCTAGAATAATACCCGGAGGTAAGTTAGCTTTAGCGATTCGTTCTGATCTTTCAAATGCAATAGACCAAGGAGTAGAAAGGCGGCGCATTTGGTCAGTCATATGTACTGCTGGTTCTCCTTTTCTCTGTGCCTTGGCAGGTATTTTTTTTGTCGCCCATGACTGAGCTCGTCCATCACATTCCAAGGCCCGATGGGTGTCGCCCATGATACACTCTAGAAGTATTGAGGTATGGGGGTTTCGGGTTAATCACAATGCAGTAAGACTAGTGATTTCCAGTTCAAATCTAAGCCAAGAGTCCTGTAAAAAATGTTCTTCAGACGCCCCATAAGCAATGGCTGGAGGCAATAATGTGATATGACTGGTGCCTGGTGAAAGAAGCCCTCTATCTTGGCCAATATCAAGTCCTAATGCTGACCAACCAAATCCGTCAATATATCTAGAATCATCGCCTGCATTTACTGGTAAATCTCCTTCATCAAGAAGAGTTTCATTATCTGCATCCCATACTCGATAATGAACCTGCATTGATTCTCCTTCATCACTATGAACCGGTTCTTGATTACTATCGCGAATGATATTAATTTCTAAAGAAACAACAGCGTCCATCACAGTGACATGGGATGCGTTAAACAAAATTGTTTCTTCGTCTACATCTTCAAGCAAATCAATAGGAGCGAAAAACGTTGAATTACTCTGAAAACCAGAAAGGAGTAATGTCGATTCTCCACTCTCAGAAAAGGCCACAGATGTTGAATCTAAAGACAACATCAGGTCCACATTATTTTCTGCTCGATTGTATAGGACTATCACTGCATGATCCCCAGTACCTTGATGTGACCAATCACAAGTTAATTCACCAGGATAGAAAAAGACATCATCTTGCTCGCTTAAATTCTCAGGCATTTCCCAAGCCTCGGCTAATGGAGAGCATGTATCAAACAACAAATGAGCTTCCCACCCCCAACGTCCATCCACCTGAAGAACTGCGGGATCCCCTGAATCTAAAGAATCTTCAAAATCATTCAGAAATGTGTATACTGACCAACCAATGGTTGAGGTCATGACCAAAAGTGCAGATAATGTAACCACAGACATTACTAATGCAATCCGAGGGATTGTCATTTCATTGATACCTAATGGAACAGTAGGGTGCTCTTCCTCTTCGGAGGTATCGGCCATCCATGAACCGGGCATCGGCCCCTACTCCAGTGTTGTCGACATCAACCTATCCACTGATAGATATGCTAGAGATTCATTCAGAGGTTAACATCGCTTCTTGGTGTTTCTGTGCGAGCCAGACTACAATTCCCAACTCTATTGCCAAGGCTACCAATGCAACGAAGGCTGTAGTTGGTTCTAGCAAATCTCCTCCCATCGTGAGGACTCCTGCCATTGCAGCAAATACCAAATCGCTTGCTCCCCAAAATCGCATACCTTTACGCAACTGTAAGATTCCAACAACCCAAGTACATGTAGAAAGAAGAAGTAATGTTGCTAGTAGAGTTACAGGAGGAAATGGAGAAATTAATACTGCTAAAACAAGTAATATATGAGCATTGATTGTAAAAGTCGATGTCCAAATTCTCTTTTCCTCACTATGGCTCCAAATTAATCCTAGAAGACAAATGATACCGATCGACATTATCGTCCAATGATAGTACTCGCTGAAATCTGGAACCCAAGCAGTAAAAGCAAACAATGACGCGGAAAATGAGAGAATTGTTCCGGTTACTGCAGCTGGCTGAGTCCATTGAATTCCTCGACGTAAACCAATCATACTAGCTAACAATCCTGCTGGGCCAAAAGAAAGCATTGTGATCATAGCAGCCCATGTTGCTCTTCCTGATGCACTTCTATGATCGGGTAATTGCAACGATCTTCGACGCCCCTCAATCCAATCCCATATCATTGCTACAGAGAGCAGTAGGAACTCAAGAACTATCCAAACCAATACCCATCCAATCAAATTACTTCCCTCAGCAAATGGATTCACTTGCAATAACATAGGTGTAGAATTCAATGGAATTCCTAGTAATCTGGAAACCAGCAATGTGACGATTAATAATTCTAAAATGCTGGGTAATCGTTTAGCTATATCTGAACGTCCGAATAATGAGAGAACTGCTAGTAATGTATTCATTACTCCAACAATCATCAAAGGTGTTTGAAAATTCAAACTTGCACCAACACCATTAGACCCTAAGCCTGCGATTACTGACAACCCTACCATGGTTAATGCAATAGGAGTTTCAACCCCCAGAATATCAGGAAGATTCAGATTGTGAGTTTTTGCCCTAGATCTTGAAATGCTGATTAGAATCATAGATTGGGTACCAATCAATACTAAGGCAATTGATGTAAATGTAGATGAGAAAAGGGAAATCCCAATCCCACCTATTAGCATCACTCCAATAAACGAAAGAACAACAATTGGGCGATGATGAATATCGCCAATGAATAGATCCAATTCTCCACTAGTATCAGTTGTTTTCGATCTTCTACGCTGTTTTTCTTGAAGTTCGACTAACTTTGGATTAATCATTTTCATACCAGAATCTGAGATCGTTGATGCTATTGCTGAGCGTTCTACAGGTTCCAAAGTTTGTGCAAAAGATGCTTCTTCTTCGCTAGAAAAACCAAGTAAACGTGTTTCAGAATTTGGTGAAGATTCAGATACATCAGTAGAATTTACTAACATCTGCTGAGATTGTAAAATTGTACGTAACTGTTCATCTCTTCGAGCGACTTGTTGTAATTCAGAACGAATCTCACCATTTATTGCTATCATGATAGTTGAAATTACAAACAATAATCCAGCAATTGGAAGTGAAAATGGATCTTGTGATGCAATGAGGAGAGAAATCATTGTTGCAACTAACAAGATTAAAGCAGAAATCGCTGGCCTGAGAATATTTTCTAATTTAGAAATTCGAGGGATATAAATTGAAATTGTAGCAATTACACAAAATAGAATTACAAATGTGGTTAAATCAAAAGATAGGTCAACAGGACCAACTAATGGTGAAATAGGAATACGAGAAGAAGATGAACCCCATATTAAAACTGCAAAAGTTAGAATGGACATATTGACAATATGAATACCGTCCTCTCCGCCTTTACCTCTGCGTCCAAAACCAAGAATCAAAGTTAATCCAGTAATTAATGGAACAAAATACTCGAACATACCATGTCTCCACATCAATACGTATGATGTAACTCCTGAAAGTATCAAAAGAAATCGAGGGTTTCCTTGATGACGATCAGCAAATTCAGAACCAATATGTATTCCTAGAAAGCTTGCTAACAAAATTAACAACAATGTCCCAGTCATTCCAGAAGATTGTGAAACAAAAAGAATAGAAATTATGCCTAAAACAAATCCAAGATTCCAGACTTTCATCAATCCAGAGTCACGTAAACGTGCGGATATATCTTGAGTACCCATGAAACGTTCCGCTAAGTTGATTCCTCCGTCAGGAGAATCTAAGTTTACAATTAATTGTAGAATTGAACAAAATGAAAGCATCACTACAATAGGTAAAGATTCCAATATTATCGGAGAAGTTGCATCAATGTCATTTGTAATCACTAGAGCGTCAAAAGAAGAAGACAAGATTTTGACTGCAATTACCCAAGTCCAAGGAAGAAGAGATACTATACCAACTAAACTTGGTGATTTTCGCCGTACTGCAAGATAAGCAGAACCAGCCATTAGTACTGAAATACATAACGAAAGAAGAGCCCCTCCATCGCCACCTGATTCTGAAGATTTGGCTGGAAGAAGTACTGTAAGAAGAATTACTACTACAACTGCTCCTGTCCACAACACTCTATCTGACACATTTTCTTGATTTGCAATCAACAACCACGCGGCAATCAAAGCTGCACCAAATGTAAATATTGCATATGCATCTATTGAGGAGCTTAAAGAAAATCGAGATGAGTCTAGTAATATTAGCACAAATAATAGTAATATCAAGCCAACTCCATTTAGGCCAATTATTCTCTTAGGATTTACCCCCCGAACTGTAAGATAAGACCCGCTAAATACTGTCAATAATCCAGTTACCATAGCAAGAGCATATGATGAATCGTCTCTATTTGCTGCTATTGCCATTAATGCTCCAATCATTCCCAGACCAACAGAAACTGACCATAAAGCAGGCTTTCCTAAACCAACAGCATTCAATCCAGAAGAAAACCAATTTTCTGAGGATGAAAATCTAGACGCCATTGCAGCATTTATTGAATTAGTTAGGATTAACAAAAGAAAGAGTACCATTGGAGTATCTAATGGTAACACTTTGAGGGATCCTAAATCGAAGCCTGGAGTCAAGGCATGCATTCCTATCCAAAGATTAGATGATGCTATACCTAACGATGCAAGATTTCCGCTTTGTCGATGAAGGGCTAGAAGATGAAAAAGAACCGTTGCACCGAGGATCATTCCGGCGACACCAAGCTCTCCACCAAGTGATCCAACTGTGGATGAAATTGCTAATAATACAAGAACTGCTTGAGCCGCAATTGCATCTTCATTGTAACGATATGCAACAAATATGTTCAAAACAACAAGAAGAAGAAGAGAGATTCCTAAACCAGTATCATCTAATGGGAATATTCCAAACAGTGACCAAGAATGTAATTCAATGGCTAAACCATAGAGAATTTTCATTGCAATTATCAACCAAACGACGCCGAGTTGGTACATCGCAGGACGAGGGATCCAACGTTCTCCTAAAACAAAACCAAATATTGCCAATATTAACAAGCCAAAGAAAGCATATTGAGGATCTGGAACTACAGTTCCAACTAATATGGATATTGCAGAATATACTGAAATCATAGCGGCCATTAAACCCCAACTCAGACGTACTTCTCCCTGAGTCGCTAAATCAGAAACAAAATCTGAGTCTGGGGCGATAGGAACTGAACCATCTTTCATGATTTTTCCGGGACCGATGCCATCATCTGAGGCAAATGGATCGAAGAAATCTCCGATTGCAGAATCATCTTCTTCTTTCTCGATTTTTTCAGGAAGTATCATTTTATTAGTTGGAGATATTGCTTCTTTGGCTTCTTCAATTAAATCTCCTAAATCTATGGAAGGAGATGTTTCAAATTTTCTCTCTTCAAGAAAGCGGTCCTCTTCCTTACGGGGACCTGCCATGTAACGGGATGAGAAGATATGGGGGATGAAGGTATCACTTACAAATGCAAATAAAACAGTAAAGTATCAATTTTTGAGTGCAATCATTGAAAGATATGGTCGGAGGCCACGGAGGCATGGTCTTGCCCCGGCTGGACACTGCTGGTGTCGCTGGAATTCTTGGATTAGGTGCCCATGGACTATCTCCTAAAGGAGACGTCCATTGGAATTTGGAATCTGAAGAACTAATTTCTCATGCCCTTCGAAGGGAAGAAGGAAGACTAACTGCTCACGGAGTTTTTGTTGCAGAAACTGGAGAAAGAACAGGCAGATCTCCAAACGACCGATTTATTGTTGATGAAACACCTTACACTGATGGAGTATGGTGGGGAGACGTCAACCGTCCGATTGAAAGGTCGAATTATTTGGAAATAAAGAAAATGGTTCAAAATCACCTAAATTCTGTTAACGAGTTGTTTATCGAAGATCTTGCTTGTGGTGCAAATCCTAATTTGAGATTACCACTAAGAGTAGTTACTGAAAATGCATGGCATGCCTCGTTTGCTAGAAACATGTTTCTTCGAATAACTTCAGAAGAAATTAAACAGACGAAGCCTGAATTTACAATCCTACATGCTCCTAATCTCCTTGCACCCAAAGGAACTCCTGGAATTAATTCTGATGTTTTTGTTATCATCTCATTTGAAGATGGAATAATTCTAATCGGTGGAACAAGATATGCTGGAGAAATTAAGAAATCAATTTTCTCAATTATGAATCATATTCTACCTACTCGAGGACATTTACCTATGCATTGTTCTGCCAATATCGGTGAAAATGGTGATACTGCAGTTTTCTTTGGACTATCTGGAACTGGAAAAACTACCCTTTCTGCTGATCCATTGAGGCCATTAATTGGAGATGATGAACATGGATGGTCAGAGGATGGTGTGTTCAATTTTGAAGGTGGATGTTATGCTAAAATGATCCGTTTGAGTGAAGAAGATGAACCTGCAATATTCGAAACTACTCGAAAACCGGGATCAATCCTTGAAAATGTAATTCTAGATTCTGAAGGAGTTCCTGATTTCAATGATTCGACTTTGACCGAAAATACTCGAGGGTCTTATCCGATTGAATTTATTGAAAATCGTGTTCCCTCGTCAATGGGTGGGCACCCTCATAATGTTGTTTTTCTAACCTGCGATGCATTTGGAGTGCTTCCTCCAATCGCTAAACTAAATCCAAAACAAGCCGCATACCACTTCATATCTGGGTATACAGCTAAGGTAGCTGGGACCGAAATGGGAGTTACAGAACCTAAGGCGACGTTTAGTGCGTGCTTCGGTGCTCCATTTATGCCAATGCATCCAAGTGTATACGGTGAACTTTTATCAGAAAAAATCGATGAACATAATGCATCTTGTTGGATGTTAAACACTGGATGGATTGCAGGAGGATTTGGAAAAAGTGATAGAATTCGAATTAAGTGGACTAGAGCTCTTCTAAATGCAGCATTGAGTGGATCATTGAATGATTCTCCTATGAGAATCGATGAGCGCTTTGGATTTGAAGTTCCGATGGAATGCGAAGGAGTACCTAGTGAAATTCTCGATGTTAAAGGAACTTGGAAAAGACCTGAGGACTATGATAATGCGGCTGAAGCATTAGTTTCCCTTTTCCAAGAAAATTTTGAGTTGTTTACAGAGGATGCAGATGCATCAGTTATTGGAGCAGGGCCTGTTTCTCTTGACACTAAACCGGACAACTCATGAACAATCACTTACGGTGATGTTGCATGAAGGGTGTCACTGCGGCTGAACTCTTTCCTAGTTTATCTGAAAAATGGATGAAATATTTCTCTTCACAGCCCATTTGGGAAGATATGAAATTTCACAAAGGTGATAATGAATATCATAGTTGTTTTCTCGATTTAGAACGTTTCGTTGAGATTCAAAAAGGATTGGAAAATGATTATCCTAGTGAATGGAATTATGAGAAGGGAGCAGTTAGTATGCTTCCAATTCCTAAGGCGATAATGATTCATGAATCAGTAAAAATTCCAGATAATGTTTGTTTCGGAAAATGGGGGATAATAATTGAGAAGGGAGCCGTTATTCGTCCGGGAGCCTATATCCGTGAAAATACATGGATTTGTGAAAATGCAGTGGTTGGCCATTGCAGTGAAATCAAGAATTCTGTACTTCTTCCAGGGGCAAAAGCACCTCATTTCAACTATGTTGGTGACTCAATTCTTGGTCCAGATGTAAATCTAGGGGCCGGGAGCAAACTATCCAATCTTCGGAATGATGGGCGGAACATCCTCATCAGAGATGGTGAAACAGGAGAATTACTCGATGATTCGGGAATGAGAAAATTAGGAGCAATCCTCGGAGAAGGTGTTCAACTTGGATGTAATGTTGTTACAAATCCTGGCACAATAATGCAGAAAAATTCCAGTGCATGGCCTAATGTAACTGTGAGTGGTCTAATCAAATCCGGTCAGACTGTCAAGGAATGAATGGCATGAAACGTCCTCTGTTGCATGGAACAGATGGAATTCGAGGGAAAGTAAGTGCATCACCTAATACTGATTTAGAAGCATTAGAAGCAATTGTTCATCGAAGAGAGGTAAATGGCCGAGCATTCATGGTTATTGGAGAAGCTATCGGACAAATCTTAGCTGAAGAATTAGATGAGCATCCAAAAGTTGTAATTGGATGGGATCGAAGACCTGGGAATGCAATGTTAGTATCTGGACTAACAGACGGATTACACTCTTCATCTGTACGGGTAATACATGCAGGAATTGTAGCCACACCGGGATTACATGATGCTGTCTTGGGTACAAAATCAGATGCTGGATTAATGGTAACTGCAAGCCATAATCCTCATACAGATTCAGGTGTAAAGTTCTTTGATGCTAATGGAAGAAAGTCTATGCCATCCTTAGAAAGAAGAATTGCTAATTTAGCATGGGAAATTGCGGAAAGAGGAGAAGATCCTGAACCTGATCCTGAATCATGTCTACCTGATAGAATGATTCATGCTGAAAGAGGTCATCGTTCTACTCTGGCAAAAAGGCTAGACAACATGGCAGAATTTTTACGAATTAATGTGTCTGATTGTAACTGGCAAGATATTTTTGGAATCGATTCGTTACTGTTAGATTCTTCAGGTGGAGCTGCAACGACTTGGTTGGCTGCTGGCTTAGAAAGAAGGGGCATTCCAGTAAAAGAAATTTCTAGTCTAGAAAAAGAATTGAATGAGCAATGTGGAGCAGGAGAACTTTCACCTACGGATTCATGGACTTGGGCTGAAATGAGAGATAGTGAACACCTTCTACTAAGGTCATTAGCAGAAAATCACTCACAAAATATCCCAAATGGCTCACTAATTGGTGCTGCATTAGACGGAGATGGCGATCGTTGTTTACTAATTGAAACGACTGTGGATGGAGCGAGGGTAATCGATGGTGATGAGATGGCAGACAATATAGCCAGAGCATGGGATTCCATAGGAGTAACTAATGCAACTATGGCCTTTTCAATTGAAACTGATCTTTCTCTTACATCTTCTGATGATAGATTTAGGATGCAAGTGAATTTTCTAGAATGTGCTGTTGGAGATAGATGGTTGTCAAATCAACTATCTAATAATTGGATAGATTCTAAAAATTGGCCTACCATAATTGGTGCAGAAGATTCAGGTCATTTAGTAATGGCATCTCCTCATCCTGAAATAGAAAATAAATGGAGCTTGGTAGGAGATGGTGCTGCAACTCTTATCTCTCAACTATTAGTGCGTGCATTACAATATAATAATGAAAATATGTCACCTACTTTCAAATCAGGATGGAAAAAACGTATCTCAATTAGTGATTCTGATAGAACTAAATGGACAGGAGATGGAAAATTAGCAGATAGTGTCGAATCAATGATAATCGAATATTTTGGACAAGAAAGTTGCTTCCTTTCAAGGAAATCAATTGAAGGAGAAACATCACTACTTCTCTTAAGTGGAGATGTCAACAGTATACCAATTTCTGTTGGAATAAGAAACTCTGGAACTCAAGAAAAAACCAGTATTACGTTAAGATCAATGGAGGAATTTGAAGGATTAAGTGAATTATTAAAATTAATTATTGAATTTCTAACTAAAGAACTAGTTTATTCCTCTTCATCAGATTGATGAGTTGCCAAGAAAACGGAGATAAGGAGCCTAACCATGCTAATTGAGCAATAATCAGTAAATGTTCACTAATCGCTAAAAGTCCCTCAGTTCTACTCTCAAGGATCATTATTGACACTATCTTGAGTTCATACATATCTAGATACCATAAAGAAAGAATAAAACATGTCATCATAGCGATAAATGACCATCTTACTCCAACTTGTATGTTTGTAAATTACCATATCGATTATTCAGTCGAATTACATGAAGGATACATCTCTTGCATTGGAGGTAAGAAGAGGTCTTCACATGATCTATCTACTGTGGACAGACCTAGAACACTGTCCCCATCTAAAGAAATAGTGACCGCTTGAGAAGATACGGGACTTGGGATGTAATCTTCACCGGTTTGACTGACAAGCAGTTGAATTCCATCTCCTGCTGGAATTACGACATCCATTCCGAAAAATTCCATCTTCGCCAAAACTGTACTTCCAGGAGAAAGGGTTTCTCCATCTTTTCCACCTGCATGGAAGCGAAGATCCATTACAGCATGCCCAAGATGTATACCATCAGATGCTCTTACCATCTCTACAAACAAATGTCCTGATGTTGCCAACAAAGAAATCTGCGCAGAAACATGAAATGTTGGAGTTCCTACAATTCTAGTTTCATTCTCAAACATTGGACATTCAATAGTAGTTTGACTTGAAGATGTAATTGTAGCTCCACCTGAAAGAACTTCACATTCATCCATACCAATCATATTCCATTCAATATCTGCTGGTGGATAGGTTGACTCGACTCTCCATCCACCCATATTGTCTTGAATTTCGGCAATCAAACGAGGTTGAGGGCCTAAATCTCGAAGATAATAATCGAACCATTCTAACAAATCGTCTGCCCAATCCCATCGTAATGTGTAAGGGTATGCTTCGCCACCTCTTCCACTAGAAAGAGATGAATGTCCACTTTCTCTATCTGGATAGTCGTGAGCCCATTGACCATAAAGCCCCTTAACATCAAATCCAGCATCTATTGACATTTGATGGGCAGGGAATGCCATGTGAGGGTCTACATTCCAATCTTGCATTCCATGAATAATGTAAATTGAGCCATTGTAGAGTTCTAACGCATTGGATAGGAAATGTCGTTCTTCCCAATAATCAGAACCTGTCCATGCAAGATTGTCTCCAGTCATATATGCTGCAGGGCCTGCGTAATAGCCTTCCACATATCCTTCACAAGCATTCTCTATATCGCCACCGTCACCATCCAAACCAAATGAACCGTATACTCCGTTGTGCATGATCGCTCCTCTGGCTTCCATGCTTCCATTTCTCCACATCAAATCATGAACACCAATTAATCCAGACATCGGAACAATAGTTGCAAGATACTCAGTACCTGATGCTGCGGCATTCCATGGAGTACTTCCATCATATGATTTACCAATAGCTCCAACTTTTCCATTTGACCATTCTTGAGTTCCTAACCAGTCAACTGCAGCTTTAATCCCAGCTTGTTCATCGTGACCCATCAAATCCATACAATGATTCGAATCTCCTGTTCCAAATACTGATACTTGGGCAACTCCAAAACCATGGGGGACAAAATTCTCTATCAAAAACCGACCAAGACGATCAGCAGGTGTCAGAGCATCTACATCTCCATCATTGTAATACGGCCCAATCTCTGCGATAACTGGAACCTTACAATCTTCAGGAATATCAGAGGATGTCCAGTCACATCCCTCGATTACTGGTAGCCATAATCCCAGATGTACTTCAGCCCCACCTGTTATTCCTGCACCTCCATCTGATGCATCAATTTCTGGAACTGGAACAAATACCGACATGACTTCACCGATTTCATACGAACCGTTAACTGAAACTCTAGAGAATACGTCTGTATTGTCATATATCATCATAGAACGATCTTCTACATTGGGTAGCCAATGCGTAGATGCAACATCTTCTTCTTCTTCATCTGGCCCAAAGCAACCAGAAAGGGAACCGAAAACCATCAGTAAACACAAGAGTACTGACTGGAGGCCCTGTCGCATAATCTGGGGTCCATGTCATCCGCTTCAATGATTGCTTTACACTTGATTCTTAATTCAATGGATTGAATAACCCCCGTTCAATGGAATAATAGGGATAGAACATGACGGATTCCGAAATCTTAGATTCATTAAACAAGGCCTTGGCATGGGAATTACGAGCAATTGCAATGTATGCACATTATGCTGCTTACGTTTCTGGTATTCATCGAATTAATTTANCNACACATTTCAANAATGAAGTAACTGAATCANTTACTCACGCAGCAACNGTNAGNTCNGCNATTGTAAAGNTGGGTGGNGAAGCAACNACNGANCGAGANAGTACTGAAATTGTNCANACNTCNGATTANAATGTNATGCTCAAAGAGGCNTACAAAACTGAAATGACNGCNAGNGANACATATNGNGGNATTCTNCCACTTATCGAANAAATNGNTGATAGNGAANTATATGATGCNNTAGAAGTAGTNTATTTTGATGAATTAAGATCGGTCGAAGAACTACGAATGATGTTAATGTGATTGTGAACTGAATTCCGGAAGGAGTAAAGACACCCTATCCAAACGAANGGTATGGGCGCATACGAGAGTCTCATGGNCAAGCAGAAAGATATCGAAACAATTGGACAAATCTCAGGATTANTGGGNTGGGATCAAGAGGTAATGATGCCGCCTAAAGCAGCACCTCTTCGAGCNGAACAAATGGCATGGTTATCAAAGACNAGNCATCGATTGATGATTGATCCNGAAATGGGTGAATTATTGGCACANGCAGAAAAAGAAGATGATGGNANGGATTCAGTGCGTTCTGGAAATTTANGATTGATGAGAGATACATACGATAAGGCAACAAAACAATCTTCTGAATTTGTTGAACGGATGGCTCGTCACAAATCAAAATCAATTATTTCATGGACTGAAGCACGTGAAAAAAATGATTTNTCNATTTTTNGAGANGATNTAGCTACAATGATTGACTTAGTGAGAGAATTNGCNGAACTTCTAGGATATGAAAACNAAAAATATGATGCTCTACTAGACCTATATGAGTCTGGACTTACTGTTGCTCGTCTTGATCCACTNTTTGCTGGATTGAGNGATTCNTCNGTTCCTTTGATTCAATCCGTAAATCAATCCGGAGATNATNCAAACGATTGGGTATATCGNCACGAATGGTCTGTTGAAGGTCAACAGAAACTCAGTCATGCACTTTCTGAAGCAGTTGGCTTTGATTTNCAAGCAGGAAGAAGAGATGAATCAACCCACCCATTTTGTGGAGGTTCTAACCCAGATGATGTAAGATGGACAACTCGTTATGATGTTAANGAGCCNTGGGGAGCTATTTTCGGAGCGTTGCATGAAACAGGTCATGCTTTGTATGAGCAAGGACGNCCTAGAAATCTCGATTTTGAACCATCAGGACATGCAAATGGATTGGGNGTTCATGAAAGTCAAAGTCGATTATGGGAAAATCAAGTAGGCCGAAGTTTAGCATTCTGTGAATGGTCTTTACCGATGTGGAAGGAANATTTTCCAAAGAATATGGAAGGAGTAACTGCAGAGATGTTGTGGAGAGCTATCAATCAAGTCGAACCTTCNCTAATTCGTGTTGAATCTGATGAAGCCACTTACAATCTTCACATCATGATTAGGTATGAAGTGGAGAAGTTACTGATATCTGGAGAACTTGANATNGATGATCTGCCTGANGCGTGGGATGATATGTATGAACGATATTTAGGAATTCGTTCNCCTGATAGAAANCANGGNGTGTTGCAAGATATNCATTGGTCNATGGGAGCATTTGGCTACTTCCCAACNTACACACTAGGGAATCTGTATTCNGCNCAATTACTGCNAGCTGCAAGAAATGATNTAGAATCNGANGGNCATACTCTTGAAGATGATTGGAGAAANGGGANATTTACNCCATTANTNGAATGGATGAGAACAAATGTCCATCATCGAGGNTCNATACTNACTCCTGCTGACTTAATTGAGGAAGCAACNGGAGATNCTCCNATTCCTGAGCCATTCGTGGATTACTTGAAAGATAAAATNGGAACAATATACGGACTTGCCTAATCNATACTTTTCACGTACAAGTATAGCGCGACCTTATNCGATATCCCCGATAAGACANGAACATGGGGAATACTGTAGAGCGACAGATTGAGGCTGTCGCTTGGATGGAAAGATCCCTNNAAAATAGCATTTCTACAGTNTATATTGATGATAAGAAAATCATTGGAGGAGATTGGAATGGAACAATGGTTTGTTGGTCTAGAGAAGGTGATGTTTGTTGGGAAACAGATCTAGGTGATCGTGTCTCTGGAATTCGGCTTTCGAAGGATGAAAAGATGCTNTGGTGCATTGCAGGAAGAGAAGCGATAGGGATTGACTACGAAAATGGCTCANTNAAATGGAAAATTGAATTTGATGGGTCAACCGATTTGATTGAACTGGATGGTGAACATAGAGCATGGGTTGTATCATCTGTATATGATATAGAACTCAACGATTTCATGGAGTCTGCAATCAGTTTAATTGATTCAGGGNATATNATCGAAAAACACNTCTTAGACGAAAGACCATGGTCAATCCATNCAGTTAGAGAAGGNCANGCTTTCTTTGGATTAGGTAGACCAAGAGCAGGTGTCCTGGAATTAACTGAAGAGAAAGGAAAATTCACTGNAAGNCATAAGANAGTTCATGATTCTCCAGTATTATGTGGGTCTAATGTATNACCATTTTTCGTCGGTCATTCNAATGGAATGATTACACAAATAAATGAAAATGGTGAACTCAATAATCTCGAATTAAGNAAACAAAATNATTCNCCAATTATTGATCTTGCTAGCAATGATGAACATGTNTTCTTATTTTTTGAAAATAAAGAAGTTTTGTGTATTGACATGAATGGAAAGGTGACAGAGTCTGTANAGATATTANGATCAGAAGGAGAGCCTGAGTTTCTGAATCTNATTGATGGNNTATCAACAGACGGATATGCNAACTTTTGGACAATAACATCAACCACAAATGGTGCATTTCTCATTGATACAAATCGGAATGATGGAGCTTCNAAAATTAAATTAAAAATTATTGTAAATTCTCGAATCAGAGATATTGCAAATGCAGATGGAATGACTGTCGTAGGATTAGATGATGGAAGGGTAATTTCGATNGAAGAAAATATGCTAAAAAGAAGGATTGAGAAAGAAGAACAGCCTATTGATGAAANAGACGGCCATCGTTTAGATATGAAAGAACGNTTNCGNAAACTAAGGGAATAAAAAATAACACTATTTCCAGTGGAAAACAGGGTCGATAGGGGTTATTTTCTGNTGGAAATGGCNTTTTTTGTGCAAATGTTTTTAGACTACCGGAGATTTATCNTAACTTACCGCTCCGGGGGAGTGGCGTGATGNNGCAANTCATTGCGGGGACTCCGGTCCGGAACTACAAACCTGAGTGGTTCCGACACTTGGTCAAACAAGTGGACGGAAAAGGTCNATCAACATGAGAGACCTGGATACGACAGCAAAGAGCAATCAATGCTGGAACAAATCGGGAAGCTTAGGCTGAACGAGGAGAACGCAAAAAACGCCTAGTGCGAAGACGGCTTGGTCCAAATCCGGTATGCAAAAGTGAACAGAGAGGCGACTCAACGGGAACAAATGTGGGAGACAAAAAAAAAGCGCTTGCGTGGATTTTGAGTCAACTGGAAAGACAAACTNGAATCAAAGGAAGGGNAACCAACCTGAGANGAAAGATTGTCACCGCGGAGTTGAGCAGAGGGGGCGAAGCCCCCAAGCAGAACCCCCTCTGCTCGCTCCCACCTGTCCTCATTGGACGATGNGAATCCCATACCTTCTGCTAATCAATCATTACGGTCATTTTCTTGCCGAAATGCNCTTTTCTNATTCATTGNATATTATCCGTTTGNNAATAATTTTCACTTGGGTCCAGTCATATCTTCAGGACGAACCCATTCATCGAATTGCTCACNAGTNAGNAATNCNAGTTGNAGNGCNCTTTCTTTCANTGTTAATCCATTTTCATGAGCATTCTTAGCAATTTTAGCTGCAGCATCATAACCAATATGGTTGTTTAATGCAGTTACAAGCATCAAAGANTTGTCTAGATGTTCGCGNATATTTTCTCGATTNGGNTGAAGTCCTTCGATACATTTCTCCCTAAATGANCGGCAAGAATCTGTAAGCAANGTTGCTGAATGTAGGAGATTATAGATCATCATAGGTTTGAACACATTGAGTTCAAAATTACCTTGTGAACCACCGACAGTTACTGCAGTATGATTTCCCATCACTTGAGCGCAAACCATAGTTAGTGCTTCACATTGTGTTGGGTTGACCTTACCAGGCATTATTGACGATCCAGGTTCATTCGCTGGTAACTCCAATTCACCAAGGCCACTCCGAGGTCCGGACCCAAGCCATCGTACGTCATTTGCAATTTTCATCAATGAAACTGCTAATACACTTAGGGCACCACTCATTGCTACAATAGAATCATGTGCAGCAAGTTGAGCAAATTTATTTGATGCTGAACGGAAAGGTAAATCGGTTTGAGAAGCGATATCAGCAGCTACTCTTTCAGCAAATTCTGGATGTGTGTTTAGACCGGTTCCAACAGCAGTTCCACCCAATGCAATTTCGAATAAATCTTCCAATGCTGATTCTATTCTGTTAATTGAAGCATCCAATTGAGCAACCCATCCGCCTACTTCTTGTCCCAATGTGAGAGGTACTGCATCCATCAAATGAGTTCGTCCTATCTTGACAATATCTTGCCATTCCTCTGCCTTTTCAGCCAGAGCATCTCGAAGCGCTCTGACAGAAGGCAAAACATGGTGATGTATTGATTCGGCAGCAGAAATATGCATCGCAGTAGGAAATGTATCATTACTAGATTGAGCCTTGTTGACATGATCATTTGGATGAATTGGAGTTTTGCTTCCTAAAACCCCTCCCGTCATCTCAATAGCACGGTTTGCAATTACTTCATTTGCATTCATATTTGATTGAGTTCCAGATCCTGTCTGCCAAACGCTGAGAGGGAAATGGTCATCTAAATCTCCTGAAACTACTTCTGATGCCGCTGAAATAATTAAATCCGCTAGATTTGAATCTAGGGTCCCCAAGTCCTTGTTGGTTCTCGCAGCGGCCTTCTTCAATATCCCAAAAGCACGGATAACCTCGCGAGGCATCAAATCATTACCAATATCGAAATTCATTAACGAACGTGCCGTTTGTGCACCCCAATAGCGATCGTCAGGAACGCTCAATTCGCCCATCGTATCTCGTTCAATTCGCTCTCCCATGGTATATTCTTACCAAGCGAGGATTATACCCCTTTCGTGTGTTTAACTCCTTAGAGCATGAAGTGCGGTTGCTTCGTCTTTTTCCATTCCCTTGATGGTACCTTTCTTTTTTGCTATATCCCACTTGGACTTAAGAGAACCATCTATGAATGAGTCCATGAAAAAGGGATGAATGTATGACGAACGGCAAACTGCTCTTGTATTTCCCAAATCAGCCGCTACAGTATCAATTACTGCCAACATTGCTTTATTTCGATCGGTTTCATTATCAATAGGAATTTTTCCGTCTTCGGAAATTAATTTCTCAATTGCTTCAACTTGCTTTAATTCCTTTAACCATGAATCTAATTCTTTTCCGGAAATTCCCGAAGCAACGCTTGCTAATCGTGAACCACATTTCCACGAAGCGGCCCATGTTCTGAAATCTTTAGCAGTGAATGATTTTCCTGTTACTTCTCCGATGTAAGAATTGATATGTTCTGCTTTCAAATCGTTATGATTATCTGTTTCTAGATTGTGATAATAAAATAAATCTTGATCCTTATCCTCATCTCCAAGCTTTTTGGTTTCAAGAATCATTTGAACTAAATCATCATCTTCAATGATAATGTTCCACTCTTTTCCAGATTTACCTGTAAAAGAGAAGATTGCATCATGTTTTCCTTCTGCTTTTTTACCAGTAATTCGCTTGAAATGTCCTTCTTTCAAGGTAGTTAATCCGTATGATTCATTTGATTTTGCATATTCATCACTACCGACTCGAATATAGTAAAGATCCATTAGCCTAACTACCAATGCACTTACCTTTTCCAATGTCATTTCTTTTAATTTCAAATGTTTATTTATTTGTGATCTTAAACCAGGTAAAACTTCAGCAAATCCAGAAATTCCATCAAATTTCATTATTGCTTTGATTTCGATCCATTCTGGATGGTATCGATATTGTAAACGGCCCTTATCATCTACTCCTGTAGCTTGAATATGCCCTCTATCATCCGGACAAATCCATACATCATTCCAAGCCGGAGGAATCGCTAATGAATTGCATTCAGCAATTCTTTTCTCGTTTTGTAATCGTTTTTTGTTGGGAAGGTAATATGCCCATTCCAACGACTTTTCATCTGAGGATGATTTCAATTCTTTTCGAGTGATTCCTTTTTCATCTCTATCTGAAAGATTCAGTTTTGCTCTTTTCAACGCCTCATCTGTACTCAGATCCATAACTGCCCGTGTAAAAGAACGAACTTGACTGTTCCCCTTGACACATAATCTAAATTCTGTGATTCTATAATTCCAAATCATGGGTCGCAGTATCGCGTTGATTCTGGTATTGATGATGCTTGGTCCAATGGCAGGATGTATTAACGAAGAGGTGGCGCCTATAATTCCAAAGCTTGGATGTACTGATTCTACAGCTTCGAATTTTGATCCTAATGCGACCGAGAACGATGGGACTTGTTTTTCAGAAAATGCATCAACTACTGTTGAACCCGAGGAACTGGAGCCTTCTGCATCAGAAGGATGTACGGATATTAACGCTAGAAATTTCGACGTAAATGCTACTGAGGACGATGGAAGTTGTAATTTTAGTAAAAATGTGATATTAATGATTGGAGATGGAATGGGGTGGGAAATGGTCCGAATGGCTGCAATTTACAATCTAGTAATGGAAGGACACCAAGGGAATTTACTCTCTGATTTCTACACTGAAGGAAAGGGCAGTGGTCTTGCTATGCAAGAACTATCAGGATTCCAAAGTGTAACAACCTACTCAACAATCGTTGATGGTTCAACTCGAAACAGTTTGCGAGAAGATACAGGTAGCAACGTCCCGACAGCAAGCGAAGATTACAGAGATATAGAGTTCGATCCTAGAAACAATCTTGTTAGATACAACATTGAATTAGGAGGTACAACACCATGGGACTCGAGATATTTTTCGAACAACGGAAGTACTTCATTTGACCCAATGTATATCACAGAAGATGACCCTGATAGTGCCCAAACTGCTACCACATTGATGACGGGTGTTAAGACCTTCAAGGGTGCAGTAGGTGTAGGGCTGTACGAACGTCCTAGAAGCAGTCTTACCAACGTAGCATCAGATAATGGAATGTGTTTGGGAGTTGCATCTAATGTTCCAATTACTCACGCAACACCTGCCTCTACGTATGCTAAAGTCAACAGTCGTGATCGCTTACATTGGGATTCAATATCATCATCTAGAGCAGGAGATGACATTCTTTCTTGGTTCAACCAAGCAAACGGACTCGACATCATGTTAGGTACTGGAAACCCAAATACACATGTTGGTGATCATTATGTCCACTCATCATACCTTGATTCCTTTGAATCGAATGAAAACCATACCCTGTTACTCAATAGTCCAGGAGCTTCTGACCTACTGAAATCTGCAGCACAATCTCATGACTCAGAAACAGATGCTAGAATTCTGGGCCTTTACGGAAGTATTGGACAGGCAAATCTTCCTTACTCCGGGGCAAATGGTTCCTTCGAACAAAGTGGGTGGGGTCTAAATCTAAAAAATGGGCCTCCGAGCGATCGTTCAAGAGATTATGGTCCGATGACCAAAGAGGAATATATTGCCAAAGAAATAGATGAAAATCCTTCACTTGCCGATATGACTGATGCTATTCTTGATGCCTGTGATGAAGACAATCAAGGCTTTTTTGCTACTATAGAGTCAGGGGATATTGATTGGGCTGGTCATTCTAACAATATTGATGCCCTGATAGGAGCAGTAAATGACTTCGATAAAGCCGTTGAAAATGTGATTAAATGGATTGGTGAAAATGGAGGATGGGAAAGAAATATGCTAGTAGTTACTGCTGATCATGACCACTATCTCACATTGACAGATGATTTTCCCAATCTTATTCGATCAAATAGTGCCCTTGATTTAGCAATGGGTGGGGATATAGAGCATATGGGCCATTATTGGGGACCGAGCAAATCTGATCCGTATGGTAGTCAAAGTCATACAAATCGTCCTGTTCCAGTTTTCTACCAAGGCGGTTGCTCTCAAATCATCAATCAAAGTGTTGGTGAGGGCTTTGATAACTACGGTCAATATGTTGGAGGTGTTTCTGGATTTGTCGACCAAGTTCACTTACATCTTGCCATGAGAGCAGCTTTGATCGGTGATTGTCTACATATTCCTGTAGTATATGGATAGAATCTTCAAACTGTAGGAGATGATTCAATGGCACTGTATTGAATCAAAATCGTATGATCGATGTTGATGTAATCCTGACCGTCATCATAACTAATGGTTAAATCATGGACTTCATATGTATTGAAATGAATAGTATTCCAATTAACTTCTTCTCCTTCATAGATGATGTCATTTTTCGTTTGGCACGCATCTTCTTGCTGATCAAATAAACTCCAAGTGACTTCAACCTCACGACCTCCTCCAATATTTTCGATTAACACTGGATTTTCTATGGTTGAATCGATGATTATTGATGCCGGGAAAATACCAAGAGGATTCGGAATTGGATTAATTGTTATTGGTTTAGGATTATACGTATTGGATTCTAACCAATTGATTTCATTTTCAATTCGAACAATAATCGATTTGCTTTCTTCATGACCATTCTCACCGATTGCGTATGCCATAATCTCATAAATTCCATGATGAGTGAACTCAATTGAAATTTGAGAAGTTAAATCCGGGTTAACAGAAGTTGTATCACCATTATGCACTAATCGGATTCCAAATTCTATCAATTGGTTGGATGATACCGTATTTGAAAAATCAAAATCAAGAAACACATTAGACGTAGAAACGAGATCTCCGTCGACATATGAATGAATAATCGTGCCACTCGTATTTTCAAAATCAACAATTAATTCGAACCCTTCTGTTGGTTGTGTATCTGATACACATCCCACTAGACTGAAGCTCAACAGAATACAGACTAGGCCAATTGGTGAAGCCCTGTGTCCGCCTCCGCTCATGTGATTACCAATTAATCTCGGAATTTAATTCCGATGGGTAAGTCTACTTGTCCAGATGTGCCAAGAAGGCATTTGCTGCCTTCTCACAAGCATTGGAGACATCGTCTAAACGCTGCAATACACAATACATATGCATCGCAGCTAATGGGGAA
>PADI01000043.1 GCA_002702985.1 Methanobacteriota archaeon
GGAGCTGCCGATCTGGCATTACCGAGGATTAACGCAATGTCATTCTGGCTTCAGCCATTCGCGGCCCTGTTGATTTTCACCGGTGTCTTCTCAGGTCACGGAGCAGATACTGGATGGACTGGATATGCCCCATACTCGGTGAGTGAAGGAACCCATGCTGGCACAACTATGTGGGCTGCGGGACAGATCCTTCTAGTGGCCTCCTCGACCTTAACGGGAATCAACTTCCTGACCACCATGGCGGTCATGAGGGCGCCCGGGATGGGGTGGATGCAGATGCCCCTCTTCAGCTGGTCGATACTGGTCGCGAACGTCATGCTTTTCCTCTCAATTCCTGCATTCGGGGTCGGCCTGATTCAAGTATATCTGGACCGGGTAATAGGCACTGCCTTCTACGACATACAGGCTGGAGGGGACCCGCTTCTCTGGAGTCACTTGTTCTGGTACTTCGGGCATCCCGAGGTATACGTTGTGATACTGCCTTCCTTCGGAATAATATCGGAGGTTCTCGCCACCAGCTCAAGAAGGTCCGTCTTCGGCTATAGATCGATGGTCTACGCCCTAGCGGGTATCGGGGTGGTGGCTTTCATTGTCTACGGCCACCACATGTTCACGAGTGGGATGAGCCCAACTCTCAGGTTCGTGACCATGCTCACCACGATGCTCGTGGCAGTTCCTACCGGAATCAAGATCTTCAACTGGCTGATGACCATGCACGGTGGATCACTCGTCTACAGGACACACACCCTGTGGGCCCTTGGCTTCCTCGTCACTTTCACCTTGGGGGGCATTTCGGGTATGTTCTTCCCATCTATAGCGATGGATACTCATCTCCATGAGTCATACTTCGTAGTTGCACACTTCCACTACGTCTTGGTAGGAGGGACTGTTTTCGGCTTCTTCGCGGGAATCTACTACTGGTGGCCAAAGGCGACGGGAAAGATGCTTAGCGAGAGGCTCGGTGTACTGCACTTCCTGACAGCTTTCGTGTCCTACAACGCCCTCTTTTGGCCCATGCACAGGCTTGGAGTTTGGGGGATGACGAGAAGGCATCACACCTACTTCGTAACCACCGAAGAGGCACTAGGCTCGCTTCCCATGGAGGCAGCTGGGTGGAACATGTTCATCACGGTCTCTGGATTCATCTTCTTCTTCTCCAACTTCATTCTGGTGTTCAATATGATTGTCACCTCCGTCAGGGGCGAGAAGGCGCCTGACGACCCATGGGGCGGATGGTCGTTCGAGTGGATGACCAGCTCACCACCACCTGCTCACACCCTCTACAAGCTCAGCGATGGGACTTGGGGGCTTCCAACCCTCGAGGATGCCAACGAGCACATTGCCAACGAACCCGGTGTAATGGGTCGCTGGTTCCAGAGACTGATGGTCAGCGATGATGATTCTTCGGAGGTGTCGAACTGAGCGCCGACGATCACCAGCACCACCCCAGCGCTTGGGGTCCACACGACTGGAACCATGGTGCTCCACACAACTCATGGTCCCCGATTATCATGAGTGCTGGATTCGCAGCCTTCCTGTTTACCCTCGCCGCGGCTTTCGAGTGGGGCGACTTCGTGGGCTGGAGCGAAGTTCCGCTCATCTTCGCTTCACTTGGGGTAGTTTCGTTCGGCCTACTGGTATGGTGGAGGCAGGACTGGAGCTATGGTGTTGATGGCAAGGAATCAAAGCACCTGTGGGAGCCTAAGTCATCAGGCACTCCGTTCCAGAACATAGACATCCGCAAGGTGGCGCTCTGGATGTTCCTGATGTCGGAGATGATGGTTTTCACATCCCTGTTCAGCACATACATGAGGTATCGATTCGGCATTCCCAACTGCAAGACCGTGTTCGAGTCGGGAGATTGGGTTGAGGGGACGTCAGTAACATGCTTTGAGCCAGCCGCACACCTGATAGCAAGCAGCTGGTTCCACATCGCACCCGGAGCGATCAACACCTTCGCACTGATCATCTCATCGTTCACCATCGTTCAGGCCCTGCGTTACGCGAAAATGAAGGACATAGAGGAGGACGTAAGGAGGAGGAAGGTCATGCGTTACCTGGGTACGACGTGGGTGCTCGCTATACTGTTCCTGAGCCTCAAGATGATCGAGTGGTTCATTGGTTTCCCCACACCCGGCCCTCTCACAGAACTAAATCACGGCCACTCGGAGATAGCTTCCCTGTATGCCGAGGGATACACGATTAACGCCGACAGCTACCAGCACTATGCCTACGACACGATGTATCACGATGGCAAGGACATCCCGAAGGACAGCGCTCTCTACGCCATGATGCAGGAGGGAACGCACCCGGGGGGCCAGATGATGGCTAACATACAGGTCAGCGCCACCACATTCTACGTCACCACGGGTACTCACGGGGCCCACGTCCTCGGTGGCATCGTTGGACTGACCTACATGACCCTGAAGGCCGCGAGAGGGGGTTACACCCCAGACAATGCGGTATCGATAGAGTACTTCGGCCTGTACTGGCACTTCGTGGACCTGGTTTGGGTCCTGGTCTTCCCGTTCTTCTATCTGTACTGAGGTGAAAAAAAATGGCGCATTACAAGATTCTGGGGCAGGACCCCTACTGGATGAACTTCTACGGGCTGATGATACTTACTCTGATCGAGGTGCTGGCGGTCGGGGCTGACCTCGACGGTGTCGCTGAGAGCCTCGGCACGGAGGAGAAGGTGATCACGCTGTGGATCCTGACAATCATCGCTATTCCCAAGTTCATCATGATCGCTGCCATCTTCATGCACCTCTACGGTGACGAGGACTCCGGCATACTTACTTTGACCGCGCTCTTCCCGGCCTTCTTCATCCTGATCATGGTCCTATTCGTCGGACTAACCCACCCCGATGCCGCTTCCGGCCTACCGGACTGGTGCAGGCCGGGAAGCTACGGTCTGTAGGGCTGCAAGGTTCATCTGTGGAAGTCCACACGCAGGCTCGCTGCAGACGTCGCATAGCCTGGTATTGCGCCGGATTTGAAATCCGGTGTCCTAGTGACTCGGGAGTTCAAATCTCTCCGTCTGCGCCAAACTANCGCCTGAGGATGCTTAAGTGGTGCATGCTTGTGAGCGATTCGTGGTTCGAGCCGATGGGCTTCCGCTATTCGTGCTCGGACCCGACTTCATGCCGATGTCCAGCACGTCCCTGAGGGTCTTCGAGCCTAGGTACAAGCAGATGATGGACGACTGCATCCTTAGCGGGGAGCCATTCGGTTACATCAGCCAGGACCCGGGCAAGGAAGACATCGGCGGGTGGTCACAACCTGCATCCTACGGAGTCATGGCTCACATTGAGGACTACGAAGAGTCCGGGTCAAACATCCTGATCAGCGTATCCTCAGGTCTTAGGTTCCGAGTGAAGGAGGTGATAAGGCCCATCCTGGATAATGACATTGCAGGCATGCATTTTCCCACCGTCGACGAGCTCATGGACAGGGCCGGTGGCGATGGTTCCGGTAAGCTGTATGTCAGCTGCGACGCGGAGGTAATCGAGAGGATCGTGCACAACCACGATCAGGATGATTACCTCTCTTTCGTGGATTATGTGAGCCCACTGGAGAACCTTATTCGCGTCAGTTCGATGTACAGGGGGCAGTTACTCGACTATGACTTGTACTCCACGACCGAGGATTGTGACGATCAGGAGCGTTTCCTATGGGAGGTAAGTACGTCTCTGTCCGGATCAGTATGGATACAGCAGCAGATGCTGGCAGCGGTAACTACAACTGATCTGATGCAGATATGCGTCGAAGCGGCTAATGACATCATGGCCGCTCTATCGGACGAATAGAGCTAGATGTTTGGGGGTTTTGGGCCTCCCCTGACCTTGAGCTGGTTCTCGTGGAACTCGAATCTAACCGGTGTGGTCATGGATATCTCACCATCGAGGCTGATGAACAATGGTGGGTCATGGCCTCGATCCTCGGTTGGGTTACCGTCCGAATCCAGAGCCATGACCTCGAATTTCCGACACGCATCCATGCTTATCTTGCCCCATCTTCCCACATGTCTGCCCTTCTCGAGTGGCCCCATCACCCTCAGCATCTGGGTCTTAGAAAGGCCGAAACCGAGCATTATGCATGCTTTATCGCCGAAAGGATGCATTCCCGGGGCTACCCGGTACCCCCCTCCGAATGTCTCTGCCTGCATCATAGCGAATAGTCCCGTAAGGTCCACCTTCCTACCGGGCTGGTCGTCGACTCTGATCCAAGCCATCTGGCTCTTCCATCCCAGTATCGCTTTTATCGCAAGGAAAGTGTACTTCTTCTGGCCGCTGATCCAAGAGAAGTGTCCCTCCTCCTTCATTCGGTTGATCGAGGATGTGACTCCTCCGTCGCACTCCAAGAAGGACCACCTGACCAAGTTTCCATCCTTGGTTGGCTCCCCAGTGACTGTATAGTGCTTGGGGGATTGTATGCTATGGTGTTCGGGGGCCTTCAATCCCTCGACCCTAATGCCTCCGACTGTGTAGTCCGACCCTTCTTTGAGAATCCTTACTGCTCCTTCGATGTCCTTCAGCGGGATTCCGATAGCTCTCGCGAAGTCGTCCCCGTTTCCCATTGGGATGATGCCCATTCGCATCGGAGATTCTCGAATACCGTTCGCGACTTCGTGGACGGTACCGTCACCTCCAACAGCCACTACAAGGTCGTAGTCGCTATCCCTCAATCCAGAGGAGATCTCGATGGCGTGGCCGGTTCCCTCCGTCAGGAAGATGTCAGTCTGGATATCTGCCGAATCCATGGCGGCCTCTACCTTGTGGAGATTCTTTCCCAGCTTCCCGTCTCTTGCGTTGGGGTTGACTATGCAAGCGACTCTGACCACGGGGCTGCGAGTGGCGAACATGACTTCAATACTGCCGAAGCAAGGAATCATGAGTGATCGCTTGTTCAGGGGGACGATCGAGATGGCCAAAGAGGAGGTTTTCATGCGCAGAGCCATCGAGATTGCCGAGAGGGGCCGTCATCGAGTAATGCCAAACCCACTTGTCGGATGCGTACTCGTCAGGGACGGGAAAATCGTCGCAGAGGGTTGGCATGATCACATAGGGGGGCTGCATGCCGAGCAGATGGCGATTGCCGATGCTGAGTCAAAGGGAGTCCCCACTCAGGGAACTACCGCGTACGTCTCCCTGGAGCCCTGCAATCACTTCGGGAGGACTCCTCCATGCACGGAGTCGCTTCTCTGGGCGGGAGTCAGCAGGGTGGTGATAGGGTCCATGGACCCCAACCCGACAGTCAGAGGAGGAGGTGTGGATGCGCTGATACAGGGAGGGGTGGACGTGGATGTCGGACTTCTGGAAGGCGAGTGCGAAGAACAGATGAGCCATTTCATGCATTGGTGCAAGAACAGAAGGCCGCTTGTGACGATGAAGGCCTCCACTGACTNAGAAGGGAGGGTCGACGGACCCCCCTCACAGCCATCCTCCAGATTCAGCTCAGATAGGTCACTCGAACTATCCCATGAGATAAGAGCAGAATCAATGGCGATTCTGGTAGGGATCGGCACAGTTCTGAGAGACGACCCTTCTCTGACCGTCAGAGGACCCGACATAGGTCCAAGAGGCACACCGATAAGAGTGGTCGTAGACCCCTCGAACCGGATTCCCGGAGAATGCAAGTTGATGATGGACACCGAGGCGCCTACTCTCTTGATCCAGAGCAGTGAGTATGACTCGTCGCACGATCCCCCCCATGTCGAGAGAGTTGTGATATCCGAGGAAGAGATCCCGGTATCCAGGATCCTGGATATGCTAGGAGATAGGGGCATACAGTCCCTACTCGTGGAGGGTGGGCCTTTCACCTGGTCCAGATTCCTATCCGAGAAAATGGTAGACAGGGCTAGGATCTGCATTTCGGATTTAGATCTGGGCGAGGGTGGGCCTGTCTTCGATACGGGGTCTCTCAGTGCTTCCGGCCTAATTTTGACCTCAAAGGAGGAAGTCTGCGGGGATTCTATAGAGTGGTGGGCCAGAGATTTAGCATAGCCACCAGTCCATGATTCCGCGTAGGGCTCACGGTTAAATATGAAAAGTATCGCGACGCGAGGTTAATGTATAGCGTAAGTAAGACAAAAAGCATAACCATCTGCCTTCTGATGTTGGTTTCTGCACTGGGGCCAATGGCGACACTGGTCTCAGCCAGCCACGTGGACGATGACCCCCTTATCCTCGAGTGGGAGATGGACGGAAACTGGGAAGAGGTTCCCGAATACTTTGACCCAATCTTTGACGGTTTCATGGAGGCGGGGACATACGAGTTCCTGTTCACATCGATGAACCTGACCGTAGGCGACGACTACAGCCTCGGATGGGAGGTAGAGGTCTGCCAATGGTATGGGGACTGCGAAGAAGACATAGAGTTCAGATCTTGGAACGCCACCTCGGAAACCAGCAGCGAGCCGTGGAACCTCACTCTCGACGACATGGACTGCGATGTAGAAATCGAGGCTAACCTCGTGAACGAGACATCTGGTGACGACTGGTCATACGAATGGTACTTCGTCGGCCCATGCGGGAACACCGGCCAGATAACGCTGGACATAGACNTAGACGGCGATGGCACCATGGAGTCCATACCCGGTTTCAACGCAGACAACAACTCATGGCCAACCGAGATCGATGAGGGCGAATACGACGCTGAGTTCCAGATAAGCAATCTCAGCTCTGGAGTCGACTATGTGTTGGATTGGATTATTTTCAGCGAGGACACTTCCGGGATGGATGACGAGGATAGCTTCCAAGAGAACAACGCCTCATGGACCGGAGTAGACCCTGGCAACTCACTGGAGTTCGACATCGAAATCCTAGCTTCCACGTGCATGCTGATAGTCGATGCTGTACTCATGGAGGAGAACAGCACCACTGGAGAAATGGAGACAATCTCCGCTTTCTTGACAATCTTCCAAGGCCCGTGCGAGAATCCGATAACAATCTCAATCTGGGGCGACTTCGATGNTGATGGGAGCTCGGAGTGGTTCGATCTACCCAACATGGCCAACGAAGAGCCGGCTGGCCCCTACCCGGACTGCATCTGGTCGGAAAGCGACGAGAGATGGTGGTGCGGTGAGGACTACGACGAAGATGGCGAGCTGGACGAGACTGACGACTGGTGGTTCTACTGCGAGTACCATACAGACACCGACGGAGACGGCGATTGGTTTTGCACCGATGGCTTCGGCCAGAGCCCAGATCACGAGTTCTCCGCGAACCAAACAGCCCTATTCGGCGGCTTCTTCCTAGATGCTGGCGTGTACGACGTCAGGTTCAACATCACAGCACTGAACTCAAGCACGGATTACGGAGTCGAGTACGTCCTCGGTCAGATGGAGGGGTACATGGAGTTCTCAACTTCCTCGACAAATGACACATACACCGTNTACGACGAGCTTTCAGTCCTTCCAAGCGACTGCGAACTGCTCGCGGGTATGCAGGTCTACGAAGACCCGATGGGATCCGGTGAGTTCATCTACGGGACTGAAAGCATGATCAGTGGCCCCTGCGAGGAATTCGAATCCCCATTCGTCCTCACCTACGACGGTATCGAGTGGGAGGAGGAGTTCGAGTACATGGAGTTCGACGATTGCTACGACGACATGGATGGCTACTACGAGTGCGAGATCGGCGTAGACGAGGACGGCGACGGTGAGATCGATTACTACACAGCTTACATATTCGAGTTCGGAGACTGCGAGTGGTTCGAGAACGAAACTGACAGCGAAGATGACGAATGGTGGTGCATAGTGGACCGAAGCGTCCCGATCATCCAGGAAGGCAACCACTCGATGGAGCTGCATATAGAGGACCTGGAGGTAAACCAGACCTACGAGCTATCCCTCGATGTCGAAATGTACACAGAGATGGGCGCCACGACTCACAGGATCTTCGACTTCCTCGAGTTCAACGCGACCTCGGAGAACATGTCCTTCTCATTCAACATGGAGACGGACAACCTAACATGCCATGTTGAGGTCCTGCCTTCTCTCTTCGGGATGAACATGCAGGTCCATGACCATTTCAAGTTCGACGGACCATGCGAGCAGCCTGCTTCACCGTTCACGCTGACCTATGACGGGATGGAGTACGAGATGGAGGTGCACACCGAGGCATTCGATGATTGCACGGACATGGGAGATGGCTACGAGTGCATGATGGGCTACGACCACGATGGCGACAACGAGACTGACGATTGGGATTACTGGTGGTTCGATTACGAACAGTGCGAGTGGTCCGAGGACGACGGCGTGTGGCACTGCGTGATGCATGAGATGCCCCCACACATAGAGGAGGGCAACCACTCCATGGAGTTGCATATAGAGGGCTTGGAAGTGAATGAGACCTACGAGCTATCCCTGGATGTCGAGATGCACACCCAGATGGGCTACATGACTCACGTGATCTTCGACTCCCACGAGTTCAACGCGACCTCGGAGAACATGTCCTTCTCATTCAACATGGAGACGGACAACTACACCTGCCACGTTGAGATCCAGCCTTCCCTCATCGGGATTAGCATGCAGGCCTATGAGGATTTCAGGTTCCACGGGCCGTGCGAGGAGCCTCCATCACCGTTCACGCTGACCTATGACGGGATGGAGTACGAGATGGAGGTGCACACCGAGGCGTTCGATGATTGCACGGACATGGGAGATGGCTACGAGTGCACGACCGACTACGAGACTGACGACTGGTGGTGGTTCGATTACGAACAGTGCGAGTGGTCCGAGGACGACGGCGTGTGGCACTGC
>PADI01000044.1 GCA_002702985.1 Methanobacteriota archaeon
CAAGTCACAGGAGCTTTCGCAAAGGTCAGATCCGTTTTCCTTGATGTATACAATCTCGTCTGATTCCCACTGGGTGTCAGAATCGCCGGTCTGCTGGATTAAGCAGTCAGCGCCGTCAGCGTTGGTTGCGATCTCGCATGTGAAAACTTCGTCACCCTTCTCTAGCTTGAAGCTAAGGAAAGCCCAGTTTAGGTTCTCATCTGCGTAGGTCCACGACATCCTGATCATGGTGTCGTCGGTNTNACCTGATAGGAACGCCGATGCATCTTCTGCACCGAAGTTGTTCAGGCTACCTGCTTCTGGTTGGTCGCTCGCCAGACTGTTAGCCCAGACGTATAGTACGCCTGCTAGTACCACTGTNATTGCAACCATTAGAATGGTTGCGATAACAGGGCTTACAGCCTCATCGTTCTTCTTTTCCATGTTTGTGTTCATGTTTTGTCCTTCTGCCCCGACTCAAGGAAGGGGCATTCTCCCCATACCCNTCATTGATATTAATGTGTCTGCCGTCATGCATGTCTATTACCTTGATTTGTAATGTATTTGCGTATAACGATTTTGAGCCTTTTTTACCCTCTTTTTTTATGAAAAATAACTTTTTGAAAAAGTGCCTTCCAAGCAAATTTTTGGAGCATTTTATTTGTAAGAACAAAAACACCTACGATGAGTGAAATTAGGTGTACAGGGCAGAAGGACAGCGTGAGGGGATGGGATGCACTCAACGAAACCTCAGGTCCCTGTACATATNNTGATGGTCACTGGGGGGGTATAATGGTTTCAGTTCTTTTTTTATGCAACAGTTAAGATTTCAGGTCCACCTTCAGTAATGTAAACGGTATGTTCGCATTGGCCAACCATTCCTCCGTCTGCGCATTTTAAGGCAGCATAAGTCTCAACAAATCTGATTGATTCTAACTTTTTGATTAAAGCATTCCACTTTCTTACATGACTTTCTTCATCTTCATTTGGAAATGGCTTTTCCAAAAGAGGAAATGCCCATCTTTCTGCAAATGGGAGTGTATGATATCTTTCTTCAATATACCTCGCCATAGTGGCACCTAATGGTTTGATCTTCTTTTTAGCTAGAGCCTGTCGGAGATTCACATTACCTGTAACTCTAAAGATATTAGAAGAATCATGAGGGGGTATATTTTCTACAAGTCCAGAATTTCCTGTTGTATTGAAGGGTTCAATGGCGAAAACACCTCCTAAAGGAACAGTCCCCTTGTATCCAGGATGATTTGCTCCACATGCATAACTTGGAACACTCACTCCAGCATGTAAATTGAATTTCTCCAATTGATGTCCACTTAGATTTTTTATTGGCTGAAATCCAGCATCTACTGCAACTTGTTCAGCAGCAGCTCCAATTTCATGCCATGCAGTTCCTGGATGCATTAATTCAATGGAAGCATCTCGTGCTTCTTTTGATGCCTTTATTTGATCAGTATGGTTATTTCCATTCCCAATTTCAATAGTAATTGCATTATCTCCAATTGCTCCCTTAACATGTACCCCAATATCGAGTTTGACCAAATCTCCCTTCCTAAGGATCATTTCATCAATGCCATCTGGAGGATTAACTGAATGATTAGTAGTATAGTGAGCAGCAATATCGTTTACAGAAAGAGTACAAGGAAATGNAGGGGTCCCTCCATGTCGCCGTATGTACCTTTCAGCAGATTCAATTACGCTATGCCACGATTGCCCAGCTCCCATGGTAGAAGAGATATGATCAAGAGCCCTTCGAGCAACAGCCCCTGCATTTTTCCATCGTTTTAGATCAGGTCCTTCCATTTCGCCATCACCTCAAATTTGGATATGATTCCTTCTCTCACTATCTCGGGCTTATGCCCGCCGGATGAAGAAAGGAAAACGGGGCATCGTATCAATGTACTGGGTTTACCNCCATTACATGTAACATCTATTGAATTCTCAATTGGTAGCCCTAATGCCTTAGCTGCTTCAATACAGGAGTACACGGTTCTCATTCCAGAAATATTCGCCGAAGTAGCGGTTAAAGGCCCTACTTTTTGTAGNAAATCATTAGCAATAGGGTGTCCNACAATTCTTATCGCAATAGAGTCNCCACCTATTCGTGAATCGAACTGTTTTTTTCCTTTCAGAATACATGTTATAGCTCCCTTTGGAAATAAATTAAGAAAATCTCCAAGATAGTCTGGAATATCCACAAATTGTTCCATTTGTTCAAAATTAGCAACTGCAATACTTACAATTTTCAAATTATCTCGCTCTTTCATTTTGAACAATCGATCTAACCCAATTTCATGTGGTAGAACTCCTAATGCTGGAAGAGTACTTGTAGGGTAGATTACTGGAAAGTAATCTTCAATTTGTTGAATATAGTGTTTTGAAAACATATATTATCCTCACGAAGCAAGCCATTCTCCGATATGTAGAGCTGCTATTTTCTTTGCTTCTTCAATGTTGGGTGCTCTAACTAGAAGCCTTCCTGATGGATATAATGTCATCTCAAATTCACCATCAAACGTATGGCAAAATTTAGAACTTAAAGAACATGAAAAACCTGATTTTTCAATCCTTTCAACGATTGCTTCGATTGAAATCTCAGGAGGATTTTCAGGGACTATTGTAAATGCAGTATCACCACTACAAACTTCAATGATGGCTCCTTCCAAAATTTCACCTCATTGTTATTCCTTTGGAGGCCCCTTAGGTCCAGATTTGGGTCCTTGTGGTGGTCCAGTCATCGGGGGTCCTTGTGGTGGTCCAGTCATNGGNGGTCCTTGTGGTGGTCCAGTCATNGGNGGTCCTTGTGGTGGTCCAGTCATCGGGGGTCCTTGTGGTGGTCCAGTCATCGGAAGGTTTGCTGAAGGATCTGGCATTGGAGATGTATCCATTCCAACATTTTTTGATAAGGGTATAGGATTATTTTCAGTAGTAGGCGGCGGAGATGAATTCAATCCGTGTGCAAAAGCGGCTGCCAATGGATCAGATGCTTCGTCAATTTTGACATCATTAAACAATGAATCCTCCATTCCAAATCCTGCAAGAGCATCTTCAAATACATCAGACAGCACATCTTCAGACATTTCAGTAACAACCGGAATTTCTTCTATATCCATTTTCATCCTAAAATCCCCTGGAAATGGACCTAATTCTCCTTGTTTTCCTATATGTTCAGCAGCAAGGATCCAGGCACCAGGTTTTTTTGGAAGAAAATGAAAGGATTCATTTTGACTATTTGCGCCTATTTGAGTGTCTAAAGATTTGAAAATTTTGACTTCAGCTCCAGATGTTTTAATTTTTAGAACAGGAGATTTTAATTTATTTCCTGTAGGATTTTGAACTAAGGTTCGTACAAGAATAGCGTCTCGATCGTCTTCATCAATGTCGTCACAAACTTCCATTAGATGGATAACGAGGTCACCCAACCGGAGCATAGTTGGGATCGCCATATTGCAAGCACGCCCCAATCGCTACTTGAATCCGTATGTTGTCCTATTTTATTGGACCTCGATGAGCAACCGGAAGAGAATTTGCAATCGCTACAATACTTCCTGCTGATAGATCTATTTCTGATTGATGAGTATGTCTCTTATGTATGCGAAATAAGTCTCTAGAAATAAACCATAAATTTAGAATTGGAATGAGGTATAATAATTTTCGAAACGAACGAACATCCCAGTTATTGGAATTCATCGGGTCACCATTTTCTTGAACTATTGCCAGCCCCATTATTCGTTGACCAAGAGATCTTGAGAAACGCAATCCTGAATATTTCCAATATAGGAAATGAGAGAGAAGAATAGCAATAGTCCATGCTAATGAATGATGAAAATCTGGCGACATCCATGTTGTTAGATCCCAAGCTAACATTACTCTGAATTGTCCATCAAAACGTCCTCCTAATATTGAAAGAATACTCATTACAAATATGACATCTAGAATAAATCCAGCGGCCCTTTTGTAAATCGGAGCCAATATTGTACCATCAGGAATTTTCCAATGATCATGCTCTACTGAAACAATGTGTTTTGCTAAATTGGTCACCTGACCATGAGTCGAAATTGGCCCCTCCATCGTCATCCCCTTTACATCTGCAGCAAGTGCCAAGCAATGAGGTTTTTTTCTTCTGCCCATGTTAGCCAAAAATCCCAATCTCTTTGATTTCGTAATGTTTTCGGATCTCCAATGACGACCAGTCCCCTCTTTGCTCTTGTCAATGCGACATTTAATCTTCTTGAATCGTCTAAAAATCCTACATTTCCTTCAGGATTTGAACGTACTGCCGAGAGAATAATTACTTCCTTTTCTCGACCTTGGTAACCATCAACTGATCGGACCTCTATTCCTTCCCATTTACCTCCATTTTCCATTCCTCCAGATGATTCCATTAAGTCGCGAATAGCTCTGACTTGTCCGTTGTAAGGAGTAATTATTCCAATTTCATGAGGGGAAATATCCTGTCCTTGTAATATAGATTCTACCATCTTCAATACCCATCCAGCTTCAGTAGGGTTCGCTTTTGAATGCCCATCCTGAGAAACAATTTCACCGCCTTCAACTGGAAGAAATGCTACTGGATTTTCAAAATCAGGCCAAATTAGTCCAATCGGGGTAGGTCTTTTATCCTCAGAAATAGCATTCTTAAGGAGTCCTTCATATGATTGTATTGAGGGAAATTCAGCAATGCATGGATGCATTCTATATTGTTCTAATAACATCGTAGAGTTTACACCCAATTGAATCAATCTTTCAAAAAGTGAGATATTCAATCCCATTTTTTCTGCACGAGATGAGATAACAGTAGGGGGTAGTTGTTTATGATCTCCAACTAGAACTAACTGTTTACATCCTCTAACTATAGGCACTAATGTAGCAGGTTCTGTTGCCTGTGTAGCCTCATCTATGAGTACTCTTGGGAATCTTCTTCCATCAAGTAGTAGATGTCCTGAACCAATGCATGTTGCACAAATTACATCTGCATTATCTAAAATATCATCCTTCATTTGTTGTTCAATTTTTCTTGCATCTTTCCATCCTTTCTTCAAATCTCGATGTGCTAGACCCTTGTCTTTGCCTTTCATTCCTGGAATTCGTCTTGACAAATCTTCGTTTAAGTCAAGTATAACATCTAGATCTTTTCTAAGACGATGAACCTCCATCTTTGCATCAATTGTTGCTTCACGTAATGATTCTCTTACTTTTACTGGTTGTCCTAATCTAACTGCATTGATTCTTAGATTTAGTAGACCTTCCAACAGGTTGTCTACTGCAACATTTGATTCAGCTACAGCTAAAATTGGAGTATTACTATTTTTTACCCATCCTTCTAATATCCTAACTGCTGTATATGTTTTCCCAGTTCCCGGGGGTCCCTGTATTAGTGATAGACGTTGTTTCATTGCTTTAGAAACAGCTTGATTTTGGGCCTCATTTAATTGAGTTGAATTTTTGAATTCGTTTGATAAGATTCCCTTTATCCTGTGTGGAGTTTTTCGTGCATCTTCGATATCTCTTACTTGCCCCAATAATAGAGATGAAAGATCTGTTGAATTTTCATCAGATAAAAATGAGTTTAATGCATCTCTCATTCTATCATGTGCAATACGATTTGCCCCCCTATCTAATCTCCAATGCCCTTGCCGGTGTCCTTTTGGTAGATCATTCATTGCTAATCGAATTGAAGTTCTCGAACGGCTAGCGACTACTGCTTCTATTGCTTCTTTCCCTAATGGATCAGTTCTACTTAGTAATACGATATCTCCATGCTTGAATCTGTGAGATGGTAATGGGCCACCTCCATCAATAGTTAGACGTAGTAATCGTTGTCCATACATCCATCCAGCAGATCGTGCCTTGAGTTGAAAAAGACTTACTCCATGCGCCAATAATCGTTTTTTATTCCAAGTTTTAAGTCGAGTTTCTACTTGTGACATCTCATCTTCTAACTCAACTTGAATGGCATCAATGAATTTGGCATGATAATCTTGACTTTTATGTACATTTGTTCTAATTTCATCATCCGTTGAAGAAGTATTAATCCGACGGACACGACTATCCTCGCCCGCCATGTAATGTGCTAATGACTTGTACTTATGACCCTCCCGAAAATCAATTTGTTTTCCAGTTGAATTTTTCGTCATCAGAGACAGGGAGAACTTATGCTCGTTACATTACACGACAAGGTTACGGGGGTGCATCAGGTGTTCCGAAGAAAGAAGACTGATGATGAGGTACTACATTGTCCGTTATGTAGCCTTGAAAATTCTCTTGACGCTGATACCTGTACTCGTTGTTATTACGATTTTACAGTTAGTTCTCATCAACAATCTAGAAAATCTGATGATCAAGTAGTTGGTGGTTTGCTAGATGAATTAACCTCTGGAATTGAAGAGGGTGAAGAAGATGGAAATGAAGTTGATTGGACTAATCATTCATTTGACATGTCTGATTTTTCAGTAGATGTTGCAGAATATGATGATTCAGATGATGTTGTAGTTTCTCATTCAATTGGGTTTGCAAGGCAATTGGTATCTGATGATGAAATAGGCGGCGATGTTGAAGATACTGATTTTGTTCTTTCATCAGACGATGCTCCTTCCTCTGTTCAGAAATTTATAGTTCCGGAAGAAGATCAATCAGAGATTTCTATCCCTGAGCCAACGATGGTTAAGTTAGTCGATCCAACATCTAATTCAACAAATGAAATGGATTCTGATTTAATGAATGAAGATTGGAACGTTACTGATTCAACACCAATTTTGAATTCAGAAGATCAAGAAGTTAATCCTGCTCCAATCACTCCTGTTGCTCAGGTATCTAGTGTTCAGGAAACTCCTCCAACTTCTACATTGCCACCAATGCCATCAATGCCTCAAAATCAACAACCTACGACTAATACTGAAACCCCCCCTACTCCTAATTTACCTCCCACACCACTTTCTGCACCACCTGCAGCAGTTTTTCAAAATGAAAATACTGTTTCTGAAACAGCACCAAAGATGCCAGTAATGCCATCAATGCCTGCTGAACAAAAATCTCAACCTAAACAAACTCCTCACGAGGAAAATAAAACAATTTGGCCCTGGGCTCAAAGTGACCCTTGGGATGATAGACTTCTTGCATCTAAAATCAAAGAAGCAATGGAAGCGGCAAAATCAGACAAAAAAGATGATGCATCAAGAATTCTAGATGAAATAGGCCCTCACCTTTCCGATAAATATCGTTTAATGTTGTATGTTGGTGCTTTGTTGAAAAATCTAGGTAGAACCAATGAGTTAGCTTCTATGTTGAATGCTGCCAAGACTTCGAAGTCAGAAGATCAACATGTTCAGGCAGCATTGAAGCAGTTGGGTTGAATCGAAGTGCCCCCATCAGAATTCGTGGATTGGACCTGTTCAGAGCATCATTTAGATGATGGAATCAAGTTAGTTCCATTATCAACAAATCATACTCATAGTTTGATTAATGCATTTTCCAATGATCCTAACTCGGTCAGGATAGCCATGCCTTGGTTGGACTCTACATTATCAATCGAATTCCAGATACGATCATTCATTATTGATGTTACATCAGGTCCTAATTCTATTCATTACCATCATTGGGTATTGGTTGATCAAAATAGTGAACAGGTAGTCGGATTAATTGGATTTGATGTAGTTAGATTTCGTACGGTTGAAAGAAAATCATTGAGTAGAGGAGTTCATTGGAATCTTGGTTATTGGATTGCTCCAACTTTTCGTCGTCGTGGCTTAGCATCTAAATCAATTGACATAATGATTAAGATTGCATCAAACTCCAACGTAGATGTTGTACAACTCTCTGCAGCTCCTGATAATTTAGGCGGATTAGTCACTATTCGTTCTGCAGTTCAAAGACATGAAGGTATAATTTCTGATTTTGGGGTAGAGATGATTGAGGAAAATGAAGGCAATGAAGTTCCATATGAGGCATATTGGATATTAGTTGGTGAATGAAATGACTTCAAGATATTGGTTTTCGGTAGATTCCGATGACTTACACCACCATCCCTCAATTTCTGGACATCCTACTAGATCAAAGGTATCTCCATGGTGTTTAGATTTAGATTCTAGACCGATGAGTAATACTTTGATTCATTCATTCAAGTCTTTAGAAAAATGGTGGCTAACAAGAAAAGATGACGAAATATTAACCATTTTTGTAATTGCAGAACAGTTTGAAGATCAACTTTTTGTCGATGCAATCAATAGCATTCAAAATAGCCGTCCAGGATTAAGAATTGGGATTCATGGATTGAGACATATTTGTTGGTCAGCTTGGGGAAATCATTCTGAGGAATTTAATTCTGCGATATCAGAGTCAATTCGAATAATAAAAACATTTGCTGGTGCATCATTCAGACCTTGGTTCCGTGCTCCAGGAGGTTATATTGCTCCATGGATGATTCCTATTTTGAAGAATCACGGAATTACACTCGATTCATCCATTAATCCAGTATGGCTTTTGAGGAAAAAATCAGGAAAAAATGATAATGGCAAAATAAACGGGTGGCAACAAGTCAGAAATGAATTAAACAAGAGTCAAATCATTGAACGTGAATGGTTAGTAAAACGTGGATTACCAACAAATGGCCCTGCACTCCATATTCCGCTTCTAAGATCACATTCTAAGTGGGTTTGGAATAAAAAATTATCAAATCTACAATGTTCCAATGATCAAGAATTGCTAGATCCTTCAATTTCAATTATGTCGATTTATTGGCATATCTTAGATCATAATCGTCGAGGAGGATGGACACCACCACTACCTAGATACTTGTGATATCTTCGCGTTCGACATCAATTCCAAATTCTTGCTTTATTGCATCAAAAATTGCTATATCGATTGTTCCTTTCTGCACCAATCCTGCTAAAGCTGCTAGAACGATATGTTCAGAGTCGACTTCGAAAAATCGTCTAAGTGCTGTCCGAGTATCTGAGCGACCGAAACCATCGGTACCTAGGACAATATATCTTCCAAGGACCCAAGGACGAATAAGTTCAGGGACTGCTCGGATATTATCTGATGCTGCAACAACAACTGAATCATCACTTCCCTCTAATATTGAGTAAATCGATTCAGATTGGTATCCAGTTAATCGTTGAATTCGATCAAATTCAGAGGATTTCCTATACAATTCACCATAAGAAGTGACTGACCAAACTCTACACCTAATTCCTCTATCTGACAAAATTTCTGCAGCTGTCAGAACTTGTTGCATTATAGGTCCAGAACCCAAAAGATCGATTGTGGATTCAACTAAATTATTTTCATTTGGTTGAAATTCTTTGTAGAGGTATATCCCATTTTGAATGTCTTTCTCATCTACTCCCTCCGGTATTTCAGGCATTGAATAATTTTCATTGTATAACGCAATATAATGGATTACATCTTTGTTTTCAACATACATTTCATTGATCCCATGTTTAATGATCGCTGCAATTTCATATGCAAACGCGGGGTCCCATGCTTTCACAGCAGGATTAGTATGTGCCATAAGCAATGAGTGCCCATCTTGATGCTGAAGACCTTCACCATTCAGAGTTGTTCTTCCTGATGTTGCTCCCATCAGAAATCCTCTAGCCCTACCATCGGCAGCTGCCCAAATTAGATCTGCAACCCGCTGAAACCCAAACATAGAGTAGAAAGTATAGAATGGGATTGTTGGGATTCCTGCTGTTGCATATGACATTGCACTAGCTATGAATGTAGACATTGCACCCGCTTCGTTTATTCCTGCCTGAATGATTTGTCCCTCTTTACTAACTTTGTATTTCATCAAAGTCTTGTGATCTACAGGTTTGTACAACTGTCCTTCAGGATGGTAAATACCGAATTCAGAAAATAGAGGGTCCATTCCAAAAGTACGTGCTTCATCAGGAATAATCAAAACAACTTGGGGGCCTACTTCTTTGTCTTTCATTAGGCCTCTGAGGATTTTTACAAAAGCCATTGTTGTACTAACCTCTAGAGTACCTTTTGTCCCTCCATCAAATTCGCTGAAAATTTTTGGTTGAACAATTATTTCCTTCTGTGAGTCAACTCTTTCTGGAATAGGTCCACCGAGTTTTTCTCTCCTTTGTTTCATGTATTCTTCTATTTCTGGCATCATTCCGGGTTCAACGAATGGATAGTATTCTAATTCTTCATTAGTGAATTCTAGTCCAATCATATCTCTCATATAGATCATCGCATCAATATCTGCCTTCTTTTTTTGATGAGTAGTGTTTCTACCTGCAAATCCTGGACCCAATCCATATCCTTTGATAGTCCTAGCAAGAATAACTGTTGGTGAGCCTTTATTCGCACGAGCAGAACTGAACGCAGCATGGATTTTTTCCATATCATGGCCTCCAACATTTTCTGTTAACGAAAGTAGATCTGTATCAGTCCAACCATCAATCATTGCGGATAATTCAGGAGAATTGAAAAGCTCTTTTCTAATTATTTGAGCATCCCCAGTAAGTATTCTTTGTTCATCTCCATCTACTAATTCATTCAGTCTTTCTGCCAGATATTTTCCATTTTTATGTGAGAATAATTCATCCCACTTTGTACCCCACAATAACTTAATTACATTCCATCCAGCACCGCTAAATCTTCCTTCAAGTTCTTGTACAATTTTTCCATTTCCTCTAACAGGGCCATCTAATCTTTGCAGATTACAATTGATAATGAAAACTAGATTATCCAATCCTTCTCTTGCTGCTAATGCAATTTCAGATAGAGATTCAGGTTCATCTGATTCTCCATCTCCCATCGTATACCAAACTATACTTTCTCTAGTATCAGCTAAACCTCTGTCACTAAGGTAACGATTGAATCTTGCATGATGAATAGCGGACATTGGTCCAAGACCCATACTTACAGTTGGAAACTCCCAATAATTTGGCATTAATCTTGGATGAGGATAAGAAGACAACCCCTCTCCTTTCACTTCTTGACGGAAATTGTTAATTTGGTGTCTAGAAAATCTTCCTTCTAACCAAGATCTTGCATATATTCCTGGACTTGCATGACCTTGAAAATATATATGATCACCAATAGAATCTCCCTTATTTTTACCTTTGAAATGGTGATTCATTCCTACTTCCCACAGAGTACTTACAGATGCATATGTTGAGATATGACCTCCAATTCCATCATTTTCTTTGTTTGCTTTAGTTACCATCATCATTGCATTCCAACGAAGAATTCCATGAATTCTTGATTCTACTGATAAATTACCAGGATAAGTTGGTTGTTGATTAGGGTGAATAGTATTGAGATAAGGAGTTGATACTGGACGAATTCCAAGTCCGTTTTTGTTAGCCTCAGCAAGAGTTTCTAGAAGTATTCTTTCAGCTTCATTATTTCCTAATTTGTCAATAACCTGTCGAATCGAATCTTTCCATTCTTCAGTATGTTGAGGATCAGAAGGTTCCAAAGATGGTTTACGAGCATACCAATCCATCCAGACTCCTCCGCATTCCTTGTTAATGGGCAGTAGTATCTATATTTCACAATTAGTACAACACAATAACTTCAATACTTTATTGAACTTAAATTGGCAAATGTTTTGAAGGAGTTTTTGTCACCGAAAAATATGGCTGTAACTGGTGATATTGAGAATATGATTGCAATGTTGAACGATGCTCTTGGAGATGCTGCAAAACATGATCGTGGCACTGATGCAGCTGGTAGAAGATTGAGAAAGACACTGTCTGATGTTGCTAAAGAATGTAAGACAGTTCGCGCTAAAATCCAGAATGAAAGATCTGGTAATTAATCGACATAACCAAGTCTATCCCACTCTTCGCTTAGGTATGGCAGGAAAACTTCGTCGCTTGTTTGCATTTCGTAGTATTGCTCTGAAAGGCGCTCGACGGATAAAATCCTTGACTACTAAAGAGCAACGTGCTGAAATTGCAAAAGTTGCGAAAGATCCGGAAGAATGGGGACGTTCATTAAATGAAGGTTGGGATCTGGTCAAGGACGAATCTATAGACGTGAAAGATGCTATGCTTACATTGTATAAGATTCAACTTGGAAGAAGAACATCTCGTCAAGAAAGACGTAATACTGTATCTAAATTAGCCTCTATTGGTGTTTTTGTCCCTCCATTGAGAGTTTTTAGCATTCCAGGGGCAGAGATGATTTTGGGTGTTGCAGCCTTTGTTATGCCATTCCAAATTATTCCGGACAAAATCCTTCCTAAGGTCCTTCGTTCTTCCAGCGAAGAAGAGACATCTATTCCAACTAAAAAGAGATTAAAATGGTTCCAAAGAGAGCGAAATACAGTTTTAGATACTGTGGAAGAAAATCAGGATTGAATAATTATTTGATTACTGTAAATTTTCCATTCTCCTCCACCATTCATGAAATCTGCTCGACCAGTAATATATCCCCACTCTTCAGGTGGATTTTCCCATTCTATTCCAGGAGAAAGTACAATCCATCGAATACCAGATAAATTCCCTCGATTACTCCACTCTTCTTCAGAGAATAATTCAATTTCCCACTCAGAATTTGGATCTCTCCAATGTCCAGTAATATCTCTAGAATATACCTCATCTATTTCTGAATGGAATGTGTAAAGATAATGCATTCCTAAGGTAGCATCATGAACAAACAAGAAATCCTCTCCATTATCCATATTGTCTGATAAGATTTCAGCAGCATCATCGGTCCACATTGTTTGTCCGTGAATTGCAGTGAGTAAGGATAATGGAATGATTAAACAGATTCCTAATAACATCGATTTTGTTTTCTTCTTTGCAGTAAATGGTGTTACAGTATTCGGATCAATTTGATGAATTCGATAAATCATAAAGAAAGTTGGAACCATTAGCATTGAGATATATCTGCCATTATTTCCCATTGTCCACATCATCCATGGCCAATCAGCTTCCCATAATTTAGATTCATAAGTCCACAGTGCAGCGATATAAAAAATAATAGCAGTAGTTAACACGGAAATCAATCCCACCATACCTGCTATTTCGTGACTATTAATTCCCCATATTTTCCGAAGATTATTTCCTATAAACGGCCAAAGTATCATTCCAAATAAACCATAAATCAAGATTACATCTACTGAGGCAACTAGTAAAGCACTTGTAAAACGTAATGTTTCGCTTTTTACGGTATAGAATGTGCCAGAATCCGATATTATTGCAACAAAAAATAATCCAATTAATGTACCAAAAATTCCAATTTTAATTGCAAATGAGGGGGAACGAGTAAATTCATTCCATTTTTCTATTTTATCTGCAGAATGCCAGAGTAATATGAGGAATGTAACAACAATACAGTACCATGGATTGATTCCCTTAACAAATAGGATTAATCCCATTGACAGCCCTGAAATTATTGATGAAGACAAAATTCCAATCCATGATTGCCATTTTTCATAAATTAATAATCCAAAAATCATTAAAACTGTGAAAATTGCTACTATTACTTCTGGAAAGACTCTTCCAGTTGCGAAAATAAATGTTGGATGTATTGCTACAATTGCAGCGACTGAAATTCCATTTGCTGTAGATCCATAAATCTTGAAAATTAAAATTGTTATCGATATAAGCATACACATTAGTGAAAAGCCAAGAAGATGCACATTATTTTCTAAACTAGGAAGAAAATGGTACCAACCAAAATCAAGAGAGGGAGCATATTCTGGATCACTCGCCATAGGATCTAATGGCCTAGTATGGCCCCATGGAAGGGTAGCTTCTTTAGATTCTGCAAGAGAACTATCTCTTGCCATATGGACATGAGTATCTAAACCTAAATCGCTAGTAAAGGATACAATGATGTTTAACAAGAGTCCGAATATCAATAAAAAGACCCAATTTCTTTGTTTCAATGATTGCTCATTGGTTACAGACATTGTATCCTCCATAGAAGTTGAGATGCAATCGCTGGGATGAGTCTTCTCCAACTAGAAGTCAAATAGTGTTGGCTTTGATTCAGATCTTAATTTTCCAACAGATGCTAATCTATCTAAGGCACGCATTGTTCTATTTTCTGAGAATCCTCTTTCATTCTGTACAAATTCTCGAATTCTTTCTTCTACAGCTCTTTTTGGGGAAGGTAAATCCACATCTTCATTGATTGGATGATTCAGGAAAAGATTTCGAATCTCTTCAATATTATGGGGTACTTCAAGTCCTTTTACTTCGGCTACATTTTCAAGGGTATCATGCGCTTTAATTAATTTCAATCCTGTCTTAGGACCAACTCCTTTGAATCCAGGATGAAAATCCGTTCCAATCATTATTCCTAGATCTACTAGTTGTTCATGAGTAATTCCATGTTCATCCAATAGATCGTTGAGAATAATTCGTTCTGCTGTTAGAGTACGTCCAAATTTTTTCGTACCATGTGACATTAGATTACGAATCATGATTGGGGCTCCGTAAAGCAAAGCATCCCAATCTTGAGTAGCAACTGCGTGTAGTTCCCCATTTTTTGCCCTGACTGCTGCAGCTCCTTCCGCTTCCATTGGAGCTACAATCCATGAAACACCCAGAACATCAAACAGATCTTTAGTTTCCTGAATCATTTCTGAAGTATATTCTGCAATTTGAGGTCCAATTTTCTTCGCCGCTTTTAAGTCGCCAGATTCCATTGCATGTTCCCATTTTGCTCTTGCTACATCTTTCCTTGATCTCCTATCGTCAAGTGTTTCACGTTTCAAATCAGGAGGGTTTCCATCAAAAACAAACACGGGTTCAATTCCCGATGCTATCAAAATAGTTGCCCTATCTAAGAATCCCATTAGGTGAGCTACAGGTCTAGAATTTGAATCTGAAAGAGGCCTTCCATCCTGTCCTGTCATTGCAGTAATAAATTGATAAGCGGATAAGAAAACATCAACAGCAATACGCTCTCCTGACAGATCTGAGAGATCGATAGACTCTGCTTTTGCTAGATCTCTTAGGTTACAACCCATATTTTCCCTCAGATATCCAGATCGTCAATGAAGTCATCATCATCAAAATCATATTCTTCAAATTGCTCTTCACTTTCTTTTCTTTGAGAACTTACAATATTCCAGATTCCTAAACCAAGACATACTATTGCTGGAACCATACCTACAAGTGAATACATTCTCCAAGTTTGAGGCATTCCCATTGCATCAGTATCTGTCCAAAGCACTGCATTTCTAGGAGACCCATCCGTCAATGTTACATTTACGTTGTTGATTGGACGAACACTTTCACCATCTTGTCCAAGAACTACTTTCAGTACAACTCCTCCACTTTTGGTTAAGTCATATTCTGCACATGCATCTGTTTTACTATCTCCAGTAGTATCATTTTCATTTGAATTTTCAGTGCAATCTAAATCATCAGTATATTGAATGATAGAAGAGAAATAGAGTTGAATTGCTTCTCTTCCACCTATTGTAGTAATTTCGGAATTACCTAATAATTCGTTATGTTCTTCATGACCTAATCCCCAAAGAATCGCAGAACGACCATTATGTTGAATCGATTTAGAATATACTTCATTTCCATTGAGTGGAACCCAGATTTCGAATTCATCGCCATCAGAAAAATCTGTCAAGAAACTACCTGTACTTGCCTCTAATGAAGCGAACTGATCTACAGTATACATATTCGGTTGCATATCTACATCTGAATTTTGTGCAATATCTATGTAAGATACAATTGGAGCTGCTACCATTGTCCCGATTAGAGATAAACAAGTAAGTACTGCAGCACCGGTCATCGCAGGCATTCCAGGAGTGAAAACTACTCCACATATCGCTCCAGCTAACAGCAGTATACCGAATAATATGGGCATGAAAATACCTACTTTTTCAGTAGAAGATGCTTGAAATCCTAAACCAACATCTGCATACGGGGTTTTCCAAGCAGTGCCCTCTTCCAATAGAACATCTCCGATATCTGAAGTTTCAGGAGGAATAACTGGGATATCCATCTGAAAATCATTTTGTCCTAAATATAAGGTATAACCATCTCCTGCTCCGCTAGGTTTTGTAAATTGAATTCTTAATCCAAGAGTTTCATCTGCTTTTATTTCCTTGATGTTATGGAAAAATTCGAAGATGTACGTATCTCCACCTTCATTTTCAGGAGACACAGTTACTGATGTGATATCTACTCCACCCTTTCTAAGAAATACAGTTACATCCGTATTGCAACTTCCTTGACAAAATATACTCAGTCTGAAATTTCCTGTTATGGTTTGTTCTGAATTTATCTCAGTGATATTATCACTTGCAACCTGTCCATCAAATGTGAATTCTCTTGTTCCTCCACCGTTATTTGGATCGCCAGGAACGAACGCGTTTTGTTCTCCAATACTATCATCGCTACTAGGGTCGGAGGCTTGAGCATGATTCCACATAGGCCACGTAGCATATCCATCACCGTTTGATTCACCATAGAAATATAGACGATTTCTTTCGTGTGATAGAACTTTAGGGTCATCAGATTGAGCGGTAGTTACTGTGAGTAAAATAGTACCCAAAAAGAGCAACGTAATCATCAGAGCGATTCGTGCTGTAGTACTCCGACCTGCCCCGCTCATGCCCCTTCGAGCCCATTGGGTGTTATAGGATTGAAGGCGAATAGCGTATCCCAGAGGAGGGGGAAGTCATGGTCGCTGCTTGGGTTGGAAATGGCTGGCACCCAGCATTATTCCGTTCTGAAGCAAATGCTCTTGGAAAAATCCAACAAATTCTTCATCCAAGAGTTGTTTTAGTTTCAAACAATAATTCTATTCAGAATTCTGCATTTATTGATCAATCATTGTCTCCATTTGATTTTTCTTCTGAGGAACCTAGTGCTGAAATTATTGCAGATTGGTTTTCAGATATCCAACCCTTAAATGAAAAATCAATTGCAGTCAGGGCATCAAAAATGGGGAATATGGAAGGAATTAGTATAAGTAAAATTCAATCAGGTGTTGGAGCTATTTTACATAAAAGAGGATGGAGAATTAATCTTGAAAATCCAGATATTGAAATTATGTTGCACTATTGCGGCAGCCCGCAAAAACCGATCCCTCCAGATCCTGCAGAGTTAGATTCTCCCTTTTTCATTTGGGGAATACTCCAATCAATTGGCCCCGGCGGTCAAAGTTTTCAAAACCGTTCTCCTACCGATCGCCCATATTTCAAGCCAGTTAGCTTAGATCCAAGACTAGCTAGAGCAATGGTAAATCTATGTTATACTGATGGCCAACCACCCACGACCATTATAGATCCATTCTGCGGAACAGGGGGTATAGCAATTGAATCGGCTATGATCGGAATTCCAGTTATTGCAAGTGATTTAGATCCGGAAATGGTTAATGGTACAATCCTGAATTTGGATCAAATTAAATTTGAAGGTAGAAAAATAGTTCAATCCTCAAATGCTACCGAGATTCATAAAAAAATTAAACCTATTTCAGGGGCTGCTCATGCATTTGACCCTCCCTATGGAAGAAATTCTTGGACTAGTGGAGAGGGGATTGAGATTCTTAAAAATACGATATATTCGCTATCAATTATTTCTAGAGGTCCAATGGTAATGCTGCTTCCAATAAATCCAGATGTAGTAAGAACTAACCCTGACTTATTGAATAATGAAACATTCTCTCCGTTTGACGTTGAACCGAAGGAATTTAGAAATGCATTAAGTGCAATTAATTATGATATTTCTATAATACATCCAATTTGGGTTCATAGAAGCCTTGCAAGAGCCTTGGTTCGTATCGACCCATGCTAAGAGTGGGCGATACAGGATTCGAACCCGTGTCCTGGCGTCCGAAGCGCCAAATGATATCCAGACTACACTAATCGCCCAAACTCTCCACTTATGCAATACCTTTCAAACCGACGGATAAGGCCAAGTTTTGTGAGGCAATTCGTATCCATTCTTTGTATAGATACTGATCTCATCCCCATCACTGATTATTTTATCTTTTAAAACAAGATTATTCATTGTAAGTAATTCATCATTTAATACCATCTCTGGTCCGTCTCCTATCTCATTTGGGGAACGAATGTGAATAATACGATCTACAATTTTATTCTCAAGGAATGAAGTCCAAACCGACGGCCCCCCTTCTACTAGAAGTTCTTGAATTCCTCTATCGCCTAGAAGATCTAATAGATCTTTAGGAATTCTTTGTTCCGTAACGGATGGCATAGATATTTCCTCAATTCCTTCAATTGGAATGTTATTTGAATTACCATGAATTTTTATCGTAGGTGCATCGTCATTCCAAACCTTTGCTTCTTTGTCAATTTCTCCTCGAGTGTCAAGAATTATTCGAATTGGATTTGTTACACCATCCTTCTTTACATGTCTAATCGTCAGTGAAGGATTATCCCTAATTACAGTTTGAGAACCAACCAAAATTGCATCAGACTGCCGTCTTAGTGCATGTGCGAATTTCAATGAACTTTGACTAGTAAATCTGCTTGAAATTAATTCATTATTGTCTACTTTATTGAATTTATCAACTGCTATTTTTATCGTTACTAAAGGTCTTCTTAATTGGCACCAATTTAGAAAAGATTGCATTTGAATTATTGCATTATTTTCTAGAATGCCCACTTCTACTTCTATACCCGCAGCCAAGAGCGCATCAATGCCCTCTCCTCGAACATTTGGATTAGGATCACGACTAGCAATTACCACTTTTGAAACACCTGCCCAAAGTAGCGCCTGTGTACACGGGGGGGTTCTTCCAAAATGATTGCATGGTTCTAATGTAACATATGCAATACAACCTTCAGTATTTTCTCCTCTCATTTCAGCATCTGCAATAGCTGCCTGTTCAGCATGTAAATCCCCGATTCGATTGTGCCATCCTTCAGCAATAATTCGATTATTTTGCACAAGTACACAACCAACTGGAGGATTTGGAGACACACGCCCTATGCCTTTCTCAGCAATATCTAATGCGTGCTGCATGAAACGAACTTGATCTTCCATACGACTCCCCTGCCCTCTGTCTTATTCTACCGGAGGGGCCATAGATACCCGTAATTTTCGGTAGAATTCAAGCGTTGAACAGTTATACGTTGTTCATGCCAACCTCACCTGAGCCAGTTGAGTTTCATTCTGATTTTGAAAGTAAAAAGAAAGGAGGAGTCCACCGACCTATTTTTTCTCCTATTTTCTCTCGTGAATCGGTTGGTATAATCAAACCGTCAAAAGTTCATCTAATGGTTAACCCATATTCAGGGAAGAAAAAGGGAGAAAAAGTTGCTTTAGAGGCTAAGAAATTACTAGAAGAGTCTGGAATTATAGTAGAAATTTATCGTTCTTCACATCCCGGACATTTGATTGAATTATCAGCAAATATCACTGCAAATGATGATGATATTTTTGCTGTAGTAGGTGGAGATGGAAGTATGTCAGAGGTGATTACAGGAAGAATGCGAAATTCAGAACATAGTAAATCTCCTATTGTGGCTTTTGTTCCTGCGGGAACAGGTAATTCTCATGCTTATGATTTGAAAATAAATGGAGTTGAGGATGCAATTTCTCGAATTATTTCAGGAAGAATACAAGAGTTAGATATCTCAAGAGTTATTCTCACAGAGGGTTTACCTGGAAAAGAAAAAGATCAGATGACTTGGTATAGCCATAATCTTGTAACTTGGGGATTAGGAATTGATTCTAATTTAATTGCTGAAAAAATGCGCTTTTTAGGCCCTATTCGATATGATGTTGGAATTGTTATTTCGATTTTACTTAATAGGAGACGTCATGCTAAATTGATATTAGATGGTCACGAAATGGATTCAGATTTTACATTATTTCTTATCCAAAATACACAAACTGGTGGAGCAGGCCTCCCTTTGGCACCCGGAGCATCAATAGATGATGGAATGATGGATATTGGTATCCTCAATCGTATGCGTCGTGGAGCGATTTTGAAGGCCTTTGGCCTTCTAAAAAAAGAGGGCCGCCATGTCTTTCACCCTGATGTCGTTTATCATCGATTTAAGTCATTAAGAATAGAGACTCCAATTCCTACTGCAATCAACATTGATGGAGAAAATATTGGAACTACTCCAATGGATATGACTGTGCTTCCTAGTGCTGTTAGATTACTAGTTTGATTAGAATGAAAAGTCCGAGAATTCTTCATCATCAGAAAGACTTGGCCCTTCTCTAGTTTCATATCGAGGCCCTGTATCTTCAGGAACTTCGTCCTCCTCTATTTCTGGTACTACTTCCTTTTTCACTACACGTTTTCTTCTAGATACAGGTGGAGATTTTTGCTCAATAATGTCTTCATTAACATCGGTTTTTGTTGTAGAAATATTTGCCATATTCCTTTTCGCACTAGGTGAGACAGAACTTGATCCCGAACTGGTGACACCTCCTCCTATTCTTCTTGAAGAAGGGCCTGCAGATACAGTTTCTTCTTTTGTCATAGCATTTTCCATTACGGCCTTGAGTTTTTCATCCATCTCTGCGGCTTCTTCAGTTTGAATTACGCCTCTTCCTGTAGTTTTACCAAGAGAAGCTGTAGCTTCCAATCCATCAGGCGCGCTTTCTAGTGTTCCAGATACATCGAATTCCTTGATTTCCATTTTCTTTGTTGCAGTATCATCTACAACCTCAATATTAGAAGAACTACTACTTTTTTCTAATTTTTCAACATCTCTTCTATGTTGTTTTAGATCTCTATCAACCCCACCAGCCGATCGAATTTGTTTTTCAGACATTAGTACAGAAGCGGTTTGATTCGCCTTCTTTCGAATTTGAATAGTACTGAAAGTAAAAGCTCCAAATGCTCCTGCTGCCCCTCCGATTATTACCAATAGAAGATACAGAGATCCACCCACTAATGGAATTGATCCTACTGAGTACTCTTCACTAGCCGACGCATCATTTCCAGCAATTGTCATTGAAGTAACTGCAAAATATGCTCCAAAACTTTCTCTAGATGACACACTACAATCAGATACCGATAACTCAGTAGGGATGCGAATATTCTTTTGATCGTGTAAGAAATATCCTTCAATTGAGATTGGTCTATTCCAATCAAGTAACCCAATCATTCCATCTGCAATATTTTCACTAGCAGGTATAACTCCAATTACTGCCCATCCTCTTTTTGATTGGATATCTTCGAATTCAGATCCAAATTGCCCTTCAGCCATTAATGGATCATCCCATTCCTTCATCAATGGTATGTCTTCCTGAGGGTCTAATTCATGTGGTTTTAGATTATTAGCCTCTTCAATAGGCATCATATTCACTGCAATCGAATATACTGCAGGACCATCATGATCTGGGAATGCTTTACCGTTAGCTAACCATCCTTCAATTCTAATTGGTGTTCCTCCATATTCATCAGCAACTACAGATTGTGAAGATTGAGCCATAGTACCATTTTCTCCTTGACAACCTACAGCACCAATTCCTACAGATTCTAGATAACTTTCTTGGTATACTGACATTCGATCATCAATCACAATCTCAGTATTATTTTCATTCATAACAGCGGAGTATTGTCCTATATCACTGCCCCAATTTATTGGAGAACTACTCAAGCATCCAGCCATTGGAAGAAGCAGGATTGCCAGCAACGGTAGTATGACGCTCCTTCGAGGCATGACCTCCGAGCAACATTGTTGTTCAATACCTTTCCGTGTTAGTTAGGTGGCGCTGACGGAGAGATTCGAACTCCCGAGTCCAAGGGACACTGGATTTCAAATCCAGCGCAATACCAGGCTATGCGACGTCAGCAATACCCTGACGAAAGGCTAGGTAGATTTCACGGTTTGTGCTAATTAGAGCCAACTAGGCGGTCTACACCATGCAGGTAGCTCAGTTGGGGCCCCTGGGCTAGTCAATCCGATGAAGAAAACCATTACAATAATGAAAAATGCGGGGAAAAGAGCAGTCATAGTCAAAATCTTTGAGTCAGCATCTCCATAAAGATGCATGAAAATTGCTGCAATCATGATGAATTTAGGTATTCCAATACCCCAAAGTATTCCAAAGGTCAATTGTTTTTCTGTCGCTCCAATTGAGTCAGCAACTCCAGAAAGATTTAGTCCTACAGCTCCTACTTCAATCACAGTCAATATCATCAAACCCCAGAAATTCATCCAGTATGGGTCGCGACCGAGAATTGTATAGTGTGCCATTTTTTAATCACCATTAGAATAGATAGAAGAATGGGAAAACTAGAACCCAAACTAGGTCAACGAAGTGCCAGTATAAACCGAAGTATTCGATTGAGACAGCGTTTGAAGGACCGTAACCTCCTCGGAGTGCTTTGAAAGTCATGTAGGATAGGCCGACCATACCAGCGAAGACGTGTACACCGTGTGTTCCTGTTGTTACATAGAACGTAGAAGCACTGACACGGATATCTGCCATCATCATTCCACCAGGGTGAGTACCAGCATCCATCATCATTGCAAGTGCACTGTCTGCTGGGATATCGAAATATTTGGAGGTAGGATCTGCATTATAGTGGACATTTGTATATGCACTGGCATGGATTGTGTATCCTTCTGCATACANTGATTTGATGCTATCATATCCGTGGTTTAGTTCTGTTAGAGGACCTGGAGTAGGGAATCCGATGAACCACTCAATCAACTTCAGAGTTAGGAATAAGGTGGCAAGGAATAACGTAGAACCAAGGAAAACACCAACTTTCCTACTACGGTGAGCATCGACATCTGCTTTATCAACATTGTATTTCTTTGCATATTTCTTGTTACTCATTTTCGCCGTCTTGAGAGCAAGTACAATTGTGAAAGAAGAAATAATCAGAGCGAAGGTGTTGATTGCTCCTGGTGCTAAATGGAACCAACTGCTTGCAATTAGATGAGCTGCAGGTTCGAAGCAAGTAACAGTTGTTCCTTCGACCCATTCACCTGAAAGGAAGAGATCTTCGCAATTTTGGATACCTAGTCTATATCGGATATAAGTGCTGAATAGACTGGTAAATACCATCATCTCAGACATCAGGAAAATCCACATAGCAACCTTACGTAAATCGATATTGCGGAATGGCGCCCCTACTCCTTTGGGTTCGTAAACACCATCGAAGGACATATCCTGACGCCACCAAATCATTAGACCTATTGTGATAATAATGAAACCAAGCATTACTCCTGCCATAGAGCTAATATCGACTAATTCTCCCATTACGAAGATATTAGCAAATGTGTATAGGAATACTCCGAATCCGATACTCATTATTAACGGAGCAAACGAATTGTGAGGCGCTCCATGACTCCAGTCGTGAGGGCCCCAAGGCTCTATGTGATGTTCATAATCATGATCTCCGCTCAATGACTCACCTCCGAATCGTCTTCAGGAACCATCAACCCGGTAAACCATTCTGCAAATTTACTTGGTTCAGATTCATGATATTCGTTTGCATCGTGTAGAACTGGTAGATTATGTGGGTCGAATGAAGGAGTTGGAGGAGGAGAAGTACACATCCATTCAAACGACCATCCACCCCAAGGATCTGCTGGAGCCTTTTTACCTGAAATAATTGTCTTAATCATATTTCCAATCAGAATGAAGTTCGAGAAGAAGAATAAGAACGCACTGACAGATATGAATAAGTTCCATGATGCCATCTCTGCTGGAATGTTGGTGTATTCGTCCACACTAACAAACCAGGTATGATGTCTTCGTGCCATTCCCATCACTCCTAGTTTGTGCATTGGCCAGAAAATTCCGTTAAATGAAATAAATGCAGTAAGGAAGTGTAGTAANCCCCAATTTTCATCCATCATTTTTCCAGACATTTTAGGGAACCAGTAGTATATTCCTGCAAACATACCGAAGACAGTTCCACCAACAAACACATAGTGGAAATGAGCCACAACGAAATATGTCTCATGAAGATGTGTATCCATAGCTAATGATGGGAAGAACATCCCACTAATTCCTCCCAAAGTGAAAGTAACTAAGAATCCTAAAGCCCAAAGAGTGTGAGTTCTGTAGATAAGAGATCCTTTGTGCATTGTTTTCAGCCAATTGAATATTTTAATTCCAGTTGGAACAGCAACTAACATTGTTGTTAACATAGTTACGAACCTTAGTGTAGGNGACATTCCAGATGTAAACATATGATGCCCATACACAATGAATGCAACAATTCCAATACCTGCCATAGCATACACCATTGAACGGTATCCAAATACAGAACGTCTAGCAGATGTGGCTATTACTTCAGAAATAATTCCAAATGCTGGTACAATTACTACGTATACTTCGGGATGTCCAAAGTACCAGAATAAATGACTCCAGAGTAAAGGGTCACCTCCTGAAGCAACATGATAGAAAGCAGTTCCAATGGTGCGATCGAGATATACTTGAATGAGTCCAACTCCCCAAGCAGGAATTGAAATGAATAGCATTAGATTTGCTACAAAAATGGACCAAGTGAATAGCGGCATCTGCATCCAACTCATGGTCGGTGCTCTCATTGCACAGATTGTAGTGAGGAAATTAATTCCGGTTAAAGTAGACGAAGCTACTAACATTATTTGACCAGCAACCCACATTGTAGTACCCGAGTGCGCAGTTTCTGAAACAATATATGGGGCATATCCTGTCCATCCAGTATCAGCAGCAGCACCACTAAAGATTCCAGTAAAGATGAGCAAAGCTCCTACTGGCTGGAGCCAAAAAGACATTGCATTTATTCTTGGAAGAGCAAGATCAGCAGCGCCTATTTGAAGTGGAATTAACCAATTTGCAAACCCATTAATCAATGGCATAGCAGCAAGGAAAATCATTACTGTTCCATGCATGGTGAAGAATTGGTTGTATTGATCTTGAGTGAGAAAATCATTACCAGGAACTGCGAGTTGTACACGAATTAACATTGCCATGATTCCTCCTACTCCTAAGAAGAAGAAGCCAGCTAGGAAGTAAAGCGTTCCAACTTTCTTGTGATCGGTACTAGTCAACCATTCAGTAATCCATGGCGCGAATGCTTCCCAACTAAATCCATCTGGATTTGCTCGGTAAAATGTGTATAGAATTACGATACCTAGTAAGAGTCCTGAAACGATAATTAATGTTGCAAGTACAACAAATGGATCTGCTGGTTCAAGAGGTTCTGCCGCAACACCCGATGATGGTCCAGAAACNGATACTGACATTGTATTCCATTTATCATCGGCCGAAGCAATNCCATCTCCGTTCACTGAATTGACTGCTAGATTAAACGTAGTCGAACCACTCTCTGGAGAAGTCCAATTAACAGTCCAAGATGTGAAATCATTACCACTTGTGATTGGGGTACCGCCTGCTGCTACGGCATCATCCACTCCATCGTTATTAGCATCATCATCAATTCCATTGTGTACTGCTTCACCATTTTCGATTCTTACCCATTCATCGATTGCTTCCAAGGTTCCTGAAGAAGCAGCAAGATTGAATCCTCCTAGATTCATGGCATTTGCATCGATTCCAGAAGGCCCTCCTGTGAAAGAGACAGTAAGAGTGTAAGTTGTACTAGCTGTAAATGTATCAGGAAGACCAGTAATTGACGGAGTAACTCCTGAATCTGGAATAGCCCCATGGCAAATACATCCCTTCTCAGATTGACCACCAATTCCCGAAGGAAGAGAATCGGCTTCAGGAGCCAGATTTAATGCCAATCCGACAATAACTAAAATTGCAAAAGTCTGGACAAATGATCTTCTTTTCATCATTTTATCACCTCATTATTTCAATTATTATGTATATTGACAATCGCGGCCATGTAAGCGTGATCGTCTCCACAATATTCTGTACATAGAAGAAGCGTGGATTCTCCTTCATCTCCTCCACAGTTTGCAGTTTCACAAGTTGGAGCAATCCACAATGCTGAATGTAATCCTGGCACTGCATCTTCTTTAACACCTAATTTCACAAACCAAGGTGCATGAGTGACATCCTCGGAAGTCAGATTCGCGAGGAAGTATTCTCCTTGTTTTAATTTCAATACAGGGACCATAGTACCATTTAGATCTTGATATTCAGAAGAATCACAAATGTCAGCATCTAAACCATTGCAATCAAAACTCCAAAACCACTGTTGAGCAGTGATTCCAATTGTATGATAGCATTTGTTTGGATCATGGCCCTCTGTTCCACACTCTAGGCCATACATGCTGTCAGGATCGTCTGGACTTGCCCAAACTTCATTGATAGGCCCCCAAGAGTAGTAGGTAAGCCATACAATTAGGATAAATGGAACGATAGTCCAAGCAAGTTCTAACTTGATGTNATCATTGTGTTTTGGAAACACTCCTACTTTGATTCCATCGACATCTTCCCAGTCATCATCTACATCTTTAGATCGGTAAACAAGAGAATGGTGTGCAAGCCATAGAAAGGTGAACCCGCCAACGATTGCAGACCACATTTCGTAGTGGTTCCAAAGCCCATCAAAAGTCGCACTGGCTATACTCATTGTTAGCCCCCGACCCCTTCGTTTAGACTCCTGTTGATAAGCATTCGTAGTTGACGTAGAAGAATCAGTTAACTGAGAGATTAGAATTATACATGCTGAGAATTACAATACAAAGAAATTGAAATTGGGTTGTATTGATGAACCTCCCCTTTTTACATATTATTCGGTGAGTTCTGATGCCNCCTAGATCCGANCGACGAATCAAAATTATTTCACCAGCATCTCTTTTCCATTCAGCAAGAGCTCTCGCTAAGGCTAGATTTCGAAACAGACATCCTGTACAAGGTGGCTCAGGCTGCCCAGTAATTGTCGAAGGTAGAAGAGATATGGAGACATTGCGTTCACTAGGATTTGAAGGACCGATAGAATTGGTNAATAGAGGATGGGGGCAAAGTAGACTTATTGCACATTTACATGATTCATATGGTCGAAAGAATCCAGTTGATGGAGGCCCAGCATTGATGTTAATGATGGATTGGGATAGAACAGGNATGCGCCTTCATGAGAATTTACTTGGTAGAATGAGAAGTTTAGATATGTGGATTGATGAATCTACAAGAAAGACACTAATGCGTACTGTGGCATTGAAAGCACCTACAATAGAAGGTCTCAAGAATTTAGTTGATGATCTAATTCCTCTAATTAATTTAGAAGACCCTCCTCCAGATATTGTATTTTGATTAAATTATTCGAACAATAATAGGGAATGAAATATTTGCTTGCATATCATCTCTAATACGTTCAATTTCAGTTACTCGATTTGATAGTTGTTCATGTAAAGATCGGATAATTCCTCTTTTCATTCTTAACCATCGAGGGTCTACATTTTCATTTTTTAACATCGAATTCCATTCAGCTTTTCTAATCTGTTCTTCTTCTCCTTCGATTCTACTCATCCAAGCCTGATGAGAATTTTCAGTAAGTTCAGTCAATAAAGGCATTAATCTCATTCGTTCTTGATTTAATAATGCTGTATGAATTTGAGTTCTTGCAGATTCTATGATTCCCTTTTCTTTTTCAGTTAGAACAGTTCGACAAGGTTCCGAATGTAATTTTGACCATGGATTATTGACAATTTCTTGAATAGGTTCCCCATGTTTATCCAATACCAACCATCTTCTAATTTTAGATTCTCTTAATCCATTTATTTTCCACTCTACTCCAATGAAATATTTGGCATTATGAGGTATATCATCAATTCGAATATTTTCTGCAATTAGTACAGAACCAGAAACACCCTCAGCAAAATTTCGTTTATTATCTGAAGATATTGCAAGTTGAACAAGGGGGTGCCAAGGAGATAGAAAAATCAAATTATTTCGTTCTCTTGCNATATTATTGTCATAAGTAGCTTCAATCCAATGAGGGCCTGACGTGGTATTCATTCGATTCAATAAGTCTAACCATCTAGAACTACCCTTAGCATAATTGATACAACCTTGAATAATAATATCTGACATTCTAATCATTACCGTATTGTTTGTATTATCATAATGTTCACCTTTGTTTGTAATGATCCAAGATTCTAAAATAGACTGAATTGAAGAGGAATCTAATGCTAATTCACGGTTCAATATATCTTGTCTAACTGCTTGCACACCTGGATCTTCTCCTATCGCAATTCTTTCTTTGAGAGATGCTTCTTCTGTCCAAGCATTTCTTGAATTTAGTAAATCTTCAACATCATCATCATGATTTTCTCTGTAGGTTTCTAAATCTACAATCTTGTATCCAGTATTCAAATTATTTCGTTNAATATCTTTTGATATTTCTTTTTCTGCAAGTACTTTCATTGCTTTCCCAAGCATAGGATCTACCATTCCTAAAGACGATTCAAAGATATGAATTCTATGTAATAATCGTCCTAAAATTGAAGCATCAATTGTTCCTTCAACACAAAGATTTGCAATTTGTATGATTGGACTTTTTTGCCCGTATCTATCCAATCTACCAATTCGTTGCTCTAACTTCATTGGATTCCACGGTAAATCATAATTCACTAATCTATGACAATGTTGTTGATCTAATCCTTCACTTCCAACTTCACTACTCAATAAGATATTAATATCACCTTGAGCAAATCTNGCACGAATATTATCTCTTTCTGGCATGGGNGTTTTACCAGTCAATATTTCGACAAGATAACCATCTTTTTCCAAATTGTTCTTGAGATGATTTAAGGTTCCATGAAATTGTGAAAATAATAAGACTCCTCCNTCATCATGATCAAAACTTTCGTTCAACCAAGCACGTAAAGCATCTAGTTTAGTATCTTTATCTCCTAGATTTTTTGCAGCATTTATTAGACCTTTTTTGTTGCCTAACCTATTGATTAATCTTTTAGTAATTTCATCCTGGTCATCTGTAGTTTCTTGAAGTTCATCCCTAACTTCATCAATTTTTCCAAGTACATGTTTCGCATATGCTGGTAGGCACGATGATGCCATTCGCTCAGGTATCACAGATGCCCAATCAAATTTTTTACTTTCAGGATTTTTGATTCGTTGTAGTGTCTGTGACCAACGTCTGGCGGCATGGTATAAATTCCATTCTTCTTCAGTCAGTACCACCTGTAGAATAATAGGAACTCTTTGCGCAAGATCTAGATCTAGATCTTTTCTACGTGTTCTTACTAACATATCATTCAAAGGTCTCATCTCTCTCAATAAATCAATGACTTTTTTCCTTACTGTTCCAGAAGATTCAGAAATATCATCCATTAATNCTCTAATCTCTACNAATCTAGGATCGTCGGCTAGTGAAGCAGTNTGTAATAATCGATTGAGTTCCATTCTGATATTTTCTGAATCAATAGGATCACTTGAAATTAGGTCTATTGTTCGATGAATAGAAGCTGTAGGACTCATAGTTCTATAATATGCCATTATATTTGGCCATCTATCTGGAGCAATTAGAGATAACAAAACATATAGATCTTCACTTTGAAGATTAACTGGTGTAGCTGTCAGTAACATTTTCCATTTTGAACTAAGAATTAGCATCTGAATACCATCATGTAGTCGTGATTTTGGATTTCTAGCATGGTGAGCTTCATCCATAACTGTTAGCATTAAATTGAGGTTTCGATCGACTAAAGAATCTAATATTTCTGCTCGACGTAATATGCCATGACTTACTATCACAACATCATCTCCTCCATCTTCAAGTTGATCAAGAGCCATTAGAAACTCAGAGCATGATTTGGGTGTAATTGCATCAATTTCCACTCTATGATGTAATTCTTGTTTCCATTTTGATCTTAGACCACCTGGACAGATGATTAACACTCCTCCGCTTTCTCCCCTTGCTTGTAATTCTCTAATTGCTATAATTGCAGAAATGGTTTTTCCAAGTCCAACTTCGTCGGCAACTAAAACTCCTCCCCAAGGGCCAGCAAGCATTCTGGCGATTGGAAGATGCTGATGAGGCTGATCATCCCATCTTCCAAAATTCATTGAGAGAGATTGATCTGATGAAGGCAATCTCATTTCCATTTCTGCTTGAATCATTTTCCATGTTGATGAATCATGAATTGGATATTCTAGAGTCATAGGATATAACCTCCATATCGAGGGGTTTTTAATCGTATGATTCGGAATCTTCTGGTAATCCTATCCAGGTATTCTTTACAGTATTCAAAACCATGTGCGTATGAGATCGTTCTATTCCGTCCAAAGATAGTACCGTTTTGGTAAAGTTGTTCAGATCTTCTCTGTCTCGTGCTAAAGCAACAACCATTGAATCGTAATCTCCAGTAACGTCGTAAACAGAAACTACTCTCGGGTCTTCTGCTATCTTTCCTTGAATTTCTAATAAACGACCTTTCTCTATTCTGATTCCAACAACTACGGTCATTCTCCATCCAATTTTTTCGGGATTTAGTCGAATGGAGTAACCTTCTATTATTCCCAATTGTTCCATTCTCTTGATACGATTGCTCACAGTTCCTTGTGATACTCCTACCAAATCTGCTACAGTTCTGTTTGACATAGTAGCATCGGTAAATAAAATGGCCAATATGGCCCGGTCCGTCACATCGAGCATGCCGCATCTCCCTTCGGGATATCGCAGTTCGGTCCGCCGCTCTTGAAGTTTGCACATCTAAGTTTCCGGAAAGACGATATCTAGTACCCATCGTTCATATCCATCAACTTCTAATCGTATTGTACAAGGCTCATTTTTTTCTTTTTTAGAGATTTGACGAATTTTTATTTTCTTAGTAGTCCTAGAAGGTATCTCTTTGGGTATTTCATTGGAAGAACATCTCCAAAAACCATTTCCATCAATTGTTATTTCTTTAACTAGTGCCTGTCTAGTAGTTATTTCAATAAAATAATCATAATCTCCATCTTTGTTCTTATTAGTGATTAATGGACGAATTAATGGCATATTTTGTTGCCTTCTTTTTTCAGATTGGATTACAAGTATACTTCCAATAATTCCAGAGAAAATTAATAGAAACGAAGTTGCATAATTCTTCTCACTTTCTTGATTTTGATAAAGAATTACTTCCGAACTTCCTGATCCTTCTATTTCTTTTGATTCTAGAGAAATTAGTGACACTATCGCAATTAGTTCTTCATTTCCAATATTCCAACTTTCTAATGTATTAGGTTCAATTTGATGCGTCCATTGGTTTTCTGCACCTTTTGTTCTATTAATATTCGAATCCCAAGCATGATAGGAAACCACATTTGATTCAGTAGGTCCTAAGGGGTGCTCTGAAGTTGTTACAGATCTTTTCAGTAACAACCATTGTAGAACAACAGTTTGATCAAGTTCATTTTCTAATGTGGTGCTTGCTTCCAGAATTATTGCATTATCATTACCTTGTTTTACGTTTAATTCAATATCTAGATTATCAAAATCATTAGGTAAATTTTCATTTGATTTATTCCAAAAAACACCTTGAATGAAAATATCTCCATTTTTTGCATCAAGATCTTGAGCACGCTCAGATGCAGCAGTAATATGTAATGAGCTATTGGTATCTAAGTACCAGACTAATAGTTCTAAATCACCATTTTCTATTGAAGAAACGACAACTTGTGGAATATTTTGATTTGATGGAGTTTTTTCATCCACAAATATTTCAATAATTGGAACAGCATCTACCGCAGGCACTAAAATTATGAAAAATAAAAAGAAAATACCAACTCTTTTCATGTACTTTTCTCCATCATTTTTCTTAGAATTATATCTTCTTGTTGTTTCCACATTTGAGAGATTCGTTCTCCAGCCCAAATTGGAATTCTCCAAAGTATTCCATGTCTTTCTAAAATCAATAAATTACTACCTGAAACGAAATTTTCAATATTTTCACTGGGTCCATCTTTTTCAATAATTCTAGATGCTGTTTCAATATTTACATTATGTATTCTCGATCCTGTTTCATTTATCTCAATTGAATGTAAACCTTCAGAACTTAGTCTGTAATTTCTAGAATCTCTCTTTTCCCATGCACGAATCCCAAGATGAATTAAGTTTAGTGGAGGCCATTGTGAGCCCTCATGTATTCTATCAGGTCTTGATTTAGTTTCTTGAGACCAAATCTTATCCATGATGCAACTGTTACTCCATAGAATTCGTTTTCCTTTAGTCCAGAGACTGGAATTTTCAGTACTAGGTGCATACATTTCAGAAATTAATGGTAATTCATTGATATTAACCGGTATAGGATATACTCCTTTTCGATTTGGATTAGGAGGTATTCGTCGACAACTATCTTTTATTGAATCCTCAATCTCTCGATTAATACGAATTTTTGCAACAAAGAATCCACCATGCCCAGACTCATCTTGATGTATTCGAATACAATTTGTTAGATCTTTTTGAATTTCTAACTTTTTTGGTGACTCAAATCTTCCATCTTCAATCGGATTTATTTCGTCATCTAATACAGTCCATTTATTCATTCCATTTCTGTATGATAGTCCTTTTAGAATCTCATCATCTATTTTTTCTAATTTAATTCCTTTTTCATTTTCTAATATTCTCGAAATTACTGCTTCATTTTCAATTGGATCAAGAGAACAGGTAGAATATACAATAACGGATCCTGAACGTGCTATTTTTATTGCGCGAGACAATAGATCAACTTGTAATGTGTGTAATCTTTTCCCAGCAGATGGTTTCCATTTATTCCATACATCAGGATTTTTTCTGGTAGTAGCAGATCCGGTACAAGGCGCATCAACTAATATTGCATCATATCCACTTCCAGGAATTTTCGGAATATGTCTTCCATCATGTTGAACAATCATAATATTTGGAAGAGAAATTCGTTGGGCATTTGCCACTAGAGTATTAGTTCTCTTTTTCGATATATCATTTGCTATAACTGCTCCAGTTCCTTGTAAGACTTCGGCAATATGCGTACTTTTAGAACCAGGAGATGCACACATATCTAGAATAATTTGATCTTGTTGAATTCCTAGAAGTAGAGAAGGGATCATTGAAACTGCTTCTTGTCGAGTAATTCTGCCGGTTTCATGTAGGGCGATGAATAATTTTCGATGCTCTGGTGGTATTTTACCTCTTTTCCATGGCATGACCCATCCATTAGGACACCATTCAATTTCTTTCGCACCCATTTCAATAATTTGATTTTCAACCCAATTGAATTCTCTTCTGAGGGGATTAATTCTGATGGTTTCTGTTAATCTAGGTAATGCAGCTTCTAACCATGAATCTGAATTGTCTGTCCAATATGCTGCTGCTTTGAGTAAGAGGCTATCTAATGCCTGCTCTCTCCAAGGTCGCAGGTCGTCTGCCATATTGTATCCTGAATCTTCATCAGATATCGTAATGTTGGATTACAAGATTAATGGTCATGACATTATCGTGGAAACATGAACATGTGGCTGGGGGTCGAACCTCTTTTGCAACTCTTCGTGCTGTCACTCCCCATATTGTGGATTATTGAATGGCGATCTACTAGTGAAAATATTAGATATATTCAACTTACGAAATTATTTACATATTATATTCTCATTATTCTTGTACTTATTATGATTCAGGGGATAATAGGTCATTTCCGGATTCCATTACATCATCATGCTATACTGTGGGGAATTTCAGATTCAATTATTTTGTCATCCCTCCATTTTTCTTATGGCCCCGAAGGACGTCTAATTCTTATTGCATTATTTTATTGGGTATACACTATTGTAAGAAAGGATAAATCATTTAGTTTTCAAAATTCAATTTATTCAATTCCGCTATTACCAATTATTGGTGTTGGAACTTCAGCACAAGCCTTTGCCCCAGTAACAGATAGCGTAGTTAGTTCATATGCACCGATTCCAACAGTATATCCATTGATTTTTTCATTAATTATTGGCATAATATTGGGTGAAGCAATGTTAAAATCAATACCATTGATTTTAGAAAAAAAACTCACAATAAATGAATTACGATTTGCAATTATTCTTTGGACTATACTTGTTATTATTGTATCAAATGAAGACTCAATTTCATCACTTTTACCCTTTAGTACTACTTTTTCATTAATTTTCTTATCATCGATAATGATGATTACAGACATTATTGGAGGGTTTTCAGAAACATTTCCAGAATCTAAAGGAGAAACTTGGCCATCTTTAGCATTCACTTTCTTTTTGATTTTTGTAGCATTATTACTAATTTATTTTTTCTCACTAGAAAGATCTCTACTAGGAATAGGAATAATATTAATTTCTGCTACCCTCGGTTCTCAACTTCCAAACTTAGGTTTTGATAATCGCAACAGATCTGCACATAGATGGTGTATTTTTGGAGTAGGAATTGCCTCATTATTATTGATTAGTTTCGTTGCTTTAGATAACATTTCCATTAATATTATTGCAGTAACAATTCTGATTACTCCTATGACTTGGAATATTGTTGATCGATATCTCGTTCGAAGTAATTAAGATAATAATAGCCATATTAAGAGTTATTTTGCGGCTATCATTAAATATCTAATTCAAGACTTTCATCTATCGGTCCTATTGGATCGGGATGGGATAATAATGCAACATATAGAGCAACGCAGGTCTTCAAGATATGGAAAAGGAGAACAAAGAGTCATACGTACTGATACCAATGAGACAGTCCGAAAACTTCGAAGTTTAACGGAACGTGCTCGACTCTACGGTCGTGCTGAAGGTTCTTTAGTTCCAGTCGAGGCTTTAGTAACAATTGAAACAGAACATTGGGTCTGGCAAACTGTTGATCGTGAAACACTCTCAGAACTAACTCATCGACTCGTTCTACAAATGAGAGATGGTAGAAGAAGAGAGTTATTCATGACCCACTCATTAGATGCAGCTGTCGAGTCTGCGTCGAGGATTGTTGAGTTCCATGATGGGGTAGTTTTAGTCGAAGCTCTAGCCCCTTAATCCCATCAACGGTATGCGTCACCGTAAAATAGAGACCTCTGGTCGGGAAGGATGGTTAGTATGGCTAAGAAGAAGGATAACAGCGGCATTCAACAAGCTGCTGGATTGATTCGATATTTCGACGAAGAGTCTGAAGACGCTCTTCAAATTCCGAAGGGTGCTGTGTATTTTGCATGTTTTTCAATGTCCATCTTTATCTATTTGGCAAACCATGGTGTTTGGCAATGGATATGGGAAAAAATATTTGGATAATTATTCAGATTCTGTTAAATCAACAAATGGTATTTCCTCCTCATCTGATTCATTCATTTGTTCTTCTAAATCAGATCTAGTTTTTGGATTTGCAAGAATTAGATATCTTTCTGCTCGAGATAAAGCCCGTGAAACAGCTGGTGCATTTCTATCATGAAGAGCTTGTCTAGCTATCGTAATATTCTCATTTACTACTGTTAGGTGTTCCTTACCTATTTTGTCAACCTTGCCTATTAGTTTCCTATATCGTTCTGCAATGATTTCGATATTTTCTGCTAATTCGAATTTTCCTGCATTTATCAAATCCGTCCAATTTGCTTGATGGTCACTGATTGATAATTCAGTTTTTCGTCTAAATGCGAAAGGAAAAGTTGTTGCCCATGGATCTCTTCCTAGACTGGCAATAATATCAAATGCAATTCTTGCTGCATCATTTCTGGTTCCAATAATCTCTATTTTATTGAGATAACACCTTGCAAATAGTCCAAACCCCCAATAAGATTCACTTCTGATTAATATTTTCAATTCATTTGATTGTACCGAAATGGTCCAACGTTGTTCATCAAATCCCGGACGTTCAATGAATTCTGGAGGGGAATGAGGGCCTAGAGAACTAAGTATAGCTTGGGTAACATCACCTAGAAATACTAAACTTCCCCCTTCAGGCCAACCATTTGGTCTCAACATTCCTTCATTATCCACTTTCATTTGAGGAGTACCTGTCCGAACTTGGGCCCAAAGTTCGAACTTCCCCTCCTCCATGAAGTTCGCTTTACCTTCCTAGCAATGATTCCTGCGGTAATATACGGTGATATTCATACGCCGCCAAGAGAGGAAGGGGGTCATGGCGAAGGCTAGTAAGAAGGTCATAGATGCATTGACAGCAATTCCTGGAGTTGGTGAAGCGACTGCGAAGAAGTTAGCAGCAGCGGGCATGAGTTCCAAATCTGATGTAGTAAAAGCGGGTTTGAAGGGTTTGAAAGCTGCTGGATTAACAGCAGGAACTGCATCAAAGATTGCTAAATCTGTAGCATCGTCTAAAGCTAAAGCTGTTACAAAGAAAGCTAAGGCTGTTGCAAAGAAAGCTAAACCCAAGAAAACTACTCCTCCTCCAATTACTAAGTCCAAGGTTAGTACCGAAGAAAGTGGTGTTAGAGGGGATCAAATNGGAACAAAAATTGCAGCNCCAAAAAGTGTTGCTGACATGCTCAAGAGGGTAAAACGATCAGATTAACCGCTTTGATGAAGTAGTGTCTTTTCTCCCTGTCAATTATGCCTAGGCGAAAGTATGGCCGCCTGACAAAGCCTCTTGAGATTCCACCTAAGGATAATTGCTCAAGATGTAGATCTGGAAAACACTGTCCTATTCCNGGACATAAGGGAAATGAGGTTAGAGCAAATAGACAATGGANAGGTCCCGATGATATCGATAAGAGACAGAATAAGAAAAAGCCAGGGCAAAAGCGCTGATTATTCTTCAATAGCAGCATTTTGTGCTCTATGGTAGATTTCTCGAAGTGTTTGATCACTAATATCGAGATATATTCGAGTTGTTTGAATATTTGAATGTCCGAGNAGACGTTGAATAGAAACTAGATCTACTCCTCTCTCGAGTAGTCCTGTAGCGAAATTATGTCTTAGAGTATGTGGCGTCAACCTAGAACGGGGGATTTTTGCGGAATCAGCAATNGAGTCCATCATTTTTTGAATATATCTTGGAGCAACTCTACTGGATCTTGTTGATATGAAAACCGCATCTACATCATCTCCCGTAGGACTTTTAGTTTCTATTTGCATTCTNCGGGAACCAAACCATGCATTCATAGAATCAACAGTTTTTTGNGTATAGAGGACTAACCTATCCTTGTTTCCTTTTCCNCCGTAGATTCTGGCTGATTTGTCTCCCAGATCTAAATTATTCATATCAAGTGAGCATAGTTCTGAGACTCTCATACCTGTGTCTAATAATAGAGTGATAATAGGTTCTGCAAGTGGGTTTTCCGAATTAGCTGCAGAGTTACGTACGCGTTCAATTTCATCACGAGTTAAAGTCCGAGGCAAAGGTCTTGTTCCACCAGGTCTTTGTACCCAATCAGGAATTCTATGTCCTAAATATTTGAATAGATGGCCAATTGCAGCGATCCTTGCGTTGATAGTTGCAGGTCTTAGATTTGAGATGGATTGAACAAATAAGTCCAATCTACCATTATTCGGATCACATCGATTATGCATTTCAGAAATTGCCATTTCTTCAATATCAATTTCTTCTTCATCAGGTAAAAGAATTAATGCAAATCTTCTTGCTGATGAAAGATAAGACCTAATGGTATGTTCACTTTTCTTCTCCGCTCTCAACTGGGTTTCCCATAATGAAATCCAAGGAAGGTGTTGAATTCGAACTAGTCTTGAAGGAAGGATTTGTCCTGTTCCAGTGAAACTTGAATCGAAAGGTGTTGCTAAACGCCCGTGAGGGCCATTTGGTGACCATCCGCTACGCTGTCGCTCGTTATCCATGGGTCCCATCCCATCCCCGAAGGGCAGTGTCAGATAGGGGTGTTATGTTTGAACCCTTCCTGACAATTGAAAACGGCAATTGACGTTTTATTATCTAACTCAATGCAGCCGTAGACTCATCATTTCCTTCAATATGAGATCTCATTGATTCTAAAGGCCCATACAAAATAATCTGGTCATTTGGTTGTAAAATTAATTCAACATCTGGTGACCAGATATTTTCTTTTCCTCGAATGATAGTAACTACATTTGCGTCAGGAGGCACAACTTCTGAAATGGACCTTCCAATAAATTGAGGCCATGTGTTCAGTACCACTGTTACAGTGCCAAAACCGGTTCTTCTTCTAACGATTTCATCTAAGTTTACTGATTGTATCTTATGTCGTTTAGCTATCATTTCGATGATATGTCCTGCAACATTAATTCCCGATGCTTTTTCGATTCCTTCCAATCCTGGACTTGAATTTACTTCTAATAGAATTGGCCCAGTTCTTCCTTCTAGCAAATCAACTCCTCCAACATCTATTCCTAGGTGATTTGCAGATTCTATAGCGACTTTAGCATAATCATCAGGTAGATCTATCTGTTCAACCCTGCCACCAAGATGGTAGTTTGACCTAAATTCTCGTCCGTTAGAAACCCTTCTCATAGCTGCCACTACTTCACCACCGACAACGATAACTCTGATGTCTTTACCATGACTTTCTTTGATATATTCTTGAACAAGAACAGTTTTCCTTTCAGCAATTAGTCTGTAAACCATCTCCTTAGCCTGGCGAATTGATCTAACTAAAAACACTCCATCTCCTTGAGTTCCTTGACTAGTTTTGACAATACATGGTACTCCTCCTACTCGTGAAATTGCTCTTTCAACATCTTTCCATGAAGTAACTAAAGCAGTTTTTGGGACAGGTACTCCCTTTTGGGAAAGAATTTGGCTTGCAGTTAATTTATCTCGACTTCTAAGTATCGCATCTGCACTATTTGCAACATATACGCCCATGCGCTCAAATTGACGAACAACTCTAACACCTTCTGTGGTTACTGAATATCCAATACGAGGTATTACAGCATCGACATCTAGGGGCCAACCTTGGTAAATTACTTGTCCATTTCTATCATCTAGAACTAGACTGGTCTCTAAAGGGTCTACAATTTCTACAATCATACCTGCAGCATCTGCTTCATTCATCAGACGTCGAGTACTATACAACTGTGGGCCCCTAGACAGAATACATAGTCTAGGCGCTCTCATCAACCCGCACCATCCCGGTCTTGTTTTGAATTGATCCCTATTTTTGGGGTTTTATTNAAGACTAAGTGGTGCATCCGACCATCTATGCAGCCCCCTAATGCTGCCCCATCTGTTCCTGCTGGGCCTACATCTGCTCCTACCTCTTTTGATCNAATCGCGGAGATGGAAGATAAGCGAAATAGAAAAGAAAAACGTGAGCGACAACTTGAGAATTTGAAGTCAAACCGCTCTTCTAAGAGGATAAATGTATATCTTACTCTTGGGATTCTTACATTATTATTCGGATTTTCATTTTTCCCTTTATCACAAGGAGACATTTCGTCTAATCCTCATGAATCATTGTCTTCTGAAGAAGTAACTTCTTGGATGGACCCAATGAGTCCTCTACATTGGACTCAAGAACAGATAGATGAACGTGCGGAATCGAAAATTTGGGATGGTAGTGATTTTATGGCTGGATCATTCGAGCAAGAATTGAACTTGGGTATTTGGCAACCATTCAACTTAGGTCCGTTGAATGATGTTCAAGTTAAAATTAGTCTCAAAGGATACAGATTTGATGGACGCAATACATCTTTCAATATTGGTTTATTTGAGGCACCCAATGGATGTGATGCTTTACCAACAACTGAAATTGTATGGAATAGAGATTCTACTTCTAGAACTACAATTCTCGATACAGATGAATCTGCAGCACTTCCTCCTGGGGAAATTCTTGAAGTCACTTTAACTGTAAAACCTGGCCGTTATTGTTTAATCTTCCAGTATATAGATGCTCAAGATTACAATCATGCCTCTTGGAGCAATACACAGCAATACTGGAAGGCTACTGTCGATTCTGAAGTAGATATGTTTTGGCCTAGAGCATTTCTTCTTCCATTATGTGTTTTGATGTTACCTCTGTTAATATCATCAATTATTGGTGCACAAAAGGCAGGAAGGGCCTTCAAGCAATTGAGATTCCCTGAATCATCCTCTAAATCTACTGAAGAACAAGTTATGGATGCAGCTGAGGCTGAAAGGGCAATGGGTATGGATTTATCAACAGGTTCTGAAGGAGTTGATGAACAAGAGTCAGATTCTGACGAGACTCCTTCCCAAGATGACATAATTGATTTACAAAATGAGGAAGTTGATTCTGTTGAGAATTCAGATAAAACAACCACAGAGTCAGAAACAGGAGCCTCTCAATATACCGATGAGCAACTATTAGCAGCAGGTTGGACGCAAGAGCAGATTGATCAAATGCGCGGTAACTGATTAAATTGTCAAAAAACGCATTGTTTTGCACCTGTAGTGCAACGGTTTGATAGCGACGCGTGATGACATCAGCATGGGAGGAGGTGCAGTAAGTGGATCGTGACGAACTTCAATCGATGACTGTAGCCCAGTTGAAAATTTTACTTGAAGAGAACAGTCTATCGAAATCAGGTAAAAAATCCGATTTAATTGATAGATTATTAGAAAACTCATTTTCACTTGA
>PADI01000045.1 GCA_002702985.1 Methanobacteriota archaeon
CAATATTTCCGTATTGGTTGGTACATCTGCGGATTAACATGTGTCATGATGTACATCTCCACGGTTTCGTTTTACCCCATAAAAGGGCTGGAATTCATGACAAAACCGATTATCAAAAACAATCTCTGGTGGGCCATTCCTTCTATAGCAACACTGATCTTTACTTCATTGATTCTACTTTCCTCGGGTGGAACCGTTGATGTCATTGGAGGTGCATACCACGTGTACTGTGCAGAAGGAACGGTATCGCAGCCCGCTGAAATCATCAGTTCAAAGGGCTCCCCGGACCTGGTCGGTGTTTGTGAGAATTACGCACCCTACGTTTACATGGTTCCAGGCAATTCCACCGCTGGGCAACTTCTATTGGTTCTACCAGTGTTCTCAGCGCTCTTCGCAATGATTTTTATGCGTAAATCATGGAAGTCACTGGCCCAAGATCCTGAGACGGAGAACCAGGCAATTGAGGCTCGATCCCTCTTTATTGGATTTGCAGGAAAAGCCATTATCAAAGGTGCTATGACTATAGGAATCATATCTATGGTAATCATCTTCGGGGATTGGAATTTAGCCGACGTCGGAACCGTCAAGCAAGAATACGGCGAACAAGCATTGACGATTTATCTTTTCATTCTTTATGGATTCCTTTTCAGTATTCTTTTAACAGGCATGCTGGAAGGCTTCATGTTCACGTATGGCATATTGAAGAATGAAATCCTTGGCATTGATGAAACGTTGCGAAAAACATTCAGCACCGCAATTTTCGCCACTTTTGGCGGCGTTTCTCTTCTCATCGCTTCTGAGATAATGGAAGATTTTCTTGGAGGAGGGGGACTCATTGGAGCGGTGATTGTAGGTCTACCACTTATCGTTCTAAGAAAACCAATTTTTGCAACAATCAATAGTTTCTCGACGATTTTGATGCCTGAAGCCTTCACGAAAGCAGAATTGTCGTACATCGAGGCCTACGAAATAGCCATGGAGGATAGGGTAATCACTGATGAAGAAAGGAAATTCCTCAAGTTATCTGCCAAAGCACTGGGACTAGATCAAGATAGAATTGATTACATTGAGTCCTGGTACAATTCAAATCTTGAGGATGAAGAAGAGTAATCTTGCCTTCTCTTTACCGTTCTCTGTCAATGTCTCCGGCACCATCTATCAGTTACGAAACGCTACTCGATTTGTCTCGGGTCAAATCTCAAGCATTTCCAGCCTTTTTGACTTCGGCCCAATCTTGCATAAAGCTATCAAGACCTCGATCAGTCAACGGGTGCTTCATCAATTGACGGAAGATTTTGGCAGGCATAGTGGCTGTGTGTGCGCCGAGTTGCATGCATTGAAGCACATGCGTCGGGTGGCGAATAGATGCGGCGAGAACTTTTGATTCTAGATTGTAGTTGGCCCAAGTATTCATGATTTCAGCGATAAGCTCCATTCCATCGTGTCCAGTATCGTCGATGCGCCCAATAAACGGAGAGACATATGTTGCACCGGCCTTGGCAGCCATTAGGGCCTGAGAGGCAGAAAAGATTAGAGTCACGTTGGTGTCAATACCGTCTTCAGTTAGAATCTTAGTTGCAGTAAGTCCTTCCGGAGTACAGGGAATTTTGATAATAACATTCTCAGGGAGCTCCGCCTTGAGTTCTCGACCTTGTTCAACCATACCATAAGTGTCCAACGCTGTGACTTCAGCAGAAATTGGTCCTGAACAGATGCTCGCTATTTCACGAACGGTTTCTTTGAAATCTCGTCCAGATTTTTTGATGAGTGATGGATTCGTAGTCACTCCATCAAGTATCCCCCATCCGGCAATCTCTCGAATCTCATCTACGTCAGCGGTATCAAGGAAGAATTCCATGTAGAATTTTCAGTGAGACGTTATATTAATTCTCCTCTGAAGACTATTTTAGCCATCGACTATTGGAATGATCATGGAAGGCGTAGTTAACGATGGTGAAATATATCATCGATTGCATCGTCTTTCAATTGCAATTGGTATAACTGGTTTATCTCTTTCAATTATCTTGAGTTTGTCTTATCCTTTCCTCTTCATCTTTGGTTGCAGTTCTTTCGTAGTATTTTTTTGTATATCTTGTATTTTTGATGCAATTCATTATGATAAGAAAATCATATGGGAACAGTCACGGGGGGAGGATTCCACTAAGTCAGAGAAAGGAAAAGAGTGGAATATTTCCTTAGCGATTTTATCTTCCTTAGTTTCTATTCCAATTGTGTATTACTTGTTTTTACCATTCTTGTTCAATTGGTAATCTCTGATGTACATGGTGACTGATTTATTCTCCTGATGGAATTCTCCAACTGAATTGAATGAATGACGGATATGGAATCGGTCTGATCCTGGATTTGGTGGATCTAGGCTAACCTCTGCAGTAATTGGGATACTATTTTCATTTGAATATTGAATTACTCTTTGGTATAATTTAGACCCAATTCCTCGATCACGAAATTGTGTATCTACTGCTATACGATCAACATAGATGAATTTCTCATATCTTTCATTGAACCAAGAATAGTTTGAACTACCATAATTCCTCTTTGGTAGAAGACAAATCACAAAACCAACAAGAGACTCCTCATGAAATGCACCGATACAAACCTCGGAAATTTCCATTAAGTGAGAAATTTCTTTTTCTGTAACTTTTCCAGTGCCTGGTAGTCCTTGTTCATTGATTTCCCACATGGTAGAAACATCGGCAATCGTACATTCACGGAATGTATACACAAAATTGCTAGATCTGCGACATTTATGAATTCAATCATCTGTCAAGTTAACAGATGATATTAATTTCCTCGGTACTCTATTTTTGGCAAAAATTGAGAGTATCCACCATCCAACTGTTAGTAGTGGAGTTGAAAATAGTAGAACAATCCCAATCCAAATTACAATCCTACCTTCTGAAATAGGCCATGCCCATAAGGAAACAGAAATTAATACAATTATCAAAAGAATCCTAGAGGCCTCGTTCGGTGTCTCCCAACCACGAGCATCTTCCCTAGGTGCCAGCAAGAAATCAGCAAAAGACATGCTTTCACATCGTAGAATAGGTTTTGAATAAGTGTTTTGTACTTGTCAAAAAGTTTCAAACTTTTTTGATTTGATGTCGAAGTAAGGTCCTATTCATAAGTAATAGATAGTTGCGAATTCTATGGAGATTGACGGTCTGGTGGCCGTTGGTGGGATTCTTAGTTTAGCATTGGGTATTTGTGCAATAATCTTAGTTAGAAGACAAGAAGAGATTATTTGGAACAAAATGATTAGTGCACATCTCCTTTCATGGATGTTTATCTCTAGGGGTCTTACTCAGGCTATCACTTCATTCACAATTGAAGATAATTTTCTGGACCTACTAATATTCATAGATCAATTCCTAGATTTTACCTTCGTGTTTTCTATTGTTCTTCTATCATTTATTTTTCCAATTCCATTAATTAGAAACAAAAAACAATTATTTTACGCAATTTTTAGTTTAGTTTGTATTGCAATTATTGCGACTTTCTCAGTAATATTAAATGGAGTAAATCATCCATTGAGTAGTATTCATATTAATCTGTATATTGTAACAGGAACAATATGGACAATTATTTATCTTAAATTCCGATTTATGCCTGGTAAAGAAGATGATTCAGAGATACAAGGTATAGCAAATGCTGCGTTATTACTCAATGTTTTGCTAGTAGGTTACACTTGGTTCAAGTGGACTGGATTATATACTCAATCAGAGTTTTTTTACAATCAAAAAATTTCTAGTCTACCTGGGGCAGCAAATGCCTTACATGAATCTCAATTATACACAGATTATTTGTGGTCAATGAATCTAGCTGTCGCAACGTTTTTTGGATTAACAATGTTAGTTGTTGAGATTTATCGAATTTACAAACGAAGGGGAGATTGGACATCTTATTTAGTGATTATATACATGGTTTTAGGTATATTTGGTCAGTTAATTCATGGTTTTGAATCAGTAGAAAATTCATCATTCAGACCGGTATGGGAATTAATGACAAGCACTCTTCACTATACATTAATTAGGCCACTTCTAGCATTGTTGCTATTGTTTCGTTTTGGTTTGATTCGGATAGAAGATCGCAATCGTTCCCTTTCAAAAACGATGTCAATCATACTTATCGTTGTAGCATCTTCAGCAATTTTAGAAATAATACAGTCATTGATTCCAATTACTGAGTTAGTTTCAGCAGGCATATTAGGATTAGCAATTGCTTTTGCAATAGGTTGGGAAGAGAGATTATTCAATTTGTTAGTTTCAAATCCTATTGAGAATCCCAATCATCGTAAAGAATACTATTTCCCAATTATCAATTTTGACCCTAAAGAAATGGAATTATTAGATAGAGGATTATTTATTGCTATAATTATCGGGATGTCTCTGGCCGTTATGCTTGTGCTAATCGGCGTTCCTGCAGGTGGGGGTGTTTTAGCATGAAAGATGAATTTTCAATTCTTGATTTTCTAATGGAAGATTATTCTCGTCGTATTCTCGCTTGTTTCCTTTCATTATTGATGATAACTTTGTCATTCCATGCAATTTCATTCTTTTATGTTGTAGATGTAGAAACAGGCGAGTCATCGATTTCATACTCTGTTTCATTTATTTCGAATGAAAGTAGTGGCCAAGATTTGATTTTAGTTGCAGACGATTCCTCAGAAAATTTGATTCTTTCTCGCGAAATAGCTTCTATTGATGAACAAACTAAGATTGGTTATATCGAATTTTTAGTATCATATTCTGAGAGTTCAGGGGAATTCCTTGACCCGTGTGATGATGTTCATGTTGAAATTTCTACTTCAGGTATGATTGCTGATTGGAGTAATCCAAACAACATTCTTTCTGAATCTTCAAGCGATTGCGATGAAATGATATTAATTTTATATGTTTATCCAAATTATTCCGGTGAAAATTATTCTACAAACGAGAGTAGCATGGAAGAAATTCAGAACAATTGGTCAGATACATCATTTGGAAGTGGGGAACTTACAGTTACAATTGATGTGAATACCAACCCACCTCCCACTTCTGCGATTCCTTCAATACAGGATGATGATGAAGAAATTATTGTCGATTGGACCTTCCATCTTTTTGATTTCCAAGTCGATGAATTTTAGATAATCTACAAAACCGATATGAGGGGTGAGTTATAGCATCACTCATGAGCGGAGAGGATGATGTCGTCGGTGGCGATATTGATGCATCCGAACACCCTCAAATTTCATCAGATGAAGAACAAAATGAACCATTACTTGATTTCTCAGAAATTGATGAAGAATTAGATCGTATTCGTGAGCGTAGAGAAGGGGTTAAAAGACCATTTTTCAGTGGTCCAGAAGGAAAGACGTTGGCTTTTGGTTTAGTTACAGCGGTTATTTTTGGAGCAATAATTATCCTTTCTTCTACCGGTGTGGTAATGGCTGATTCAATTGCTATCGATCAATCTCTTTCTGGGTCGTTATTAGACCCTGGAGAGGAATGCGAGGATAGAACTGGAGTTGCTTGGCTCAATATTTGGGTCGATGAAGATCACGATATGAGGGTTAGATTGTATAACATGGGTCCTGAGAATATCGTAATTCATGCTAGATTGGTCGAGCCCGTAGTAGAAAATGCTGCTAAGGATGCAGTTCAAGAAGATCCTTTGGTGCTGAATGGTTCTTTGAATCAAACTGAGATTAAATTAGATACTGATAATGTGCTTGATTCAGAATATACCTTGGTTATCAAGGTATACAATACGACTGGTTTGAATCTTACAAATGAAAATCAGTCTGCTTTGATTGGAGAGAAATCTGTACTTGAAGCGCAACGTCAGGTGCGTGTAAAGGATATTGAAACCGGAGGCTTTCTTTCTTTGATAGGCATTTCAGAAGGTTCAGTTTCAAAGGGTATTGAATTGATTGATGAAGAGGCCCGAGCCTGTTGGACGGTTCAAGCATTGGGCACTTGGTCAATTGCGTTGATGGGGGCTGAATGGGCAGGAGGTAGAGAAACAGCAATGTTGGCAGGTGGATCTGCAGGGGTACCACCTTGGTGGATGGCATTCGTATCTTTGTTCATGTCAGTTGTTTTCCTATTCATTCAGTATCCTCTAATGTATCGACTCTATCATCGAGATGATGATGATTTGTTGTCTGATGAACAGACGTCTAGGTTAATTGAAAGAACGTTGCAATCTACATGTGATGGGCTTCATCTTAGATACAATCCAGAAAGTACTGAGATTGAAGTTAAGCCATTGATTATTAGTATCCATGTTAGCTATGAAAATACAGATCGTTCATTTTCTGATAGAGAGTCTGTTCGTGCTAGATTATTGAAAGATATTCTCAGCGAATTTGCAGTATTTGGGGAAATGAGGAGCACTGAATTAGATGTACAGACATTACAAGATCGTCGCGGTGTTCATCAAAGTATCAGAGAAGGATTAGAATCAATTGAAGGACCTGTTGAGGATTATACTTCATTCTTCACTGATTTGAATAATTTTGCTAGAATAGATGACAGTATCCGTGAAGTTGTTCGAGGATGGTTTGCGGATCAACCTCTCCATCACATCAAAGACAATGTTACATCTGATGATTTCGCTGTCTACCTTCGTGTTAATTATCGTCCAGGGAACCAGATTTTATCCTTCTTTAGAAACTCATTTTCTTATGAGGATGTACAAAGAGAACTTCGAGAAACAATTCGTGATAAGCTTGGTGGAATGTTGGGTGATAGAAGGGTAATTGTCAGTGCTGTTAGTGATGTAGATACTAGGGCGGATCGAGTTGCAGCAGGTCGTGCCGAGAAATTAAGTGTCAAAGAAGGCGATGAGACTGTCGCAACTGAAGCATTTGTTGCGAAGCAGGAGGGAATTACTGGAACCCTTCTTCAAAACGAATTCGTTGCGGATATCCTATCTTCTGTAGAATTTATTGCTCATCAAAATAGAAATAGAATAGATAGATATGGTTTCTTTGGACTCATTGTTTTCGTATGGATTCCGTTCATGGCTAGTGGTGTCTTAGTAGGTGCAATGTTAGGTTTAGTCGGCAGAATGCGATTTCAAACAGTTCTTTCAGCATGTCTAATTGGTGGAACTGCTGCTTCAGTAACTTGGGCATATACTGCACGAGGCATCATTGAAGTTATGGAACGATATCATGCTGAAGCACTGCTTCCAGTAATTATTGGCTTAGTTGTGGTGATGGCAATGCTTCACGTTAGGGCCAACAAGCAACATAGACAAAGAGAACTACTGAAGACTAGGATTGCAAGTGCTAAGAGTGCTCAAGAACAAATGCAATCATCGTCTGAAGACTGATTACTGCGATAGATCCTTAACTTTCTCCACGAGGTTCATTCTTCGGATCCTCCAAATTCCAATTGGAACCATTGCCAGTGCGATGACAATTACAATTGACATTAATTCTAATGCTACACTAGGAACTAAAATTACTGGAAAGTAGAATGCCCAAGTAGAGAATGATGAGGCCATACCAACTGCTCCCCCAAAGGCAAAAGCAACACCAACTAGTCCGCCTATGAAACCGATTAGAAGACTCTCAAAGGTTAACATGGTTCCTATCCCAATAGTAGAAGCCCCAAGAACTCTAAGAGTAGCAAGTTCAAAGTCACGCTCTGCGATATTCATTACCATGGTATTGAACATTACAGCTAAAGTGAATAAAACTCCTAGGCCCATTACTGCGGTTAGTATCTGAGTTTGTTGTTCCAGAAGAGATTCAATTCCATTCAGTAGACTTTGACGATCTACGATTCCACTAGACATCATACCTAGAGAATCGTCAACAGTAACTCCTTCTGGTAAGTCTAGATATACCGATGTAGCATTCATTCCTATAATTGATGATAGTTCGGGTTGAAGGAAGAACATTGTTCGAGCAACTTCTCCACGAACTGAGCCAGTAATTTTTACATCAATTTCTGTTCCTGCAATCTGAATTTGATGACTTTCTCCTACTGACCAGCCATTCATAATTAGAGATCCTTCATCCATCATTACTTGGATTTCACCTTCAACATCCTCTGGAGAATTTCCTTCAATAATTTCAACACTTTTCATGGATTCCTCCTCTCCATATCCTTGTAGAGCAACGAGAGTAAATGTACGTTGCATACCCGTAGTATCTTCTAATATCCCAATTGGCATCTCAATAATTTCCTCCCAATCAGCATTATTGTCAATGGCCCATTGTATTACCTCATCTTCTCCTCCAGGCTGAACATATACCTGAATATCCCAAGTTTGATCCTCTTCCAATCCTCCTACGATTGAATCAGTTAATCCAACAGTCATCATTTGTATAGATCCAGCTAACATCAAGGATATTCCGACCGCAAGGAATGTTAGTCCTAACCTAATTGGTTTACGTACACTTGATCTAATTGAAAGTCCAAGCATAGTTGGCATCCATCCCGTTAAACGTTTTAGTAAACTAGATCCTACTCGAATTTCAGATTGTCCACCTAAAATCGTCAACGGTTCAATTCTAGTCGCTTTCCAAGCAGGAAACGCTCCTGAAATGAAAACAAGTAACATGACTAATCCAATCTGAGACATATACAAATTCAAAGGAATAGTTCTTTCAATGATTGGAATACCTATTATCCCCTGATACAAGTCTAACATGCTATTTACTCCTGATGGAGCTGCAAGAGCACCTAGTCCACACCCGACTGCTCCAATTGCTAACGGTGCAATCAAATATCCTGTCATTAAAGAAGTTCTAGGAACTCCTAGAGTCCTGAGAATAGCAATTTCACGTGATTGGCTTTGAATCAAACGTTGAAGACTTAGTACAATCGTAATTGCAGCAATTGAACCAATCATTATAGTAATCGGAGTGACACTTTTTTGGGTCCCTTCTAAGTCAAGTCTCATAAATTCTACAGCCTCATTTTGCCCTCTATCTCTTACTCTTCCATCCATTTCATTTTCTGACATAGAAGAATTAACAATTGGCTTAATATCGTCAATCTCTTGACCTTCGTATTCAATTGTAGTAGAAAGATCAAAGCCCGGAGTTCCTTCAATGTCCAACATTATTGTATTACTTGAACCACTTTCCAATCCGCTTAGGCTTTCTATTCCTTCATTAGATAGATATCCTATCACATATTGTCCAGGTTCTGGAGGGAAGAGAGATCCTTCGGGTGTCAAGTAAATATTAGTTGGATGGTAAGCGATACCAACAACTGTAAAGTTTTGACTTCCATTACCTGCTCCAATTCTTACCTCATCTCCAATTTCAATTGATAGAGCAGAAGTAACGTGTGCATCTATCACAATTTCATTTGAAGATTGAGCAACTCTTCCCCCAACTGTAGAGTTTCCTTCTGGGAACCATGTTCTGTCAATATCTGCATTTTCTGGAATTCCATGCCATACTGAATTTATGATGTGTTCCCCAGTTTCATTTGAATGGAATAATGCACCCTTGAGAATCATTCTGCCTTCGCAGGAATCTAGAGATGCAGATGTGGGAGGCCATGATTGTCGTAAAGAATCACAAAATCCACTGACCTGTTCAGATGACCAAACAGTGGATTGATTATCGATCCATAAATCAGCCAGGTTGGTTCCTGTTTCGGAATCTTCGTAAATAGTATCGTACATTGTTTCCAAATTTGCAGCATATCCTCCAAAAGTAACTCCAGCAAATACGCCTACAAAAACCATACTGATTACAGCAAATAAGCGGAGTTTCATTCGCCAAAGACTCCTAGCGAGTCTCTTGTTTAGAAGTGCAGACATGAGTCAAACCTCAATTTGAGCAACTGTCTCATCAGACATGATTTTTCCACTATCAATTCGAATTACTCTCGTAGCATATTCTACTAGAGATTCGTCATGAGTAACAAAAATAGCAGTGATTTTTTCCTTTGCACATGCTTCGACTAGAGCTTGCATTACCTTCTGTGAAGTCTCAGTATCAAGATTTCCTGTCAATTCATCCCCCAACAGTAAGGTTGGTTTTTTTGCTATACTTCTTGCTATAGCCACTCTTTGTTGTTGGCCTCCACTGATCTCTCCAGGAAATCTTTCCATCTCTTCTTCCAGACCAACTAGCGATAGGAGTTCTTTTGCTCGCGTTGGATTTTTTTTACCAGATAGTTCTTGAATCAGTTGAATATTTTCTAAGACAGATAGATCTTGTAATAAATTAAAGAATTGAAACACATATCCAATATTTTCTCTTCTGAAGGAAGTCATTTTCTCGGAGCTATTTCTAGGTACCTCGTTTCCTTGAAAAATGTATGATCCATCAGTAGGACTGTCAAGAGCAGAAAGACAATTCAACAGAGTAGTTTTTCCTGATCCTGATGGGCCGAGTAAAATTACTCGTTCACCTTCATGAATTTCTAAATCGATTCCATCTAGGGCCTTAACTACACCAGCAGGAGTTTCATAGTGTCTTTTTAGTCCAACCATATTCAGCAGAGCCATATAATCACTAGTCTAAGCGAATAAGGCACATCTAATATATTGTGTGATTTTACCTTATTGAACTACTATAGGTTTCATTGATATGTTATGATATCTGCCANTATATATGGTATCTGGGCTCAGAGACGTTACTTTTTTCTGGCGCCGAGATCGTCTGAGACTCCAACCTTTACTTGCTNCTATTCTAGAAAATTGTAAAAGTGCAACAATTTTAGGTGTTTTAGAACAAACATCGAGCAGTTTAGTTGTTTCAGCAAGATTAGAATTAAACCCAAATCGATCAATAGATGATGTTCAAAGAAACTCGATGTTTATTGTCAGAGAAGTTCTGGCTGAACCCTCTTCTTCCGATGATGCTTATGTCTTGATAATTTCAATGATAGAATCTTTTGCTGAATTAATGTTGAAATCAATATCTTGTATCATTAGGCCAGGTACTCGTTTGNATTCTACTGGATTTACCTACATCATTAGAGGGAGTAGGAGTGCGGTAAAGGCAAAGAAGGATAGATTGGTTACATTCCTTCGTCCTGATAGGATTTCAGCAGGAGGAGTTCAACCTGAAGATTTAGCTCCAGGTCTAATCACAAAACGACAAGAAGAAATTCTTAGAATTGCTTTTGATTTAGGTTGGTATAATGCTCCTAGAGGATGTAAATTAGAAGACATTGCCCTCCGCTCTAATCTTAGTAGATCTACTATCGCTGAACATTTAGTTCATGCAGAATCGAATATTATTGGAACATATATCAACGCCATGCCTCATTGGCTTGAATCTGAAGATTCGTCGTTAGAGGATGAGGACGAGAACTCAATAGTGCTTGACTCTTGGCAAGGCCATGAACGAACCCAGTGACCGTCGTTCTGACGTTCTTTCTAAACTCCTACCTGGGGGTCGAGGTGTATGGATTCCGATGGACCATGGTTTATCTGGATATCCAGAACAGGGATTAGATCAGATGGATTCAGTGATTGATTTTGCAATCAAAGGACGTGCTGATGCTATAGTTTTGCAGAAAGGAGTCTTAACTCATCAATNTCAGCGAACATCTTGGGATCGATTTGTATGCCATCTTTCTGCTTCAACCGTTCATGGAGGCCCTAGTTCACAGTCTAAAGTAACCGTAGGTAATGTAGAAGAAGTAATTTCTAGAGGAGCAGTTGCAGTATCAGCACAAGTGAATCTTGGGGATGATGCTGAGCCTGAAATGCTTTTTGATATGGGTCAAATTACTTCAGATTCTTGGAATCTTGGTGTTCCNACCTTAGGAATGGTTTACCCCAGAGGGCCCAATTTAATTCTTGATCCAGAGGACGAAACAAAGGGCATAGCACATGCTGCACGCGTGGCGTTTGAATTGGGATGTGACGTTGTAAAAGTACCTTGGACAGGCTCAATTGAGTCATTCCAGAAGGTTACTTCTGGAGTTCCAATTCCAGTACTTATTGCAGGTGGTACCGGTTCTTCATTCTCAAATACTCTTGAAATAGTTTCAAAATCAATGATTGCAGGAGGTTCAGGTGTATGTATGGGCCGTCAGATTTTTGGTTCAGTAAACCCCCTACATAGGTTGATAGCTCTCCGTTCTATTATACACGGAAACCTTGGTCTAAATGACGCTTTGAAAATCTTACATGCTGAAAATATTGAAGAATTTCTAGTATAAAATCGAAATTAATTAGGGTGAAAATATGGAAATTTGGTCAGAGATGAAGAATCCTCCTGAGTTCCCATTTGTTTCGGATAGGATTCTTTCAGAAAACTCAAATGGCGTAGTTCGCAAAGACATTTCTGACAATTCTGATCGTGAGTCAATTCGAAGTTTATTGGGTATGGTTGAATGGATTCAAGTCTATTGTCCTGATTGGACTATGATTCCTTTAGAGAATTTGATTGCAGATGCGTCTGGTACAGGTACTCGAATATGTGCTGAAATAAATCGTATTGAGGATATACAAGGAGCAATATTTGCCTTAGAAATAGGTGTAGATGCCTTACTACTTCCTTGTGATGAAGATATGTGGTCTAAAGCACAATTATTACGTACAAAAAAAGACGAAAGGTCTGTTCAGCATTCAAATTTAGAAATGATTGAGGTTACTGTTGATTCAATAGAAGATGGGGGAATTGGTGAGCGAGTCTGTATCGATTTAATTGAGCGAATGAATCCCGATGAAGGACTATGTGTAGGTTCATTTTCAAATTGTATGGTTTTGGTTCAGGCAGAAGTAAACGAGAATCCTCACGTGCCTACCAGACCTTTTCGAGTAAATGCTGGAGCAATACATGCATATGTTTTATCAGATCATAACAATACTCAATATCTTGAAGAATTGCAATCAGGTATGTCAGTTTCAATAATTTCAGTAAATGGTCAACGCCGTTCATGTTCAGTTGGAAGAGTAAAAATTGAACATCGACCGTTTCTCATGATTCGATTTAGTTCGGTTAATGGAATAAATGGACAAATTCTTCTCCAACAAGCAGAGACAGTTCGTTTACTAACTTCTTCGGGAAAATCAATCGATGTAACTTCATTAAAAGTAGGTGAAAAGGTATTGGCAATGACTCTTGGAAGCGCTAGGCATATGGGTAAGGGCGTCCCTTCGATGGTCAAGGAGGTCTGATTATGGCGGTTTTAGGTCGAGGTACTGCCTATGGCTCCTGCTCTTTACTACATGCTTTAGGTGCTGGTTACGGGGCTTCTCTGTCACTTGATATGCCAGCAAAAGTAATGATAAGAGATAATCCTGATAGACAAGAAATTGTAGATCCTCATGGCTTATTAGATGCAGTAAAAAATACGTGGACAGAAGCAGGCCTTCCTTTTGGTGAAGAATTTCATTGGATGGTTCGTTCAGAAGTTCCTATGGGCATGGGCCTCAAGTCAAGTTCTGCTGTAGCTGCTGCTGCTGTATTGGCTCTTGCAGATGCTACGGATACGTCTCTGGAAATTTTCCAAGTTGTTGACCTAGCTGTTCGTGCTCAAATTACTGCTGGTTGTACAGTTACTGGTTCAGTAGATGATACATGGGCCGCAGTTACGCCAGGTTGGAAAGTAGTAAATCCTCAAGTCCCTGTAGATGAAGGGATTGCGCTAGAAGGGCTTTGGCCTGAACCAGAAGAATGGGCAGTTTTCGTCATTGAGAGAGGAGAAAGAACTGCTGAAATAGACCCTCAATCATTTGCCCGTGCGCAAATGCATTTTCAGAAGTCATTGATGGCTATTCAACAAGGTGCATTAGATAATGCAATGACAGAAAATGGACGAGGCGTAGCACTTTCAACTGCGGATCAAATTGGAAGGAAAATTTGCAACGACCTACATGTTTGGGGCGCTCGTTGTGCCGGTATTTCAGGTTCAGGTCCTTCGATTGTTTTCATGATACCTTCCGTTAATGAAGCAGCAATAGATCGAATTTTAGATTCTTTAAGTGGAAGAGGCCTCTCTGTTTTCGAGACGGCAATTCGTACAGAGTGAGGTGATTTTATGGGCATGCGCCTTGGCAAATCACTCTCTCTAATTCTTTTTGGTGAAAGTCATGCTACTGGAGTNGGAGTTTTAATTGAAGGTTTACAACCCGGNATTCCTATCGATTTAAAATCTATAGAACGTGACCTTGAAAGAAGAAAACCTGGTAGGAAAGGCCTTTCTCAGCGAAGTGAATCTGACATCCCGAGGGTTCTAAGCGGAGTTCATGAAGGATTTACAACAGGATGGCCATTGGTTTTATTCTCAGAGAATTCAGATGTTCGAAGTTCAGATTATGAATTTCTTCCCGACCATCCTCGTCCTGGACATGCAGATTTAGTTGAACAATTTCGAACTGGTGGTAAAGCAGATCCTCGTGGTGGCGGTAGCCATTCTGGAAGGCTTACTTGGGGTCTAGTAGCTGCTGGTTCTCTAGTNAATCCTATTTTAGATTCAGCAGGTTGCACAGTTNATTCCCATATGGCTGCTTTAAGTGATGACGAGGCTGATGATTTAGCAGATCTTCTTTCGTCAGATTTTACTGAAAACATGTCTAGATTAAATTGTATGGATCCTGTTGCTGCGGATCGATTTGTAGNCCGAATTGAACTTCTCCGTAAAGAGAAAGATAGTCTTGGTAGCCGAGTTGATGTTATTGTCAGAGGGTTGCCAATTGGAATTGGAGACCCATGGTTCGACGGAATCGAACCTGCCTTGTCAAAAGGATTGTTTGGTATTCCTGCTGTCCGTGCAGTAGAATTTGGTAATGGTGTGAAATCATCGNTAATGCGAGGAAGTGAACATAATTCAGTTTGGGAATCTGGTGAAAATAATACTCCGATTCAATCAGAAGGAGGCGATGGTGCTATCGGAGGAATTACAACTGGATCTGATATTAGAATCAGAGTTCATTTCAAACCTCCAAGTAGTATTCCTACAGTTCAGAATACTCTGCATCTACCATCTGGAGAATTACGCCCTCTTGTAGTAGGGGGGCGTCACGATCCTGTTCTTGCTCCTCGAGCGGCTCCAGTTGTTCAAGGCGTAGTCCGTTTTTTGATTGCTGACCTATTATTGCAAAAAACACGTCCATTTTAGTAAGTACCTCTTCCGAGGGGTATGATTGTCCCCGATGACACATTCAGAAGTGTGTTGAAGTTTGGTGGTTCTTGTCTCAAATCATCTCAGGATATATCTGCAATCGCCGAAAGAATTTCCGAAATTGATCATTATCCTGTTGTTGTTGTTTCAGCATTTTTTGGAGTGACTGATCGCCTCTTCGATGCTATTCATGAAGCAAAAGAAGGAAGATTACATGTTCCCACATTTGTACATTGGATACGCACTCATCATTCTACAGTTACTCCTGAAATATTAACAGCATCAAATCTGGAAAGATTTGAAGAAGCGCTCCAAATTCTCGACTCAAATTTGTGTAAGATTTCTTCACCAGAGGCTGAACAAGAAGTTTTGGTCACTGGAGAAAGATTGGCAACTACCTGTTTAGAAGCGGCTTTAATTGCTCGTGGAGTGACTTGTAAATCATTTTGGGCTGAAGAAATTCCGATTATTGTAAAAGGGCGTGAACCATTCATTCGAATAGATAGTTCTGTAACTTCTGAATTAATTCATCTTCCTAATGATATAATTCCATTATGTGCTGGATGGTATGGAATAGATTCAGATAATGTATTATCTACGCTTTCAAGAAGTGGATCTGATTGTACAGCAGCATGTATTGCCTCTACAATCGGTGCATCTTCAGTAGTAATTTGGAGAGATGTANCTGGTGTTCTAAGCATAGATCCTTCATGGGGGATGCCTGGACGTAGAATTCCTTATTTGAATTACGATGAAGCTGTAGAAATCGCCTCTTATTCTTCTCGTCTTCTTCATCCTGATGCGATAGATCCCTTAGTTGAATCCGGAATCCCTCTTATTATTCGACCTTTACACCAACCAAATGAACCAGGAACATTTGTCGGTCCATCTATTTCTATAGGTCGTCCACATGTTCGTGTTTTAGTTTGCCATAGAAGGCGATTTGATATTCTTTGGAGGGTTCGTTCTGGTTCTCAATTATCTAGAAATTTAATTGGATTAGGCAGGTCTCTCCATCAAAAGAGAATTAGAATTTGGTCTATTCGTGCTGACCAAGCTGGCATTAGAGTGTTAGTTGATGAGAAAGATCTTTCAAGGGTAGAATCTGCGATTTTATCATTCGACTCTGAAGCAAAAATCGATTTAGGTAATCCAATTGCTTTACTAAGTTTATTTGGACAAGGAATTTCTTCTGACCAAGAAATTCGTTCTACTCTACTTAATTCGTTAGATGAACAAGGTTGTAACCCCGAAGAAATGAATCAAGAAGGAACGGAACATGGAATTCATTTGTTGATTCCTGATAGTGAAGCGGTTCATACTGTAGGGTGTCTTACAGACATGTTTGAATTATTAGATGCAGAGTGATTAATCATCTGAACTTTCTCTGAATTGTTGGATTCTTAGAGGGAGATTAATTGCAAACATTCCTGCTACAACTAAGAACACCAACATTGTTCCTAACGCTACTCCATAGACGCTGGTTAACTCTACAGATTCTGACATTCTTAGAGCAGCAGTATCATCTATTACTTGGATAAACCATGGTATGATTACATTNACGAATAGAGTAAGAAAAGCAACAGTTCCAGCGATTAGCGGAGTCAATATTAGAGATGCTTGATAACGACTCAGCACTTTCTTCTCATTCATCACGTATACTTCTCCTGTTCTTATTGAAGTATCAAGCATTGAGAAACGAATTACTCCATTACTAAGTTCAATATACATTACAAGGAAAACCGCATACAATACTAATAGTGATTTTTGAGCACCTTCACTGTCNGGAAGTANGTCAGCAGAAAAGGTNACAGTACTNGCAGCAAACCNTAGTGAAATTAGNATGAATAAAACATATGATCCAAGTAAAAATCGTGCATCACGTTGGAAAATCCCCCAAAAACCAGTCATGATGCTTCCTAGAATAATCAAAACATGGAGTGCAGTACCGATTGCAGGAATATCCAGAATATCGCCGAGAGCAAACCAAGGTGTACCCACTTGAGGAGTTACAATGTATGTTAACACCGCAAGAACAACCATTGCTCCAGCACTAGCAAATTGTAGATTTTGCACATTCTTCGCAGCAGGAAGAAATTTCATTTTAGGAACAAGTGGTCCACCAAACAAACTTTCAACAAATGATGGGATTGTTACTTCTGGAATTGCATCCTTTGGAATCTCTGTAGAGGAAGTAATTTTTCCAGCAGCCTTTTTTCGACTCGGTGCACCAGAACGGACTGTTTTGCCATCATAAAGATGTGATGTATCATTACCTACAGTCATTATTCTTCCTCCTTAGAATCCTCTTGCTCCGGCTAATGCAGTAGATAGAAGCATATCTGGTTCCCAATCCATTACATTAGCTCCGAGACCTCTTAATTCGCTGATTAATATATCACGTTCAGTCTTGAGAACTTCATATCCAGTTCTATCAAGCCGCCTTGCATCAAATTCAAATTCAAGGCTACTAGGTGAAAGAAGAGTTACATCGAAATCTCTTGCACGGAAATCTCTGACTGCATCTACAACTGTGGGATCGTCTTCTAGTGGGCTGAGAATAATAATTGGACTGCCCTTGTTAATGTGAGGCATAATTCGATTAGTGACTACTTTTAGTGGAGTATTTCCTCTTGCCATTGCCCCAGCGAGTTTTGTGAGAAGAATGTATAGTTGCTTTTTCCCAGTATCTCTGTCTACACTGACTATTTCATCCCCATAAATTACCAATCCTACTGAATCTCTTCGAGAAAGGAAGTATTGTGCTAAACTAGCAGCTGCTCTAGTACTGTAGACCAGAGAGTTCCTGCTTACTGGGCCGGTTTCTGAAACATTTCGACTATCAATGATTAAGATAATATCACTTACTGCATCTCTTTCAAAATCATTAACCATCATTTTTCCTGAACGTGCAAATGCTTTCCAATTTACTTTTCTCATTGGATCTCCAGGTACATATTCGCGAAGGTTGTAGAAATTAGAACCTTCTCCTGGCTGTCTAATATTTACAGCACCGGTGAATATTTTTGGAACTTTACTCTTTACAAAAGCATCTTTGACATCTTCCATTTTAGGGAATACAAGAAAGTCATCATAAAGATGGATTTCTTTTTCTCTGTGAAATAAGCCAAAAGTATCCTGAACTCTAACAGCGACAGGTCCAACTGTGTAAAATCCTCTAAGAGGGCATTCGAGCGAATATTTGAGTTCAGTTTCTCTCCTTCCTCCTAGCTCCATTAATGCATAATTTGCACCTTTCTTTACTCTCATAACTTCTGGAACACTATCTCGTACTTCTAAGATTCTGGATAAGTTCGATAGGTTCTGAATCCGAAGAGTTACGTCAATATCGCTATCTTCGAAAACACGTGCTTGGGAAAGTTGTCTCATCGCATTTAGATTTCTAAATTCGGCACCTTCGTCAAATTCTTGATCTTCTAGTCTTCTTCCAGATGCCGATACATCTGCATGTGAAGTTCTGAAAGCAGCATAGGTTAGGAATGATAAGAAAACTACTGCAACGGTTACTAATTGTTGATTTCTCAGAACTAATCCTAACAAGTATAGAGCGGCTGCCAACGACGCAAACATCGCAGACTTCCTACTCCATGCCATGAGAATACCCCTCTCAAAATTACTCCGAGCAAGAATCAGACCGTTGGGACTGGAACCTGTCTTAGGATGTCTGAAACGACTTCTTGTGTTTCTAGTCCCTTGATCTGATGTTCTGGCTTTAGAATTAGTCTGTGAGATATTGCAATTGGTGCAACTGCCTTCACTTCATCAGGTGTAACAAAGTCACGGCCACGAAGAGCGGCTGCAGCCCTAGAAGTCTTGAGTAGAGCTTGTGAACCACGAGGAGATGAACCAACAAGAACACGTGGATCTTCACGAGTTCGAGATACAATTTCTACCATATACATTCGTACTGCTGGGTCGACATATACATCTTCACATGCTTGTTGCATTGCAACAACTCTAGCAGGATCAGTGATTACATCTACATCGACAGCGTCTTTCTTTCTGGTAATACGTCGAGCTAATATCTCATCTTCGTCTGCTCTATCTGGGTAACCGACGCTCATCTTGAACATGAAACGGTCAAGTTGTGCTTCAGGCAATGGATAGGTACCTTCCTGTTCTACGGGGTTCTGAGTTGCCATAGTTAGGAACGGAGCTGGAAGTTTATGCGTAACAGTTCCAATAGTAACTTGTTTTTCTTGCATTGCTTCTAGAAGAGCTGCTTGTGTCTTTGGAGGAGCACGGTTAATCTCGTCAGAAAGTAGTAGATTACAGAAAATAGGTCCTGGCTTGAAGGTAAATTCTCCCTTCTTAGCATCATAGATGTTTGTACCTGTGATATCTGCAGGTAGAAGGTCAGGAGTAAATTGTACACGCTTGAAATCACAACCTAAAGCATCTGCGAATGTATTTGTCATCAAAGTCTTAGCAAGACCAGGATAATCTTCGAAAAGTAGATTTCCATTAGATAGAATATTTATCATTACATTATCAATAACGTGAGATTTTCCGATAATTACCTTCTGAACTTCAGAAGAGATTGCTTGTGAGATCTGTCCAACAGCAGCTAATCGCTCTCTAACTTCAGGACTACTCTGGTGCCGTGGAGCGGCAGGAGCTGGAGCAGGTGCTGCAGGAGCTGGAGCAGCAGGTGCTGCAGGAGCTGGAGCAGGTGCTGCAGGAGCAGGTGCAGGCGCTACCGGAACGGGGGGCGCAGGGGCTGCTGGGGCGGCTGGGGGCGCTGGTGCGCCA
>PADI01000046.1 GCA_002702985.1 Methanobacteriota archaeon
CCCGTAAAGGATACTTTTCAGCGTTCGCTCACGCTACTTGGTCCACTATCGGTCTTGAGTCGTATTTAGGATTGGAAGTATCTGCCTCCCATATTCCCGCGCGATATCCGACGCACGGTACTCTGGGCACGTCACTTGGTCATGTTCACTACGCATACGGGACTTTCACCCTCTATGGTGCGCCGTTCCAGGCGACTTCTGCTTCATGAATTTAGACGAAAGACGGCCCAAACCCCACATCTCCCCCATGTTTCCAAGGGGGATTCGGTTTGTCCTATTCCGTGTTCATTCGCCACTACTAACGGAATCTCGATTGATTTCTTTTCCTCGCCCTACTAAGATGCTTCAATTCGGGCGGTTCCCTTTCCCTAATGGGAATGTCGCAAAGCGACAGGAGGTCCTATTCGGCAATCTGCGGATCCAAGAGATTCATGCCTCTCCCCGCAGCTTATCGCAGCTTGTCACGACCTTCATCAGCTCTCAAGCCGAGCAATTCCCCAGACAGGTTCTGTAGCATCGCGGATTTCCTTCATCCGCTTCACCTGTGTGATATTATTTCCTCTGGTGTTCAGGATATGTCGATCTTCGGTGTCTTTAGCCAAACCGTCTCCCCGCAGGGCGGCTCGGCCTCTACCGCTTCCCCCATCATGAGCGCATGCTGGGGTGCACTAAGCATCTTCGCGACAAACAACCCGTATATCAACGCAACGGAGACGCACAGCGAGATGAAGTATTCTAAATTCATCAAAAAGAGATTGTCAAAACTCTAACATTTTCTGAAATTATCGACTCTTCTGGGCTATGTGATTGAGCGTTTTCTAACATATTTGTTGCATCTACATCGCGTCCAATAGCATGTAAGGTAACTGCGTGATTATTCATTCGATTTGAATCGGGTTCTGATTCTAATGAAGAGGCCGCTTCAAAAATTGGAAGAGCCGTTTCATGACGATTCGCGGCGGCCAATGATGTAGCAAGGTTTACTAGAATTATAGCCGAACTCCTGTCTGCCATTGCCGCTTGACGTAAGGTCAATATTGCGGCATGAAAAAAGGGCAATTCAGCCGGATCTTCATCAGGTTTCTCTCCGAATTCTACCAAAGCAGATTGTAACAAGCATAATCCGTGATTATTAATGGCTGGAGCATCACCTGGTCGCTTTTCACATAATTTCATGAATACACTAGCCGCATCTTCCCAATTTCCATTTTGCATTAATTCAAATCCTGAAATCATTAGTTCTTCTTCGTCTTCTTGGAAGGGAGAAACAAGAGGAATTGCTCGAGCAGGCATTTGAATCAAACGGACTTCCCCATCAATTGGGTCAAATGCAGCTGCAGATTCAGCTGGATCGACTAAATTATCGAAATCCACCTCGACCTCTGAAAAATTAGACTCATCTGAAAAATCGTGGAACACAACATCTTCTGATTCTACTGATTCGATTGTTTGAATCGAAGGAATTACCCTAGATGTTAGTAATATTTCATCTTGAGGTTTTTGTTCAACTGTCTCCTCAACTAGAGTTTTATTTTCAAACTCAGGAGTAATTTCAGAATTTAATTCCAGTATTTCATCTTCAGGAATAATAATGGTAGTTTCTTCTGGTTCTTGAATAGATTCTTCAGTTATCAGAGGTTCATCTTCGATACTATCCATACTAAGATCTGAACGAGTACCTGCTCCAAACAATAGCTGTACTTTAGGAGACGCTCGAGCCCCTCCTAATGTAAATGGAAGATTAGTACGCGAATCGCTATCTGAAGATGAAGGGCCACTTAATCCCTCTACCTCTGAAAGAATGTCAGTAAGAGAGGAGGTTCCAGGCAATGGTCCAGCAGGGAGAGATTCATCTTGTTCTGTCTCTACAGTAGATGCAAAAATAGCATTACATTCAGGACAACGGTCTCCTCCACCAAAGAGAAGGCCACACACATGACACTCCCGCATACTATCCGGTAAACTCGGCATGATTTGATGCTGACGGACAGAAGTTCATTCTTCTTCGACAATAGTGATATCAGCTGGACCCCATATGCGTCCAATCATCACCATTCCTAGAACACCTACTGCAATAACTGCATATGGAATCACTGAAGGAGTAACATGTATTTCCCACATTACAAACATTATGTACAAGTAAACCGATGCTAGAATTACACTGACTATCATTATAGGGAAACCTGTCTTGAAGAACCGCATAAATGTAATATTATGTCCTGCACCGCTAGCTATTCCCGCTGTTGCAACGTTTGCTGATGCTCCAATCAATGTTCCATTACCTCCCAAACATGCTCCTAAAGCAAGAGCCCATGCTAGAGGACCCAATGGAAGATCTAAATCGACATCTTGTGCAATTTCAAGCATTACAGGAACCATAGTCGCTGTAAATGGAATATTATCAATAAATGCTGAAGCAATCGCAGAAACCCAAAGTAATAGCATTAACGCTACAAACAAACGTTGATCTTCAGGGGCTCTGGCAATCATTGTACTTGTCCATTCTGCTAATGCATCAATAAGTCCCATAGCACTTAGTCCTCCAATCAGGATAAAGAGTCCTGCGAAGAATAACAATGTAGTCCATTCAACTTCATCGAGATAATGTTCAATCTCGTGAGGGGTACACACAAGTAACATCACAAATGCACCAATAAGAGAAATTACTGCCACATTCGACAATGGATGATCAACAGCACTATGAGCGAAAAATGCAATTAAAACTAGGGACAATATAATCCCAGATTTGATTAGGAGTGATTTATCTTTGACTCCGTATGTTTCCCTCAACGATTCAATATCACGATCACGATGCAAATCTAGACCGTCGCGCTCCAGACGATGCAATAACCACAAAGATGGTAGGAACACTAAGAAAACTGCAGGTGCAAGGTTAATTACGAAATCAATGAAAGCAATAGATTCCTGAGCAAGGGGTGTTCCTGCAAGACTTGTTCTAGAAAGTTGGGCGCCAATGATAATATTTGGAGGGTCTCCAATTTGTGTTGCAGTACCACCGATATTAGAGAACATTACCTCTCCTACTAACAAAGGAATTGGATTGAGATTCAAAACCTTAGCTAGTTGGATAGTTACTGGNGCAATTAACAACATTGTAGTGACGTTATCTAGGAAAGCGGAGAATACTGCTGTGACTACTGCAAGTATTACCATTAGTCTCCAAATTGATCCCCCACTCCTAGCATATGCTTCTACTGCTGCCCACTGGAAGATTCCTGTTTCAGATAATACTCCAACGATAATCATCATGCCCATCAGAAGACCGACAGTCTCCATATCAATCCAAACTACTACGTCAAGTAAATCAGGTCCCGTAGTATTGGGGTCTCCAGCAGCAATAATATGCAAGGTAAATACAGCTACTATCCCTCCAACTACGGCAGCCAATGCACGATCGATTAATTCGAAAATGATAAGTCCATATACACCGAGAAGAATCAAAAATGAAGCAGGCAAAGCCCACTCAGGCATTGCAGAAATATGCTCAACATACCAATGCCTTCCTGCTAAACCTCCTCCTCCTCCTGCCTGAACTACAGGAAAGAAGGCAAACATAGCCAAAGAAGATAATAAAAAAGTGCAACGAAGCCAGAATGACTTGTTCCTAGATAGGGCCCCCATGATTACCCCTCCATTAGGCGATTCAAATAATCATCCATTGAAAAAACCTCTAGAATCTATCATGAACGCCATAAAACTGCCACATTTCCTCTGGAGAAAACAAGAGTGCTTGTTGTTGATTCTTCCAAATGGGAAAAAATTTCCTTTCTCTGTTCAGAACCAACAGCAAATCCACGATTTAGTTTAATTTTTACTAGCGAACGGGCAGATAATTGTATTTTAATTTCTTGAATAATCGACTCAGTCAATCCATTTCTACCTAATCGAACTGTAGACTTCAATTCAGGATCCTTGGCGGACAAAATAACCCATTCAGGAATTTTCAATTTAATTCCCCCGGATGAGAGGAAGTCGCCTCTCTCGTGAACATATCAAGCAGGTAGTAACCCGTATCCTATTTCTAATTCGAATTCTTGCTGTTTCACCAGGAATTAGAATCCCTTTACATCCCCTACATATCAATGCTTTAACTGATTCTGGAATCGTTCTATTATGCCTCATACAAGTTCGAAAAATATCCTCTGCGGCAGAGTTTCTAATATCTAGGTCTAAAGATGAATCAATAATNATATTTTCAAGATGAGAGATAGCTTGATCGGCTCTCTGAAGCCTAGTTCTTCTATCTCGACTTCTACGTTTCATTGCCACACCAAATCAAATTAAATCAAAAGATTAGAAATTGCTTCACCAACTTGATCTATNGTATGATTTCCATCTATTCGTCTAAGGAGACCTTGGTTCTCATACCATGCTTCAAGTGGTGAAGTCTGATTATGATAAGCAGTAAGACGAGTGCGAACGGTCTCTTCAGAATCATCAGCACGACGTTTGAATTCTGATCCTCCACAAGAATCACAAATACCCTTTACTTTACATGGACGAAATAAATCATGGTAAACTTCCCCACAGGATGAACAAGTGAATCGTCCACAAATTCGTTCGACTATAGACTCATCTTCTACATGGATAGCAATTACCATTGAAACAGGTGCTATCTTTTGAAGTGCTTCAGCTTGTGGCACAGTTCGAGGGAAACCGTCGAAAAGTAATCCTCCAGATGCATCAGGCTGTTTTATCCTCTCTTCTATCAAACCAATAATCACTTCATCGGGGACTAATTCTCCTGCTTCCATATACCCCTTTGCGGTTCGTCCTAATTCGGTTCCTTCTTCTACTGCTGCTCTAAGCATATCACCGGTGGAAACCTGAGGTTTTCCAGTGACTTGTACTATACGCCCTGCTTGAGTACCTTTACCTGCACCGGGCGGTCCGAAGAGCACTATACTCGAATCCATACCCCTCTGAACAGGGTCCCAAACATAAGTCGAACGGACTATTCGGATGGTGGGAAACCGGGAGGAAGCCCAGGAGGCAAAGAAGGAGGAGGAGGTGANGAAAAACCCGGAGGCAATCCTTCAGGAGTGGGAGGAGGCAAAGGTGCAAGGCCACTATTTAGTGCAGCATCTATCTCGGCTTGAGAAACACCACCACTAACCAAAGAATTCTCTTCATTACCTGTATTTATCGCTGCTTCAAAACGAGTTTGATAATCACCTTGATTCAAAGTAGATCCAGCGGGAATCAATCGTTCATCATCTGACAAAGAAGATAGCCCTCTATTTCGAAGCATGAACACGCCAGCAAATAGACCTACAAATAACACCATCACTACTATTCCAGCGGCCCAAGCGGGAACACCTACTGATTCAAGGAGACCAATGGCACCTCCGCCTGATGTAACAGCAGCAGCTGTAGCCTCAAAACCTCCTATCTCTGTCTCAATACCATCTATCATACAGATCACTACAAAATCTTGAACACCAGAAGATACATCTTTGGATGGAATGAGGGTTAGTGCAATTTCAACTGTATCTCCAGGAGATAAATCAGAAACAGAGGTCTGTTCAAANGCATAATTCCATCCTTCCGGCGCGAGTAAATCTACAGAAACTGTTAGAGGTAGATTTCCACCATTTGATAATTGCATAGTAATCTCTGTAGATTCTTCTCTTGGAACGTCGTTATATCGATTTTCAGCAAATTCGACTACTGGTACGGCTAAAGATGAGACACGAACACCTAGTAGAACCGATTGAGAAATATCGAGCGAAGATGATGCTAACCCTCCCATTACCAACAAACCAACTTCTGTTTCAGATACACCAGAACTCAGACCTAAAGGAACTGAAAGACCAATTTTGACTGTTCTTTCTTCGCCCATCAACAAACTGTATGGAGCTAAACCTGATGCAAAACCAATTGACCATCCTTCGGGCAAAGATGGGAATGTCCAATCAAGCACTACTGGGACATTACCGGTATTCTGTACTGTTACATTGAATGTAGANGTAGANCCNGGAGTAACATCAATAATNCCNGATTCNGGACCNTCNAGAATAAAATCAGTACGTTGTTCTACAATGAATTTAGTTTGATTAACTGTGGGAATTGAATCTGAAAGTGAGGTTCTAATTGTTATCACGTTAACGTCAAAATTGTCAGCATTAGCAGAAACTGCCATCTGTACTTGCAAATAAGATACTACTCCAGGTTGTAAATTAATTGAGTAGGGTGATGAAACCTGAGCCCCATCAACATAAAGCCAAACAGGCCATGAAACTAAACCAGTACTCATTGAAACATCAACATCGAATGCAGTGTTCCCCTTATTCTCAATATGAATTGATGTATTGACGATCTCGTCATTTAACACTGCACGCTGAATAGCCGAACCAGATGGCCCGATTGGAGTGCCATCTTCCTCGAAAATATCAACAGAGTATGCACGACTCTCTAAGACTCCTACTGTAGAAACTTCAGTAGATGAAACAGATGAATCAATTGTAGAATCGATGTTACAAGTCACTACTGCAGAAGAACCCGCTGCAGGCTCTCCCATGTATGCCTGAGGAATAACGATACGAACAGATAATCCAATGAATTGTAGACGACTTAACGGATCTAACTCGATTGAAGAAGTATTTCCGTTTCCTAATTCTATAGGCCATCTTAGATCATTTTCGCAACTTACCGTGTATATCGTAGGACCATTACCCGAATTACGAACTGTGATTGTATATCCAACTGTATCTCCTGGTTTCCCTGCTATTCCTTGATCTCCTGCTAGTACTGTATCTAGGCCCTCAACTCGCTCAACTTCAACTGTTAATCTCAGAGTATAGGATACTAAGGGAGCATTTCGATCATACATTGTCAAATCCACAATATAAGTTCCAGGTAAAGCAAAAATAGCACCGTATGGATCGTTGAAATCAGCATCTTCATCTACCAAAGATAAGGAAATTGTCCTAATAGAACCTGAAGCTCCTCCTTCGGGTAGAGTCCAGGGTCCAGATTCTGAAAGTGTTCTTGACCATTCATCATCTGGCGCATCAAGAATTCCATCTTCACGAATAATTTGAACAGGAGTGACTATTAGTCCAGCATCAATTGTCGCTGTTCCTTCGTTCATTAAATCTAAATCAAAGGATATCGAAGAAGTGACGCTTGGATCAATCGTCCTATGAGTTGCTAAAGCCAATTCTTCAGGCGAACTCGGCAAATTCCCATTTTCTAAATGAGGTAAAATTCGAACACCTATTGCTGTCACATTGACATCATATGTTATCTGATTGTTATTCGTCCCGTTGACCTCATCGTTCAACTCAGAGACTTGTGAGGCTGAATCTAATGTTAATCTAAGAGTATGTACTCCGGTAGTAGAAAAGGTATGCTGAGTAGTTATCGAATCTGCAGAACCTCCTTGAATTGATCCTCTACTACTTTCAAGAATGATTGTAGGAGGAGAGGTGGAGATATCTTCGATTAATATGTCATATCCAGATGCTGACCCAGGTGCTTGATTTAGCCAAGATGCCCTAACAACAACTGCATCTCCTTCCAATGGTTGATCTGCTGAAACCCACAGTGAACCAGAAAATACTGCTAGGTCAGCGATTAAGTTCTCGGAACCAATAGATGTTGCTACCATAGCAAAGTCTTGAGAACTTCCAGATACATGCTGAACTCTAATTTCCCAAGTACCAGATTGCGTTGATGAAGAAGGTAATTTTACTCTTTCAACATTGTTGAGGTCATCATTAACTCCTCCAGTAGTACTGTACCCATTTGAGAACACATTTCCTTTGTAAGTGGAGCCATCAGGGGCAATCACAGTAAGATCGAGATCGTTTACTAATCTCTTGGATGATTGAGAAGCGCTAGAAGAACCAGCAGCATCAGTCCAAGCAATTGTGATATCAACTCCATGGGAAGAATCCCAATCATATGTGTAAACATACGAATACCCTGGCTGCAAAGTTTGATTCCAATCCATGAATGTATTCAGTGGAACTATTCCATCCTTTGGATAGAGAGTTTGTTCTAGATCAATTTGCCCCCATCCTTCGTCCATATTTGGTATATCCTTGGCACCAATATCTTTCGCTCCATTCACTAACAGTGCTTTGAGAAGGTCCGAACGTGGAGAAGAAATCCCAAATTCATCTGTCAAAAATTGACGTGCTAATAGTGCATTTCCAGCAGCAACTGGAGTCGCCATAGAAGTCCCATCCATTTGTTGATAGAGAGGAGTTGTGCCATCAGAATGTCTAGCAGAAGAGCATGAAGAACCCATTGGATATTGTGCTTCTTGAGCCCTGGCAGAACAAATCTGAACTCCAGGTGAAACCAAATCGGGTTTTATCCTGCCGTCAGATGTCGGTCCAATAGATGAAAAAGTAGGGACTTGGCCAGCAGCAGCAGTTCCAGGTCTACCACTAGTGGACGCTCCTATTGTTAGAACATTCTTAGCGGTTGAAGGAGGGCTAATTGTTCCAGAACCAGATGCACCTTCATTTCCAGCTGCAAAAAGAACCAAAAAATCACCATATTGATCCGCAAAAGAATCTGCCGATCTTGAATCTGAATTATACTGTCCACCAAGATTTTCTGACCCCCATGAATTAGTTTGCATCCTTGCATTTTGCTGCCATGAATGCCTAAACATATCGAATAATGAACCGTATCTCGCTAACGCTCCAGTCTGATCATATTCTAACTGATAAAAGTGGAAAGTAGCATTAGGAGCCATGCCTTTTGCACTGCTGTCTCCCGAACCGTCTCCGAGTAATGTTGCTGAAACATGTGTTCCATGTCCACTGTGCATGTCTGCAGCAGAATTGTCCGGACCATACTGATTGTATACTGCACGAATTCGACCGTTAAAGTCCCCGTGGTCTTGATCTAATCCACTATCTGAAACAGCAACTACTTGCCCCTGACCAGTAAGAGAGGGGTTGTGATTAGATAATACTTCATCAATGTTTGAAACAGATCGTGCATATATATTTTCTAAAATTAATTTAGGAGAAGGCTCGATAAAAAGAATTGAGCCAGAGGTCACTAAATCTATCAAAACATTAGAATGAATCCCTTCAACTTGACAAAGCCAAGAATCACAGTGAACTATTTCTGCTCCTAAAAGATAAATTGAAGATTCTAATTGATGAATTTCAATATCCTGAAGATCAGGTGCAGGAATAATATTCACATCCAAAGTACCTGTTGTCGGAAGAAGAGGAGATAATCTCCATCCTGGGTGTTGACTGCCAAACCATCTAATTCCTTCATTTGAAACAATAGAGGAAATTGCAGCATCTAATTGATGAGGGTCAGTTGGAACTCTAATTAGTAAAGCGTCATCAGGAATTACATCTAAAATTGGAAAACCTTGAACTTCCAACCATTCTTCTAAATCAGTTCTATCAGCATCTACATCCTGAATAATTAACATCCCTGTTCGGACTACGTCTAGACTATCGTGTAAAATACTTGGAAGAGAAGGAGTAACGAGCATAGGATCAAATGAACCAGTAACTGGATGAAGAAGACCACTAGTCAATCTTAGAGAAGATTCTTCCAAAATAGGGGTAGCGCCTACATTCCAATGTTCTGATGCCTGTTCAGAGGTCCAAAATTCATTTTCTGGTTCAATTGCTTCATTGGATGAATGAGATAACGGGAGCAAATGAACTAGCAATAAAAAAACAAGATACAAACTCCAAGTCCGCGCTTGCATAAGCATCGATGTGGTGCCTCCCCTTTTCATGGTTGCATGAATATGTGTGATAAACTTCACAGGCCGTAATAGGATGAAATTGCTGAATCTGTCTTAGCGACGCTTACTTTCCAATCTTCTTCAGTACCCATTAGAGCGCGAATACAATCTACATTTTCTGGAATTACATCACTTTCTTGATGAATTGCTTGGAAGTAATATAGCCTATCTCCTTGAAGACTAATACCATCTTGCCAAACAAAAATTTCGTGAAGATCGCCCCATTTTCGACCTATGTCTCTTGCCATCTCCATCACTTCAGCAGTAGTAGTAATTCGATTTTTAGCACCCTCCATTACAATTACCCTAGGAGTATCTTTCCACATCTCAATGATTGAATCTGTAGTTAAACCGTGACCTGAAGGCAAGTCTGCGACAATAGCATGAACATGCATTATTGTTGTAGGTACTGCAACTGCCAAGGAATTAATCTCAATTTCAGGTTTTACAGTCATTACATCCGGTCCGTGATGACTTGGAACCTTCAATACAGGAGAAATCGCATTTATTGGTCCCTTCTTAGAGTCACCTGGGTCTGCTGCTCTCCTAATCATAGTGCACTCTACTTTCAAAGAACCACAGTGTTCGTAAAGTGGAACCAATGTTCTAGAGAGTCCAGTAGTATTGCATGAAACAACACGAGTTCCTTGGACCCCAATATTCTCTAAATGATTAGCACTAGATGTATACGACTGCCCAGTAAGTGCATGTTTTTCACCACCTTGGAAAATATATTTGATTCCTGCATTCTTGTATTTCTCAATATTTTCAGCACCTAGTTTACCAGGGGCACAATCCACAACAACATCTGCAATTGATAGTAAATCTGAAAGCCCTCCAGAACATTTGTATCCTGCATCTGAAAACGCAGAAATCTTAGATGGATCATCAAAAGTACAATACAAAGGAAATCCTTTCTTGACGGCTAAATCGCATCCAAAAGATGGCCCTGTCTTAGTTACTCCTACCACTATCATGTCATCTTGTGCATCGACTGCATCTGCTACTCTCTTCCCAATTGTTCCAAATCCATTAATGGCCACTTTGATGCTCATACACCCTCACCTGATGACTTCCCGTAGCGGGCCATCTATCAAACATTCCAAGGCGATTTTGAGCGAAGGGGTCAAGGACGGCCTAGTATCAGCAGGGACAATGGAGTCCAGAGCAGACATCACTCAGAAGAGCGTTCGACTCACTCGACAAGTAGCAAAGTCACTCGATCAAGCCATTCAACTTGATAGAGCGTTAAAGATAGGTTGGGGACGAGATGGTGATGAAAGGCCAAAAAAGGGTGAAACCGGAGTTCTCACACATCTTCCTGCTAAATTGAAGATGCGCCTTCTAGGTGAATTAGGAGACCTAGTAGGTAGTGCAAATCAAGGTGCTTTACTACAAATTGAAGGCAAGACAGGAGATCTTGCTGCGGCTTACCAAAGTGATGGAAAAACAATTTTTGAGAAGGGCACAGGAGCTAGAGTCGCTTTAGGGATGTCTGGAGGAACAGTAATTGTCAGAGATGACGTTGGTGCAGATGCAGGAGAGTCGATGACTGGTGGACTTCTGGTTATTCGAGGAATGGTTGGAGATAGAATTGGCTCAGGAATGATTGATGGAACAATAGTAGCACTTTCTAATGCAGACAATGACGCAGGGTCAGGAATGATAGGAGGTAAAATCGTCGTAGATGGTAGAGTTCGTTCTGTAGGAAAAGGAGCTCAAAGTAGATCAATTGAAGCAGAGGAATTGGTTGAATTAAACGACATTTTGGAACCTCATGGGTTCAAACTCACAATGGACGCTACGGTACTCGAAGCAGATTCAGATGAACATGTAGGGGCAGAACCACCTGAAATTTCCTCATCCGGAAGATTTGATGGATTACGACTTTGTCCTCAAGGTGCCTCTCTATCTCCCTCTTCAGTAGTAGACTTATCAAGTCAAATTATTATGCCAGGTGTCTCTTCAGGAAGTAACCTCAGAAATATCTGGATCCCTCATATTCAGAAAGGACCATCTAAAGCAGGTTCAGCATTGGAGGGGCAACCATGTATTGTAGACTCATCTCCAAGAGAAAATGACTATCTTCGAATTCATGAAGAAAACTACCTCACACTACGGGAACAATTATCCCAATCAGGTGGAGCAGTCATTGATATCTCTTCATTTCCTAATTTAAACGAAGCTGCTATTCACGCAATGTCAACAATTGCCATCGGTTTTCTTCCGGAAGACTCTCCTGTTCTGCTTATGGATGACGTAGATAGAGTGGAAAAATTACTCAGAATGACCTCAGAATTAGGATTAGCCGGCGCAATTGTCAATGTATGTACCATTGGCTCTGCACCTGCGATTTCCGCTTTACCAACAGTGGGGATGGCCCGTTCAAAACAAAAAGCACAAATGAGTGTATTTCTAAAGACTGATTGGACACCCAGTCCCTCTGAAGCATTAATGACAATAGCAGCTGGATTAAATGGAATTGTTTCAGAACCTTTCATTGGAGATGAAAGCCAACCTACAGGTGTGAAAAAAATTGCTACTGAACTCGACGTGAAACTATCATCAATGGAAGATCACGCAAGAGGATGGATGCAAGCAATGGGAGTTACATCAATCAGTTTACTCCAAAGACAGCACCTCAGAGCAACTACTCATGAAGCTGCGGTATTGAGTGGATTACGACTTGATGGAATTCGTCAACCTCTACCAATGTGGTCTCGCAGATAGACGAAGAGGTCAAACCAATAAGCCCCCACCCACAGGCGGAGATAGTATGCCAACAGTGAAGTTTGGACATGATTCAATTCGTAATCTACTATCTTTGCATGGTATATCTTACGACCCAGAATTATGGGAAAATCAACTATCAGATATAGGATGTGTTGTGGAAGGAACTGATGAAGAAGGAGTGGAAATAGAAGTATTTCCCGATAGATCAGATCTTTTGTCTGTTGAAACAATGACTAGAGCTGCACGCGCATTTCTTTATTCTAATCCTACCCCTCCGAAATTAGAAGTTGAATCTGGAATGATTACGATGGAGATTGAATCCTCTATCTCAACTATACGTCCAGTAATTCTCGGTGCAATTGTTCGAAATGTAAATATTGGAACAACAGAAGAAGAAAAGGACTTATTCATTCAATCATTAATGGACCATCAAGAAAAATTACACCTTACTCTTGGAAGAAAACGGAGACTCGCTTCTATAGGGGTCCATGACCTATCTACTCTTGCTCCTCCATTCAAAGTCAAAGCTGTAAATAGAGATCATCGATTTGTCCCTCTAGCAATGAATTCTAGTATGAGTGTGCAACAAATTCTAGACTCACATCCTAAAGGAATGGAGTATGCTCATCTTCTTGATGGAATGGAGTTAGTACCAATTATTGAAGATGCAGTTGGAAGAACACTATCATTCCCACCAATCATAAATGGTAGCCACACAACAGTAAAAGATACTACTACCGATTTTTTGATTGATGTAACTGGATGGGATGAAAGAGCTTGTGAGGCTTCTTTACTCCTTGTTTGTTTATCTCTTGCAGAACGGGGTGGAACTATCGAAAGTATGAATATCACAACTGCCAAAGGAGAAAATTTAGTTTCTCCAAATGGNAAGCCTCGCAGACATATACTCCCTGAACGACTATTAGAGCGGATTTTAGGTGGAAAAATTGAATCAGAAGTTATTCATTCAGCATTAGAACGAATGGGAGGAAAATTAATCGAAACTAGAACTGCAACAGAAGGCCCTCTAAACTCAAACAGATGGGGCGATGCCTCTGTTGGAGAAAAAATTCACATTATCGAAATGCCTCGATGGCGTTTCGACATATTGCATCCCATAGATTTGGTAGAAGAAATTGCGACAGGTATTGGATATGAATCTCTAGGTGAAGCTCATTCTTCACTTGCATTAGAAGGAGTACCTCTAACTCGAGCAAACCTAATTCGTAGAATAAACGAAAGCCTATCATCCCAAGGAATACAACAAGTCCAGAGTCTTACTCTATCCAACGATAGTTCTCAGTTCAAGAATATGAGATGGGAAGAGCAAGGAGAAGTAACTAGAATTTCAAATCCAATTACGATTGAACACACTATTCTTCGGCAGAATATACTGCCTTCATTAATGGAGATATTAGCAGAAAACAGACATCATGAATTACCTCAAAGGATCCAAGAATGTGGAGAAGTAGTTCGAGATCATTGTAATGCTTGGCGAGTTGCATGGGCATGTGCTGAAACAAATGCAGGATTTACTGCGGCAAAGGGAATTGCTCAGGCTTTGGTAAGAGATCTAGGAGCAAGAGAAGATATTTCATTTGAACCATTAGATGACAAGGTTGGACCATGGATTCCTGGTCGAGGAGCTAAGATTCTCATTGGAAACATCGAATTAGGGACCTTTGGTGAAATAGATCCAGAAGTAAGCGAAATTTATGGATTAAAAGTGCCCATTCATGCAGGCGAATTTGACCTTCGTGCTTTANCTCAAGCAATACCAGATCCGTTGATATGATGAACGAATAATACAACGAATTAAACCTCTAAGGATTGAGAACATAACATGCATGGTGCGACTTCACGCCTCGTCACCTTGGCAATTATCATCTTATTCTCGTCTAATTTATTGATCCCAGTACATAGTTTGGAAGAACGATCTATGAGCAATGTGACTAAAGAATCTAGCANTCTTTCTTTTGGTAGTAATTCAGGTTCTAATTTTGTTATTGAACCAGGTGTTGGAACAAATATACTAGTCAATATTACTAACAATGCTTTAATTCCAGATTCCGCGAATGTAAGTATTATTTCATCATCAGGATGGAATGTAGTTTGGCCAAGAAATTCCAACCCATCAATCGGTGAAGATATCCCAATTAATTCAAATGAACTAATTTGGATACAATTCAGAGTTGATGTCCCAAATGTAGAAAATGGATTGCCTTTAGCAGGAAGNAAACATCTAATCTCAGTTAAAGCAATTAGTCAAAATGATATGCTAGAATCATATTGGAATTTCACAATCGAAGTTACAGCAGTTTCTGGTATCTCAATTGATTCGCATCAAAATTTTGCAACTGTAGAACCAGGAGAAAAGGTACTACTGCCCATTTCTTTACGAAATGTAGGAAATCATAATGCTAATCTTGTTATCAAAGTTCAACCCATGTTAGATTCTGGTTTGCCTGTTGATGACACAGTTCCCGATCAATCATTCACATACAATGGATGGTCAGTTGGAACATTTGATCTATACAAAATAGAAAATTTAGCAGCNAATAATTCAGGAATTGTTNTGATAGAATATGCATCACCATACATATTTTCGGGAGAAATAAACATTAGAATTAGTGCATATAATGAATTTGAACCATTAGAAATTTTGACTGTAAATCAATCAGTAACTATTGATAGAATTAGAGGAGCTTCTCTAGATTTTGATGAAAATAACGTTTGTAGTTTAATCTCTCCTTCAAGTACACAAAATCCAGTTGTTTGTCACGAGAATGTATCTATCACAAATACTGGGAATTTCAACGATGAGATTGAAATTCAAGTACTGTCAAATCCAATTTGGTCTAGCGTAGAATTAGGTTCATCACAAATTACCCTTCAAGAAGGAGAAACATCGAGTGACATTGATCTATCTATCGAGATTTTGAACGGAACAATGGCAGGGAAAAACGGGGAAATTACAATTGGAGCATTCATTGAAGAAGAATTAATTGTAATAGAGAAATACTTTATTTCTGTAGATTCAGTGATTAACTGGGAATTAGCAAATAAACAAACTACAACGGAAAATGAAAATTGTACAATGACAATTACATTTCAAAATACTGGTAATTATCTTGATGGAATGATGGTCTCTCTGGACATGAATGTGACATCTAATTTCGGATTGATACCTCCCCAAAATTCAATATTTGATAGTACTGAAAATATAAGATATTTTGAGGTAAGAGATATTCAACCTAACCAAAATTTTTCATTTACTGCATTCGCAACTACTCCAACTGGATTTGAGATTAATGGATCTGCTAAGCTTGAAGTAATCGCACACAGTATTTCGGATCCAAGTGTAAAATTTTCAATAGCAGAAGACATTGATTATCTGGGCGATTATTACAGAATATCAGAAGATGATGATGAACCAAGTGTATTTTCAGAACTATTATCTGAAGGAATTATATTCGTCACTCAGAACAATGGAGTTCTTTTGACAATATTTGTTGTTGCAGTAGGTACAGTACTACTAAACCGGGCATTGGTTAAACGTCAAGAGGATATGAAGAAAATTCTATCAAAACCTGAAATTAAACCAGAAGAAAAAGTAGAAGATTGGACAAAAAAGTTTGAAAATAAGTCAGGAGGAGTAACATCAGAAATTAATTCAAGAAATATTAGTGCTGCAACAGACATTTTAGACCATCATACCAAAGAATCTAATCTAAAAGACGCAGATTTACTTACCTTAGGACTTATTGATAATCCTTCTAAGAAAACTCTTGGAGAGAAATTAATGCCGTCAAATCAAACAAAAAAGAACACTAAGAATAGTTCTGATGAAATCAATCCAAGTCAAACCATAGGAAAATCCACAAAAAAGGAGAAAATAACCGATACAGATTTTGACCTAGACCTCTGAAAATAATCATGATTGTAGGGGTTGATGAGGCAGGGAGGGGCCCTGTCATCGGCCCTTTAGTTGTTGCATCATTAGGTATTCCTGAGGCTCAAATCAATATTTTAGAAGAACTAGGAGTAAATGATTCAAAGGCACTTTCACCTTCTAGGCGATTAGAAATCAGAAATAAAATTTTGAAATATAAAAATTGGAAATATTCCATAGTAGAATTTAGCGCAGAACAAATCGATCGTTCAATGGAACATGATACTCTCAATAATGTAGAAGTCAAATTATTTGCAAAAGCAATAGATAATATTGGTTCAGAGTGTATTTCTAAACTTATTTTAGATGCTTGTGATGTAAATCAAGAAAGATTTGGTCGAAATGTATCTTCTATGATCAAAGCAACCTCGAAAAATTTTGAATTGATTTCAGAACATAAGGCCGATTCTAAACATCTTATTGTCGGTGCTGCTTCAATTCTTGCGAAGGTGCATAGAGATTTAGAAATAGAACGAATTTCACAAGAATGTGGATTTGAAATTGGCTCAGGGTACCCCTCTGATCGAAAAACTAAGGATGCTATTCCATTGTTGATAACCAAAGATTCTCCACATATTCATCTCAGATGGTCATGGGCCACGGTTGAAAGAGCTTGGAAAGAAGCAGGAAAAGGAAAACTACCTCTGCGGCCTAGAATTCCGCAAAATACTGGCGGACAGTCGTCTGTAGACTCCTGGTATCGGCAATTGTAAGAGTGAGCGCCTTTCAGCCTAGTACGAGTACCATGGGGAATCCTGTTGATCAGCCTGAAATTGTCAAGGCAATCAGGACGTTTTCTCTTCAAAATGCTCTAGAATATGAAGGTGAAGGAGAAATGAAATCAGTTCTGGGACGTGTGTTTGGAGCACACCCTGATCTAAAGCCACATGCTAAAGAACTAGTTTCTAGAATTATTCCAGCCGTACAAGATGCGAATAATATTGCTAAATCAAGGGGTTTAGACCACATTAGACAATTACTTTCTGAAGAAGCACCTGAAGCATTGGAAAAAAGAGTCAAAGAACGTCGAGAAGGGCTCAAACCATTAGAACAAGCTGACAACATTGTTCTTCGATTTGCTCCCAATCCTAACGGCCCAATGACATTAGGACATAGTAGAGGAGTAATAATCAACAGTGAATACTCAAAAATGTACAATGGAGAAGTAATTCTAAGATTTGATGATACAGATACAAAACGAAAGCCTCCAGAAATTTGGGCATACAAACAAATTGAAGAGGAGTATGAATGGTTAACAGGGAAAAAACCTGAAAGAATTGTTTACGCATCTGATCGAATGGCCATTTATCTTGAACATGCTAACGAGGATATTTTGAATCAAAATGCATATGTTTGTACATGCTCAGCAGAAGAATTCAAGATTCTTAGAGATGCAAAAAACGAATGTCCATGTAGAGATTTAGATACATCAGAACAGGTTGAGAGATGGGAACGTATGAATGATCCGCAAGGTGGATGGAATGATGGTGCGGCAGTAGTTCGAATTAAGACAGACCTGAACTTACCAAATCCGGCTCTACGTGATTGGCCTGCTCTAAGGATACAAACAACTGCACATCCCAGGGTAGGCAGCACATACCGTGTATGGCCACTATTAGATTATCAATCTGCGATAGAAGATCATCTGCAAGGAGTAACCCATATTATTCGGGGTAAAGATTTGATGGACTCAACGAGAAAGCAGACTTTACTTTACAAATTACGTAACTGGGATTATCCTGAAACGATGTATTGGGGAAGAGTCAAGGTTCACGAATTTGGAGGTTTTTCAACCAGTGGCATGAAGGCCGATATTTCAGAAGGCAAATATTCCGGATGGGATGACCAACGTTTACCTACTATAGCGGCTCTCAGAAAGCGTGGATTTTCACCTGAAGCATTACGAGCATTTTGGATTGAACTTGGACTAAATCAAAAGGACATCTCAGTCTCAATGACAACTATTGAGTCACATAACTCAAAGGTGATAGATAAGATAACTCCTAGAGTTTCATTCATCGGTCAAAATAATGCTTCATTGACTCTAGATTTGAAAAAAGAATGGAACTCTGAAATTCTAAAATTACCTAAACATCCTGATGACAGTGAAATGGGTTACAGAAATTGGCCATCTCCGAAAAATGGTGACATCATTGTCTTAGAAAAAGATGACATCGATGAAGAAATAAGGCTGAAAGAATTTGCAAATGTTACCGTTAAAAATACTAAAATTTCTGCAGATGAATTCGAACGAACGGATCGAAGACCAATTGTTCATTGGTTACTTGAAAATCACACTATGCCTGCGATTTTAAGCACATCTAATAGTGATAAAATAGTTGAAAATAAAGGACTAATTGAGGCGGGGAAATATCAAGTTGGAGATATTTTTCAATTAGAAAGAATGGGTTTTGCTAGGATAACTGAAATTAGTGAAAATTCAGAAATCAAATTAGTATTCCTTCACGAATAATTTAGCGTGGGATTCAAGGGCTATTGAGTGGTGGGTGAGACATGAAACGTGGAAGTCTGGTACTCACGATTCTATTCGTTTTACTAATTTCCTTGTTTCCAGTACAAAATATTTCAGCCGAACAAGCTACTGTACATCAAGGCCCTGTACAACATGTGATGTTCTTTCTTGGAGAGGCAGACAGTTCGAAAACAGGTTCAATGTCACCTTCAGAATCTTCAAAGAATCAATTGTATGAACTTGAAATTGAAAATGCAGGTGTCGACAAACAGCGAATTGCACAGTTCGAATCAAGTATCGGAGCCTCAGGAGTCATACCCTCTGGAACTTGGGAATTTAGAATCGATTTCAGAGTAGAGGGGGGCTCTACAGGAGGGGGTAATTTCACTACAGAAATCGAAATTGGAAATGAAAAATTTACAGGATCCCAGGGCGGTAATACAGGCATCCCGTTCGCACCCGGTCGAGAAGGTACCTTCGTCATCGAGGTCTCTATGGATGAAATGACGGTTTCAAGAGGAGATACAATTAGAGTTACTACATTCATGAATGGAGGAATTATTTGGTCTAATCCCGATGACGACTCCAAGGCCATCATCATGTGGGGGGGGCCAGAATCAGCAAGTGGATTGTATCTTGATGCACCACTACTTGATATCGAAATGATGGAACCTAATGTAGATGGAAATCAAGTATACTTCCCTGTGAGATTCCATTCCGAATTTGGAGATGAACTTGCTATTGCAGAAACGTTGACTGCTAAAGTTCTCGGAAATGAAATCGGAGGAGATCCCTATGTTAGTACTACTTCTACTGGTGTAGAAGTAGTCTACATATGGACATCTCCATCTGATGCCGAATCAGGAAGTTATCCATTCAATTTGACACTTAGGCCTCAAGAAGGAGTAATGATTCAGGCAGAAATTAGCCATGAATTAACATTAGATGGTAGCTCGAGTGATGGTGATGGTTGGTACCCCTCAAACGAACCTGTAAGAACAGGAGGTACCAATTTACACCTTGAAATCGATGTAAATCAAGTAGATGATCGTCTTGAAAGAACAAGTAAGATGGAGATAGAAGGTGCAGTAGCCACTTGGATTCGATGGGGATTAGATAACATCGGTAACGAAAGTCTTGACTCAACATCATGGTGGAGAGAACTAGGAGATTCAGGTTCTATTGTTGGTGCCGATGGATTGAACAACCGTGTTGTAGATGATTCGGAACTTGATATCCTTGAAAATTACCTCACAGGAAGTTCTAGGGATTTAGCAGATTTCATCGATAGAGCACTAGCATTAGAATCAAATTCAATTCTAGGAGGTGAACCATTTGACTTAGAAGGAGCTCTAGATATTGACATAGACATGAATGGACAAAATTCCTTCGGACCTGAACCAATTACAATCACGATTCGCTCCAGTACGGTTCTAGATTCAGGTTCTTTTGTGTTTATTGAATCATTTGTTCGCTCACAATCACAAACATATTGGACAAAGGTGAGTTTAGATGCAACACTTTCTACCAATCCACTCCAAGGAATTTCTAATGTATTCTCTGAAGAAATTGATTCAAATCACCTTAGGATAGGAATAGCAGAGAATGTACGCGTCTCATTCTCATCAGACGAGAGAATAGATGATTTCAGAGTCACTATTACTCCCGCAACATCATTTATTGATGGTCCTCTAACAGGATTATTTCTCTTGTTGGCAATACTCATTGTGAGCGCTACCGTATCTGTAAGGGGTACGAGAAATAAAGCAAGATCGCCATCGATATTTTGGCTTATTCTCTCCACATCTATTTTATTGGTATTATACGCAATGGGCATTAGAATGACACTTGTATTAGGAGCAGGAGTCGGAACTTTTGTTCTTTCATTGATCATTATCTTCATTTCACCAAGACACCGAATCGACGGACTAGATGATGTTCCCAATAAAAAAATTCCAGTAATTGACTGCCCAATTTGTAATCAAGCAAATCCAATTACTTCAGATGAACGTCCACTAAGACTACCTTGTGGTGGGTGTGGTAAAACGCTCTTAATTGAATAATCATTCATAACGACCGGTTCTGACCAACTTGTCTACAGTTCTACTTGCGAACAAACGTACTTCATCAGAACGATTCCAATCATTAGAAAGATCATGAAGTTGAGATGCTAAATCTCTGGACCAATCAGGTGCTAGAATACGATGCCATCCTAATTCCTCTATTCGAGGGGTCGATGGACGTTCACTAGAAAGTAGTGGAAGAAAATATGTAGAAAGTGACCGTGCTTGATCTTCGATATCCATTTTATTCCACCCTAATGTAAGTCCTTCTAATAGAAATGGATCTAATTCAGGAAGCATTTCCACTGATGGATCAGGTACTTTAGGTAGGGGAACGACATTTATTCGTCCAATATGTTGCAAATAATCACGTATGATTGTAAAGACTGGGTCATAGGTTTGATCCATAGCATCATGTAACCAATTACCTGCAATCGAAAAAGGAAGAAGTCGAATACTTCGAACACCATCAGGAGATAATTCTTCCATCAGTGACGCAGCAGTAGCTACTGGAGAAAGGCGTCCATGTCTACCATCGCCTTTGTGACCATCTAATGCATGAACAATAGTAGGATTTAGAGAAAGTATTGCCTCTTCTGAATTCCAGATAATATCTGCATCATGAGTATCTAAGATATCGATTAAAGTTCCAGAATTTTCGACAGATGAAGGAGAAAAACGTCTACTATATGGGCGTCCCAAATCAATTAATGCCGATTCAATCATGGATAATGCAATACATCCAGAGATTGTTAATGGAGCACGTAAGGTAACAGATTGGCTTGGATTATCCAATATATGTCGCGCAGCATTACGAATTGATTCCGAAGACGCAGAAAATGGTTCCAACTCAATTAGGCGCGTCATGATTGTAGACTCACTAGGAGGTTCAAGACCTATGCGATTATTATCAATTCACAGCGAGACGTAGTTGGTCTCTCTTATAGGTCCAATCGGAATCTAATGCTCCAGTACCCTTGAGATATCTTGACAATCTCCGAATTCTAGATTCAACGAGTTCAAGTTGACGGCGATTATGGATGTCTTTTCTATTACTGTTAAGATGATCCAACATCTTCAATGCCTTTCTCATTAAATTCATTAAATCTTCAGGAATTTCAGGAGAAATGTCGTTTCTCGCTAAAACTTGGCTTATTCTCTCGCCTAGTACTAATCGAACATTGGGGACAGCATGTTGGTCTCTAAGAATAAGTCCTATCTGGGCAGCAGTATGTCCTTTTCGAGCAAGATCTACAATGGTCTCTTCAATAGCAGATTTGTCAGTATTTGACCACTCTGGAGCGGAATCCACAAACGGCTTGGTAGAGCCACTTCGGCCACGACCGGATGCATGCATTCTACCCACGGTACCACTCCTTGCAGCGCTGCGACTTCCTTCCCCTCTTTAACCGCTCCGACAATCAAAAGTCAAGTTTCATCCTATTCGATGATGAGATCTAGCTACTTTACCCGGAGATCCTTTCCATTCCCATCCAGGAGCTACTGCTCTTGCAGAACCTATCAAAATACTATTTTGCATAACCAGAATGTCATCACCTTCTCTAATTCCATCAGGATATGATTCTATAATTGAAACGAAAATATCTCCCTTCCATTCAACATCTGGAACCAGGTGAATTCTAGGCAATACATTGCCATCATGCAATATGTTTAGACAAGACTTCGAAAATGCGAAACGACCAGCGCGTGGATGCCATTGAGCAATTTGTTTCCCCTCTTTCTCAATTCTCCATCGAGGCGGACGTCCCTCAATTTTTACATCAGACAACCAAGTGTCATTCCCATATAGAAATCGTGATGCTGAACGGTACATTTCTAATCTGTGACGGTGCCCCTTTGGACCTCTAATTTCTAAACGCTTGACAACATCAGAAATCGTAGATTCCAGTCTTTCCAATGCTTCAGGAGAACCAGCAGTAGAATTTTTCCTAGTATCGATTAATTCGAGATCTCCTTTAATTGAGTTTAAATCAATTCCTGAATGATTGATGATGACTTGGTATCCTATTCGATCAACTAATGATTGAACCATGTCATGTATCATCGTAATTTCGTCTGAATCCCAATCTCCAGTAACAGGAATATCATAATGAGCAGCAGGCCAAAAATCTTCTAGAGATCTGGGCACCAATCCTAACGGAGATGTAACCATTACTTGATCGACACAAGTAAATGGGATATGACGAGAAAATCTTCGATGACTTTGAGATTCTCGATATGGTTTCCGTTCACTGCAGGGCAGTAATAGTAAAACAGATTGGCAATGAGATGGAGGAGTATATTGGTCAGACACCCTTATCTTCCAGTCATGAACTAAAGGATCATTTCTAGAAGAACTGGAAATAAATCGAAAACGACGATCTTGAGATACATGACTTGCAAGTATCGATTTTCTTCCCTTTAACAGAGTATCATGACGTCTAAGATGCTCTACACTACGAGGACTATTGAGGACTTGAGATTCGACTAATTCTCTTAAATTCCCTGTTTTTATTGATGAGCGAATAAATCGTAGTGAATCTTCCCAATCTCGAACCCAGATATTCGCATTTTCATCTTCATCCATAGGTCGAGGACCATTCATTGTAAGACGATACCCCGCCGATGCTGCAGATCTAGCCCTAGCACAGTCGAACAAATCTAGTCCAAACCAGCTTAACAGAGCAGCATTATCTGGGCCAGAAATCCCTGGTGCCCATAGTAATGAAGAGGGGAAGCGTTCCCTAAGTGTAGTAACTGCTTCAAGGAAAATTTGACCTGTGGAAATTAATTGGGGCGCATCAACTAATATCACGATATCTGGTGCAAGACTGTCATTCATTAATCTGGAATCATGATGCAAAGTTTGCCATGAAACAACCAAGAAATTATCATCGCCACCCAATTTACCAGAATCTGCTTCACTTAATTCTGGAGGAAGATGTTGGCCCTCAGATGTTTGCCATTTTATGATTTTAGGTGGAGAGGAAATATCCATTTCTTCAATCAAAGTTTCTAAAGTAAGATTTGCTGGTGAGATAGAACCGTCACGAAAGAATGAAAATGGTGCAATCGATTGATGAATATCTGGATCTCCGTCGATTTTTACGATACAAGGAGTATGCACACAAGGCGAACGTCGGTCACCTAAACCTATAATCCTAGCATAACGATTACGCCCAACTACAGTTCGACCTAGGGCGCCCATGTTTCCGAGGAGACAAGAGACCCGCTTGAATGATTCTAAAAGCCAGTCAGGATGACAGCACTATATGGGCATCCGACTCAAATCCACTTGGACACTTTGGATTCTCTCAATTCTAATCATTTCATTCGCTCCATTAGAGAGTATAAAAGCCCAAGATGGAACTGTCTTAGATTTAGAAATTGATGCTACTGATGGTATCGCATGGATAAGCATGGTTTGTAATAATGTAAATGGAGAATGTCCACCAGTCAATGTATCAATTATCTGGCCAAATGGAGATTCAGATATTTTATCTTCAAATTCAAATGAAGTTGTAAGAAATATTACCTCCGGTTCTATCTCAATTTTTACAAATCAGTCTTTTCAATCTAGTCAATGGGAATTAAAAATGGTCATACCAGAATCTAGAAGTCATGAGATTACAGATCACCCAGAACATTCAGGAGATCAAGATGTTGCAGAAGCAACTATTTCCTCTATAAATACTGGAAATTTAGGTGTATCAGATACAGACGTCATCCATATTCCAGGAAATGAAGGAGATATATTACATGTGCATCAAATTACTTCACGATATCCATTTACATTAGATATTTTAGATACAAGTGGTCAGATTCCAATTCTAATTGAAACACTTGAAAATACTCCTAAATTCATTGAAATACCTACCGATGAGGGAATCTATTTGAAAATTCATTCAAACGATGGAGAAGAGGTAAACCCGTATAGTTTTGTAATTGATATTTGGTCTGATGCTGATGAAAATCCAGATATAATTTTCCCTGAAACTAGAGTTAATGGCACCATAGGCCCCCTAGATTTAGAAGGTGATTTTTATCTACTGAAGGTGGGACCTGGGTCTCCTTTAGAGATTGAGTTTGAGGCCACTGATTCCATTGAGTTAAGATATGTAGAAAATGGAAATATGACTGAATTAAATCAATCATCAGGAATATTTACAATAGAAAATGTTGGAGAAACAAATGCAACACTTCTAATTCATATCCGTTCATCTCATCCTGTATTTTACAGCATAATACATTCCATAGATTCTCTATCTGATGGAGATAATTTAGGAGATGCTCCAGATACTCTAACAAATCTACAACAAGATAAGGATGCTTATCCTATCATCCAAGATGATGGAAGCTGGTATAATGGACATCTTAATGACACCAGTGATATTGATTACTGGATTTTCAATATAGATGATATTAATGGATCTATAGTTCGTATTATCCCCTCATCGGAATCAACTGATTGTTGCATAATGAGGATAATTACTTTGTCAAATATTACTGATTCCGCCAGTACGTTGAATATTATTGGACAAGGGACACATGCAATTCAAATTTCTTTAGATCAAAATCGCACTTCGAATTCCATTCCTATTTCTTATTCACTAAGATTAGAATTACAAGATGTTGATGAACCAATATACTTCGATCGTTCTAGTGAATTTATCGGATTTTATGTTGTGATTGGATTACTTATGCTCTCACCGCTTTTACCAATCGCATATTGGCAATGGAAAGATAGAGACGTGATTCGTGTAGAAAAACACGAAAGATTACGATTGATTCGATTACGTGAAAGACTCAGTGGCATAGGATTAGATTCTCAAGAGGATGATGATATCGATGCTGCTTTGTCATCATTAGGCGATTCAGAATGGGATGCATTGATTCAAGAATGGGGTAAACCGGATGTGAGACATTCTACTGAAAATCTTGACATTGCTGCTTGGAGACTAGATATGGAAAATCCAACATTATTGATTGGACTTCGTTCTAACGTAACATGGGAACATGCTGGAGTAAGACTTGCTGCTACAATGGGAGATAGAGTAGAAATTGAGGATGTACATCCGAGTCATCTTCACTTTGAAGATGAAATTGTTTTGGATAAGGTGCAGGCTAACAAATTAAAATTCATTCGAGTACAGCATTCTCAGGGTTCAACCAAATTAGATGTAATTGTTACAGGAACTGTAGGAGGAACTCCTATGGCAGCAATGCCTTCCAAAGCTTTGAGTGATTCCGAAGAGTAAATTCACCGTTAGAAAGAAATAATCTACAAACCTCTTCTTCGATTTCGTGCTTCTCTACGAATTGATTCTTCAATTTCGTATTCTTGAACATCAATTGATTCACTCAATTCTTTTAGAGAAGCGAGTGTTTCTTTGGAAGGTTTTTCCGGAACGTGTAATTTGAGTAATATAGTCACATTTCCTCGACCTCTTCCACGATTATTAGGAATCCCTCGCCCTCTAATATCGATAGTATCTCCTGGCTTAGATCCAGCAGGAATCTCAATAAGTAAAGGGGAACCATCTAAGTGAGGGATTTCAAATTTCTTACCTCTCAACAAATCGTGATATCCAACTGGAAATGCCATCAATAAATCTGAGTCTGAGCGTTCAAACCATTCATGATCTTCAACTGAAATTTCGATGTATAAATGTCCAGGTGGTCCTGAATTACCAAGTGTAGGCTCTCCTTGACCTTGCATTCTCATCCTAGTCCCATGAGTGATACCCGGAGGAATAGAAAATCGAATAGTTCGCTCTTTCTTTATTCTCCCATCTCCTCTACATGAAGAGCAAGGATCTGTGACTACCTTTCCTGTCCCTCCACAATTAGGACAGTCGGTAACTGATTCTTGAAGAAAAGGGCCAATTCGTTGAGTCTGAGTAATTCTTCCATGTCCATCACAGGTGCTACAAATCGATACACCTTCCTTTGATTTTGCACCTGTACCTGAACATTCAGAGCATTCGACTAACGATTCAATATCAGATTCTTCTTCAGAACCATTGAACATCGATTCAAATGAAATACTATGTCTCATCAATAGATCATTACCTCTTTTTTCTCTTCTTCTAGAGTTTCCTCCACCAAAAATTTGGGAAAATACTGAATCAAAGCCACTTCCTGAAAATAAATCTTCAAAATTGATATTTACACCTTGGAAACCGGAACCAAATGGATTACCATCTGGACGATTATGGCCGAAAGTATCGTATTGTCTTCTTTGTTCTTCATTAGATAGAATTGCATATGCTTCTTGCACCTCTTTGAACAATGCCTCTGCTTCTTCATCACCTTGATTTTTATCTGGATGATATTTTCTGGCTAAGGACCTAAACGCTTTCTTGATCTCTGAATTAGACGCTTTCTTGGATACTCCAAGAACCTCGTAGTAATCCCTCTTATCAGACATGTTGGCTCCCCTACAGTTTTCGGTATTACTGGCCCCCTTTGAATCGTTCCCGAAACTACTCAGAGAAAGAACCACACTTTGGACAATATGATTCATTCACATTCATGTGGTATCCGCATTCATTACATCGTCGAATATTAGACTGAACAGGTTCGTTTGTTTGAAGTGTTGAAGGTGGATTGGAATTCAAAGACATGGGTGATGGATCGTAATCTTGACCGGGCCTAACATAGACTCTTTCAGTGGAATCAATCTGAGATTGAATTGGATCCCTAGACTTCACGGAATTACTAGATTTCTGCGAATTAATTTGATTTTGGGCAGCTGACTCTCTAGCTTCAGATAATCTTCGCATTGCACCTCTGAACAGCCCAGACTCTGCTCTAGGTTCTTCTTTCATTGTCACTCCCTGAACAGATTCTACTGGGCCGGTCTTTCCAGTAACTCTAGCTGTACTTCTAGCAACATGTTCCTGTTCCAGAAATAAATCAACATTCTCAACATCAGATTCATTGGATTCTATTTCAGTAGGCCCACCTTCACGATTGATCTGAGAAACTGAACCAGAGAGACGTTCTGCTGCTTTTTTCTGGGAAGTAATTGGTCGATTCATTGCAGCGACACTCAAGCGATTATCTGCCTCTTCTGAACGTAACCAAACACCCTTGTCTTCAGCCTTGTATACTTTTTCTAATCTCTGAATACTCTTTGAGCGATGCCATTCCATATCCTTAACAATCCTAGAACGACGGAATAAAAGGTAGCCAAAAACTAATGATGAACCGTAGTAAACATAAGGTATCCAAATTTTTTCAGAAAGCAATAAATCTACAGCTGGTGGACCAAACATATCTAAGACTAGAAAAATCAATGATGGAGCCAAAAGTAAGGCTACTGAAGTGCCTTGATTCTTCTCCGCCATGAAACTAATTCCTTCCTTCATTGTTTGAATTGTTCGCGCTCTTGATTCGTTCATTTATGGGAGGTTTCATTGGCAATAGACCTGTAAGAAGACCTAAGCTAAATGAAATGTGCAATATAAGAATAGAAAGAAAAATACCTGGATTTGGTAGAATACTTGTCTTAGCCATTGAAGTCATTAACAAAACACCAAAATATCCAGATAGTAAAAATAAGGGAGTAATCAAAAAGATTTCAGAAAAAACATTGAGCAGAATGAAATTAGCTGAAATACTAGAACTATCTGAAGAGAGCGAAAACAAAACAAGTGAAAGGGAGATAGATATCAATCCAATCCAAGGAAGGAATTCTCGTAATCTAGCACGCTTAGGATATACTCGTAATTGACGCATTCTCCAATATCCATATCTACGCCCCATCCCCCATAAACCAGACAGATTAGTTCTTTTTGACATATTCACAAATGATACATCCGAGCGCATCACTGGCCAATCATTCTCTCTTAACCTGTGATTCAAATCATGATCTTGTCCTGCAATCCATCTATCATCCCAACCGCCTATCGATTTGACTGCTTCAACTCGATGTAAACAAAAAGCAGGAGATTTTGCTGCCTCTCGACCTTTGAAATCAGCAAATTGGCCACTTCCACCTAATGGAGAATGAAGAGCATATTCAATTGACTGTGCCATACCTTTTCTTTCCACAGAAGGTTTGATTTTAGAACCCATAGAACCAATATGTCTTCCCAAAGATTCTTCAGCGTCAAGTAAATCTTCCACTCTCAATTGAAGATGATCTTCTGGAACCCAAGTATGTCCAATTATCTCAAACATATGTGTCTCATCCTCTACATTTTGAAGAGCAAGATTTCTTGCAGCAGATACATATTTACCAGGATTATGTAAAATCTCTATCTTTGGACCCCCATCATTTTCACTTCTAGACGAATGTATTTCTGCAATTTCCCTAGAATTGTCATTAGAGCCCCCATCCAAAATTAAAATTCGATGGCGTTGAGAATCAAATGTCTGATTGCGAAGAGATGTAAGGCATCTATCAAGGTGTTTCGACTCATCGAGAACGGGGATTACTGTCAAAATCTTGACCTCGTCCATGGCCTCAACTTCCCCCTTTGGTCGTCAAAGTTGTTATTCAAAAATCATTTAGAAACACATTATTGGCATCTCAAATATAGCGGAACACCCATGACCTTCCACCATCACTCAATAGTATGGGAGGGCCATCCGTGAGAATCACTACTCGAGTGGGGGCTCATGAATCATCTAATGCAATTATTGATTCAATCAAGGGACTATTCCCTGATTTTGAACCTGAAAATCAGATTGAAAACACTCCTTATCCTAAAAATGAGGTATGGACAGAGATGTACGGTAATGGTGGATCAATGGATTATTTTATCCAAGCACTAAGAGATCAACGAATTCTTGATACTGGGATGGATGCAATGACAATGGATTCCACAGAAAATTCAAGCTTATTTCGACTCTCTAGACAGGCATCTATCGTAGGAAAAGTAGGATTTGTCTTAGAGGGTGAAACTACATTAGGAGGACATTTTGATGTTTTGTTAGAGTTACCAAGATTAATTTCTTGGATTGAAAAAGCAACATACCATGAAGGTAGAAAACATGTTCCAAGATCAGTAGGCGATGGATATGGAATGGAAATGGATGGATCTTCAAGAGAATGGAACGATTAACTTTGAAATGTAGATTGTATGTATTCTATCAACGGAATGTCTGCCTCTAACCAATCAAAATTATGTAACATAGAGGTCTTAATCCATCGATGTTCACTATGACTGTGAGTACTAGGCGGAGCATCACTATGAGAGATACATCTCCAAAAATGAAGTGTTACCGTAAAGTCAGAATAACGATAATCAATTACCATCATTCTATCTACAGGAGAAATATCCCAATCTAATTCTTCTTTACATTCTCTAATTAATGCGAGATTTTCTGATTCACCACGCTCAATTTTTCCACCCGGAAACTCCCACTTGTCTGAATGAATAGGGCCCTTTCGTTTACTAGCTAACCATTTTCCTTCGTTCTCAAAAATCGCTCCAACTACATCTACATGCCTAGGTTGTACTACAATAGCAGATATTCGAGTAACAAATTCTACCTGTTCATTAATACTCATAAATTCCTCTGAGGGTAAATGAACAAAAATACAGGGTATATCTCTATCCTTAGAACGTAAAGCATGAAGAGAATTGTATAGAGTTTCATTGCAAACAAATCCACCTGCATCATCACTAATTACATACGAGTATTTTAGATCCTCATTTTGAATTAATTCAATAGATGCAGAAACTGGAATCTCAGAAGGAGCTCCTTGGATAATTTCCCCAGTTACCTTTCTACCGCTGTTATCTGGTGAGGTAAAATAATTCATATTCAATCCTCGAGATTCAATCCTAGGAAGTGATGCATTTCTTGCCAATCCAAGATGAATGATTGCGTCTATATTATCAATTGAATCTGAGAGAATATCTTTTGAAATATGTGTACTACCATTTTTGTCCACTGACAATATCTTGGAACGCCATTCAATCTTTGGACTTCTTTTACGAACTCTTCTAGTTCCAATTTCAGATTCACCCAGCTCAACATTTAACGATTTCATATCCAAATATTCAGCCACGATCTCGCTGACATTAGTTTCCAGTCCCGCAAACGGCTCGAAACCAGTCAACAAAATCTTGTACATCCGCTCCACTCGAATTGTTGCCCAATTGAATAACTTCCGAAAAACTAGTTTTCTTACACAATATAGCAGAGATCTTGAGAAGCATCAATGCACACCGCGGACCATGGAGGCGACGGTAGAAGTCGATGGGAACGATCTAGATTTAGCCGAAAAAATCCAAAAAAGAGCTAAAACTCCAATGAATGTTTCTCGAATCATATGGTATGAATTCACTGGAGGAGTTGGACCATGGGGGGCAATGAGACCATTAATTGCAATTTTACTAGCATTAATCCCATTCCTATTCCTAGGTCAACATTTCAATAGAGAACATGCAAAAGGTAGAGATTGGTTCTTACTCCAAATCCCTTTACTACTTTCTATCGTTCTTTGGCCAATATTATGGCTATATTCGATTATAGATGCATGGTGGATCGCAAATAATCGAGTTGCTAAAGAATCTTCAATGCTGAATCTATCAGAAATCAGTAGGTAAAATCATTGGAGAGAAAAGTTGGCCTGTCCCTGACGCTTTAGAAAGTTGACTTCGAGCAAGATGCTCCCACCTTCTTAATGCTAAAACTGCATCGACAAAGGGCAATTCTGTTCCATTAATAATCGTACGAATCATGGTATCCAAAATATCCATTCTATCAATATCAACAATTTCTAAGATTCTTTCAAGAGGCATCCCAGGACGATCAGTATCTGATGTTTCAACCTCTACTGACCAAGGACTCACAACTTCTCTGGAAAGATATTCGCCTTCTATTTGTGCCCTTTCCTCTAAAACATCTACTAATTTTTTAAGATATTTTGAGACTACCAAACTTACCTCAACAACCGGCATAGACATTTGATTAACAAAATGAACCATATTTTCTTGCAAGAACAACATCTTCTCTGTACTCGAGGATGAAATTGGGGGCATCGCATCCGACATCGAGAAACCTCATGCGCCTTCACCAAGACTACGTGCAGTCTTTTCTAATTCTTCAGTAGTCAGATATCTATTGCCATCTGCATCAAAGAATTCTGCAGCTGCTAAGAAAGATTGACGATCTGTGATCCCATATTTTTGCATTACATGGGAAACTACTCTTTCGGAATATGTAGCTACTGCTGCTCCTCCAGTTACATCTGAACGAGGAGTAGATTGTTGGTAGGTTGATTGAGCTTGTTGAGACCTCCAAGTCGCTATTTGTTCAGTTGTCCACCCTTGAGAGAGTAATTGTTCGTCACTCCACTGTAATGGTTGAGGATTAGGAACTGGAGGTGTTGCTTCAACGGGTGGACTTGAAGATTGCAAACCTGGAGGCATTGGAGGAGGAGAGTTGAGGCCAGGAGGAGGAGTTGGAACTGGAGGAGGAGCAACAGGGATTGGAGGAGGAGGTTGATCAGAACGACTCTTTTCAGAAGCCATTGATTCTACAACCATATTTGTTTGCTCTTCCTCGGGCAATACTTCCTCATCCTCACTATAGTTTTCTTGTCTGTAAAGCACTAGCATGATTGTTCCAAAAATTAAACCAAACAAAGCAGCAAGATATAGCAAGAATGTCAATTGAGATTCTTCGATTTGTTGACCCAATGCTTCTCCGTCTCTTGCTTGATAAGGTTGAAGAATTAGAGATTCTAATGTCAAAATATCTACATCTATGTGTCCATCTCTGGCAACTAATCGATATCGTTCAACTTCTGTAGAATCAACACCGTAGGTCATCAAATCTATAGCAGCATCAAAGGTAGAATTCGGTAAGATATTCAAATCTGTTTCAGCATCACCTACATCTGCCCAAATCCCTGGAGAAATCTCATTTTGTATCACAAATTTTACTTCTCCTTCGTACTCTAATACATTAGTTCCTTCAATGGTTAATGTAACTATATCTCCACCAGTAGGAGATGGATCAGACCATTTAATAATTGAACTAGTAAGATCAATTCCAGGACCAATTCTAACCAATCGCCAAGTGTCAAAGGGTTGAATTTCAGAATTCAAATAGTTATCATATGGATTTCCTGCTCTATCTGAACCAGTAATCCATACATCAACAAGATAACCAGGTAGAAGTGCAGTCGCCCCACCGTCTGTGAGGTCTAATTTACCACTCCACATAGCTTGATTTTGAATTTCAGTCAGTTCAGATAAAGGAACACTACCTCTGGATATTTCACTAGAACCTGCGCGGATTCGATAATGCAAGACGCTAGTTAGGTCCTCATCAAATCCACTGGAATCAGAAGCTAACAAATTAATTTGAACCTGAGAAGCCTGATCAATTCGCACATCCCCTGTCGGAGCTATTTCACGAATTTCAGGAGGGGCTCCATCAACTGATAACTGTAATCGAG